>CAZAGT010000134.1:0-949 GCA_964484515.1 uncultured Desulfobacteraceae bacterium | reverse complement strand
GCTTTCGATGGTCCGTGAGATCGGGAAGGTCCTGCTGCATCTCCACTGTTTTGAGCGCGGTTGCAAGACCATCCTGGACGTGATCATTCAGAACACCATCGTCCAGAACTGCTCGATCATGCTGCTGGACAAAGAAAAGGGCCAGCTGTTTCTGGTCGCTGCCACCGACCCGACGAAGAAGAGCTATGTCCTGGATGCCAAGCGGGTCCTCTCCAGAGAAGGCGTCATTTATTGTTTCAAAGAAGGTGAAGGGGCTGCCGGGAGGGCCATGTCGGCCCGAACGTCCGTTCTGATCCATGATGTCAAGGAGTCCTCGCGTTTCATGCATCAAAGGGAGAGCGACGTGAGGATCGGAAGCCTCCTTTCAATCCCCCTGATCGTCGACGTCGAGCCCTTCGGCGTTATAAACCTGAGCCATACGGATACCCATGTCTTTGAAGCCAACGAGGTCAACCTCTTCAGCATCATTGCCAATTTTATTGCCATCTCGCTCCACAGCATGCTCAATTACGAGAGGCTGCAGTATTCCGAAACCAAGTACAGGGCCCTATCCGAGAACTCAAACGACGGCATCGCCATCATCGAGGGAGACCGGCATTCCTACACGAATCCAAGGTATCAGCGGCTTCTTGGCTACACCGACGGCGATCTGACGAAGATCCCATTCACGGACGTACTCGGCCGTTCTGATGGCGAGACAGCCCTGAGCCACGTTCGCTCCCTGCTTGCAGGTGGCGACTTCCACAGTCAATTCGAGGCGGCCCTCTGTGCTCGGGACGGCAACCAGATTCCCGTTGAAATCAATTCCGCCTCTATCCCACACCACGGTGAGAACGCGCTGCTCCTATCGGTCCGGGACTTGACCGAGCGGAAGAAGGCCGAGGAGGCCCTTCGGAAGGCCCATGACATGCTGGAGGTCCGCGTCAAAGACCGAACGGCCGCCCTGCAT
>CAZAGT010000133.1:0-12645 GCA_964484515.1 uncultured Desulfobacteraceae bacterium | reverse complement strand
ATTTTTGTCTTTCCACACCTTTCGACGTGTTGTTTATGCAACAGTAGGGTAAACTTGATTTCGGGGTGAGCTTGCCGGCCTCTGAATAACTAAAGCTGAGATTGAAAGCTATAGGTAGGATGAATGTTTTTGACTACGAAGAAGAAACTAAGGCGTTCGATGCTGTGCTCTCAGGCCTCGTTTAAGGTATGTTCTCTGAGGAATTGATCTATCTGTGATCGTTGTCGCGGAGTCAACTCGCCAAACTGCACACTCAGTCGTCTCGTGACAAAGCTACCAAAAGGGCTCTCCTTGGGCATCGGTACGTCAGAAACGATTCTGACCGGCAGTTTTTCTAGATAGACAGCACTTCCGGCAAAGACAATATCCAGTTCAGAGCCTTCCTCTGACCACTTATCGACTGCCACATATCGGAAGGCGAGCCCCCCTTTTCCCGTGTCAATAATCTGACCGAGCTTCGTAAAATGAGGCCTCAGCGCGGCAAATGCACCCTCCTTCACCTTGAAGCGCTTGAATCTTCTTCTTTCCGCTCGCTTCTTTTTCGACATCAAATCACGTCCTCTTCCGAAGAGGGGCCGCCGGCGGTTGCCTTGGTCGGCTGAGCCTCACCCGAAGGCGATACAAAACTCAACCCTTAAACGCACATACGGGATGGATACCCCCGGGATACAAGATCGCGGCAACATCCTTCCCTGGGACGCCGCAGCCGTTACCAGAATGGGTTGGGGAGACGGAGGAATCATACTCAAACAGCCCGAGAATACCGGCGGATTCCGTGAGGAACACGAATCGACACGCAATCAACCTGAGCGGATGATCTAAATCACTGGCGGTCGCCGCTGGCGGCTACGCCGCCGCGCGAGACGTTTGCTTGATATCCAGTTTTCCCAAATAATAGTTGTTCTTGCCGTAACAAGCTGCTAGTGGAAATACAAGGGGGAATTTAGAGGGGATGAAGTGGGTAGATAGCCTACCCTTCTTGACACGACAGCCTTGATCGGGGCTATTCCAAGACGTGAAACCACGTGGCACGAATCGTGGATGTAAGAATGGACCCCGACTCTGAAACTGTTCATTCGTAAAAGGCACCTCTTGTGGATCCCTGATAGAACTTTAGTGGTGCCTTTGGGCCTGTTCCCTGAGTTTTCCCTCAAACCATGTTTCGATCACGGTTCTATCGAATCGCCAATGCTTGCCGATTTTCGCGCAAGGGATCCGCCCCTCGCTGCATAGTTTGTATAAGGTTGACTTTGGAATCCTTAGCCACCTTGATACTTCATCCGCATTCATGACCTTGCCGTTCGCCACTGTCATTATCCCTCCGTTGTTTCAGCAAAATTCGCTTAGGTTAAGAGTTTTATCGTTCCGGCGATCAGCTCCCAGTCGTTAGAGTTAGTCACTTCCAGTTGCTGATAGCCTCGTTATCCCA
Source organism: uncultured Desulfobacteraceae bacterium (assembly GCA_964484515.1). Lineage (GTDB taxonomy): Bacteria > Desulfobacterota > DSM-4660 > Desulfatiglandales > HGW-15 > CAZAGT01. The sequence goes on along the minus strand of CAZAGT010000133.1, from coordinate 11,216 downwards.
AGGACAACATCGGAAGATAAGGCCAAAACTTAAGAATAAACTCACATTACTTCCAGCATCGGCAATCTCTTACTCTCTTGATATGTGGACCGCAGTTCACTATAGTGTTACTCGGAGACGGAAGAAAGGAGGCACGATGGGGCAGTTTTTAGGAGATGCCGTCGACGGTGTAGACACATGAACGCTTTGGCCGGAGATTACCGGCTTGAGGCGAAAAGAAGGCAACGATGAGTACATCCCGACCCGAGATCCAAGTGGCGGCAAATCCTGAGGAAATGAATCGTGTGGCCGGTGAGCTCCTTGTTGACCGGATCAGTGCGTCGCTAAGGAACAAAGCGCGCTTCACCATGGCCCTTTCCGGGGGCACCACGCCGAGGGGCCTGTATGCCTTGCTGGCGACGGAGGCCGCATTTGGGGAGCGAATCCCCTGGGATAAGGTCCATTTCTTTTGGGGTGATGAACGCTACGTCCCTTGGGACGATCCGGCAAGCAACTATCGCATGGCCTATGAGACGATGCTCTCCAAGGCGCCGGTGCCACCTGAAAACATCCACCGGGTACCCGTCGAACACCCAGACGCGAACACATCGGCACAAGCATACGAGCAGGAACTGATCGAGTTCTTCAGACTGGAGCCAGGGCAGCTGCCGCGTTTCGATTGTGTGCTTCAGGGTATGGGTCCTGATGGTCACACCGCATCGCTCTTTCCCGGAACAAAAGCCCTGATGGAGCGAGAGCGCCTTGTGGTCGCCAATTGGATTGAGAAGCTCCAGACGCACCGAATTACGATGACGGTGCCGGTTCTAAATAACGCAGATTTGGTGTTATTCCTGGTCAGCGGTGAGGAGAAGGCAGAAACCCTGAGGCAAGTGTTGGTGGGAGACAGGCAACCCGAGCGCCTGCCATCGCAACTTATTCAGCCTACGCACGGGAGGCTGCTTTGGCTCGTGGATAGAGCCGCCGCCAGCGGGTTACCCTGAGGACTGTCGAAAGCCACAATCCGGCCTCTCCTCTGGCGGAATTCCCTCCGCCGTCGCCTAGGCGCCGAAGCTTCAACGGGTGAGATTGGGAGACGGATGCCTTTCCACGGCCGTTATGACGGTATCGATTTGTGGAACTCAATCAAAGAAAGGAGCTAACCCCATGAGCAACCAGTGCGACGTCGGCCTGATTGGCCTGGCCGTCATGGGACAGAATCTGGTCTTGAATATGGCCGACCATGATTTTCGGGTCGCGGTTTACAACCGTACTTCGAGCAAGGTGGACGAATTCCTCAGAGGTCCGGCCAAGGGAAAGCCGATTGTCGGAGCCTACAGACTCGAAGAACTGGTGCAAAACCTCAAGAAACCCCGCCAAATCATGATGATGGTCAAGGCCGGAGATGCGGTGGATATGAGCATTAAACAACTAACCCCCCTGTTGGAGTCAGGCGACATTGTCCTGGACGGGGGCAACTCCTATTTTGCTGACACGGAGCGTCGAATAAGGGGATTAGAGCCACGAGGAATCTTGTACGTTGGAACGGGCGTCTCCGGCGGCGAGGAGGGTGCGCGCCACGGCCCCAGCATTATGCCTGGCGGTTCTGCCGACGCCTGGCCACATGTCAAACCCCTATTGCAGTCAATCGCCGCTAAGGTGGGCGCCAACAATGACATCCCTTGCTGCAATTGGATCGGCCCCGGAGGCTCAGGGCACTACGTCAAAATGATCCACAACGGCATCGAATATGGTGATATGCAGCTCATCTGCGAAGCATACAGCTTATTGAAAACTGCTTTAGGGCTCAGCAATGAAGAGCTTTACGAGGTCTTTGCCGAATGGAACAGGGGTCAACTTGACAGCTACCTGATAGAGATTACGCGCGATATCTTCTCCGTCATCGATCCTGAGACAAATAACGCCCTGGTTGATGTCATCCTTGACAAAGCGGGACAAAAAGGAACCGGCAAATGGACGAGCCAACTGGCCCTAGACCTGGGCGTGCCTACGACTCTGATCACAGAGGCCGTGTTTGCCCGCTTCCTGTCCGCGCAGAAAGAAAAACGGGCACGAGCTAGCAAGACCCTGTCAGGCCCGGAGAGGGCGATTGATACATCTCGCGGATCGGTGAATCGAGACGAGTTCATTGAATCGGTCCGTAGGGGGTTATATGCCTCAAAGATCTGCAGCTATGCCCAGGGGTTTTTCCAGCTTCAGGCAGCCTCTGAGGAGTATAGCTGGGGCTTGAATTATGGCGATATTGCCATGCTTTGGCGCGGGGGGTGCATCATCCGGGCCGCTTTCTTGGAGCGCATTAAGGAGGCCTTTGACCGGGATCCCGAACTCGAAAACCTGTTGCTCGATCCTTACTTCAAGGAGGCCGTTGAATCTAACCAGCTTGCCTGGCGACAGGTTGTGGGCAAGGCTGCTGAAATGGGCATAGCAATACCCTGCTTTGGTGCCGCCCTCAGTTACTATGACGGCTACCGGAGCGAACGTTTGCCTCAGAATCTCCTGCAGGCACAGCGCGACTACTTCGGTGCTCATACCTACGAACGGGTGGACGAAAAAGGCTTCTTTCACGCTGAATGGCGTAAGATGCGTCGCAAAACCGAATACTGACGCGTCCGGTGAGTGTCAAGGCTAGATCTTGAGCCTAAGCTCCATCACAAATGGATCCGTGAGCGCGTGCCACACGAGATCCGGCAAACGGGATTCAAATGACTTCCGAACCGAACCCCATGAGCGAAACTCCTCATCTCAGCAAGATACCATGCGGCTGCATGCGACCTCTCAGCGCATGTCTTTGTCTCCTATTGACGATTGTCTTCCTGAACGGAGCGGGCTGTAGGCAGAAGGCCGTTCACTCATCAGGGCCCATCGCGATCTCAGGGGAGACGATGGGCACCCTGTACAACATCAAAATAGCGGACCTTCCTCAAGGAACGACACGACAGGAGCTTGCGTCATGTATCGAAGCCGAGCTTGATCGTATTAACGATCAAATGTCCATCTATCGGTCTGAGTCTGAGATCTCGCGCTTCAATCGCCACGAGGCGGAGCGTTGGTTGGAGGTTTCGCCTGAAACGGCTCAGGTCGTTCACGAAGCCCTGCTCATGAGTGAAGCAACCGGAGGCGCATTTGATATCACGGTCGCGCCGCTGGTCAACTTGTGGAGCTTCGGTCCAGAAAACCGTGACCAGACCGTCCCAACCGACCAAGAAATTCGTACTGCCATGACGAGGATCGGCTACCGCAATGTACAGGTACGGATATCGCCGCCGGCTTTGCGTAAGTTGAAAGGGGATGTTCAGATCAATCTCGCGGCGATGGCCAAGGGCTTCGGTGTCGACCGGATTGCCGAACTGCTTGAACGAACGGGGATCTCCGGATACATCGTGGAGATTGGCGGTGAAATTCGGGCCCACGGTTCAAAGCCGCGCGGGTCGCCGTGGACGGTGGGGATAGAGACCCCTACCGAGGGTCGGTTCGGGATTCAGGAGGTCTTGTCACTCCACAATGGGGCGCTGGCGACCTCGGGCGATTATCGGAACTTCTTCAAGACGGATGGAAAACGGTATTCACACACGATCGATCCACGAACCGGCCGTCCCGTTGTACACGATTTGGCCTCAGTGACGGTTATTGCGGACGACTGCATGAAAGCCGACGGTTGGGCGACGGCGTTGATGGTCCTGGGACCGGGGAAAGGCTATCAATTTGCGAAAGATCACGGGCTCGCCGCCCTATTCCTCATTCGAAGTGCAGAAGGATTTTTTCGTCGGGCAACGCCGGCATTCAATGACTTTGCCCCAGAGAAGGACAAGTCCGGGAGTTGATTCACCGTGGCAACACCTAGCGAAGCTGTCGAAAAACCGAATCTTCCGGGGCTGATGGAAAATGGTTATTCCGCTCTGTTCGAGCAGGGGGAATCCAGCGGAAGAGAGATAAAGGAACTCAGGTCGAGGTTCGAGGAACGAGATTCACGAGCCTCTGGTGCTATTCGAGGAAAAACTCTTTGGAGTTTGCTGTCCTCACCTTCAGCCTTTTGCCTTCCGCGTATCTTACACTTGGAAACATGAGGATTCTACATTACGACCAATACATGCATCGCTTCCCCGCTTATTTTCAACAAGGGAATATGGAGAGCAATGGAAAGTCGGTCGACCGTAACGGGGACCCGATCGATTATCAGTCCGGCCCGATCATCTGGGGCTAACCGGGAACCAATGGCCAACACTCCTTCTACCAATTGATCCACCAGGCACCAAGATCATCCCGGCCGATTTCTTGGCACCGGCCATCAGCCATAATCCGATCGACGACCATCACGACATTTTACTCTCCAATTTCTTTGCCCAAACCGAGGCGCTCTTGAACGGTAAGACCAAGGCGGAGGTCATTGTGGAACTACGAAAGGAAGGGAAGAGTGAGGAAGAGATTGAGAAGCTCTGTCCGTACAAGGTGTTTCAAGGCAATCGCCCGACAAACTCGATCCTGTTCCTAAAACTGACCCCACGAACCCTGGGACGTCTTATCGCGATGTATGAGCACAAGATCTTCGTCCAGGGTGTGGTCTGGAATATCTCTAGCTTTGACCAATGGGGTGTTGAGTTAGGGAAACAATTAGCGCAAAGAATATTTCCCGAGCTCGATGGTGATACCAGGATTGAAACTCATGATTCCTCCACGAATGGGTTGATCAACGCCCATAAAGAGATGAGGAAATAGGTGGCGTGGGGTACCTCTTTTCCTTTGAACAAGCAGATTCCCTGCTTGAAACCGCGGAGGATATATCGGCGGGGAGGCCACCGAGGGTGGAAATCACTGGCAGGAATGCAATAAGGCCGAAAAAGGTGGTGCCGAAGGGGGGACTCGAACCCCCACAGGCGTACGCCCACTAGACCCTGAACCTAGCGCGTCTACCAGTTCCGCCACTTCGGCGCCGATTTCAAGTTGATATTTTGGAATAAATATCTATAGTAATGCCCGGTCTCTGTCAACACCTAGTTTGCAACCGGAAATGGCCTTTTTCCGCAATCTCTGCGTCAATCCGCGGGATTTCTTGTGCGCTGTACTTGCTGTATGCCTCCGCGCAATCCCTTGATTTTCTTGACCTTGCGAAAAAATCCGCATTTCTGATTTGAACCTTCGTTAGTGCCTGAAATGTATTTCTGGATGGGTACCACTTAGAGCGCGCGACCACCGCCCGGCTCCTTTGCCGGTCGCTTTTTTTGGTGCTCCCGATGATTTGTCATATTCCGGTTCGCCCATGAACATTATCTATGATTTAAATGACCTCAAAGGCCCATTAAAAGACCCAGTGCTCACCATTGGAAACTTCGATGGTGTTCACAGGGGTCACATCGCCCTTTTCGAAAAGGTCAAGGAGCGGGCTCGAGCTATTGGAGGGCAGTCAGCCGTAATGACGTTCGAGCCTCACCCTGTCAAAATCGTGAAACCGACCAACGGTCCCGCCCTCATCACACCTATCTCACAGAAATTGGACCTGATTTGGGCCGCCGGCATTGACGTCATCCTCTGCCTGCCCTTTGATCGCGCGTTCGCTTCCATCTCAGCGCAAGACTTCATCCAGAAGATCCTCCTGGAGAAGATCGGTATCAAGGAGGTCGTGGTCGGCTACGATTACACCTTCGGCAATCAGCGCAAGGGGAATATTGATCTGCTCAGGGAAATGGGGGCGAAACTGGGCTATGAGGTCCACGTTATGGGTGCCTTGCGGGTTGACGACACCCTCGTATCGAGCACCTCGATCAGGATGTTCATCAAGGAAGGAAAGCTGCACGAAGCCCAGAAACTTCTCGGTCGCAATTATCAGATATGCGGGACAGTCATCAAGGGCAAGAACCGCGGCGGACGGTTGCTAGGCTTCCCCACCGCCAACCTGGATCTCGTCGACGAGCTCGTTCCCCGGTCGGGGGTATATGCCGTTACCGTGATCATCGACGATCGGGAATATCTCGGCGTGACCAACATTGGCTACAATCCCACCTTCAATGACACTGGCCTCACCGTCGAGACGCACCTGCTCGATTTTGCCGAGAACATCATCGGCAAGACGATGAGGGTGAACTTCCTCGAACGTCTCCGAGACGAAAAAACATTCAAGAACATCAAAGAGTTGGCCGATCAGATAGCTCAGGACATTCAACAAGCGAAGGTGCTTCTTAAGCGCCTTGGGGTAAATGAGCGTATTGGCTAACAGGATCTTAAACTGGAAACTCTGGGTTGGGCTGGCGATAAGCGGCCTCTTTATCTACATTGCCCTCCATGAGGCCAGCCTGACCGAAGTATGGTCCGTGATCCGTTCCGCCGACTTTCTGCCGCTCGGCGGTGTCATCATCATCACATTCTTCCAGTTCGTGATCCGGGCATGGCGTTGGAGGATTTTCCTCGAGCCGATCAAGGATACGCTCTTCATGAATCGCCTGCATGCCGTGCTCATCGGGTTTGCCGCCAATTGCGTGCTGCCGGCCAGGCTGGGTGAATTCATCAGGGCCAACTATCTGGGTCATGCGGAAAATATTAGCGGGAGTTCATCGTTTGCCACGCTCATCGTTGAGAGGCTTTTTGATGGCTTCACCTTGCTCCTGATCCTTTTCATCGGCCTATGGGGGACGACCTTTTCAGCGGAATTCCTCCCTATCGCGGGCAGCCTCAGGGCAACGGGCTCAATCCTACTGATTGTCTATATCCTTCTGATCATCCTCCTCGTCGGCTTCAAATACAGGACCAAGCCGTTTCTCAGCTTTCTTGAGAGGTTGCTTTTCTTCATTCCAAAGGGCTTGCGTGCGAGAACGATCGATATTGTCCAGAACTTCAGTTTAGGGCTTGTCCTTCTCAAAGACCCTGGCCGATGGACACAGGCCGTCCTCTATTCTCTTCTCCTGTGGTTTACGTCGCTTTATCAAATTGAATTGGTCGAACGCGCGGTGGGCTTTGATCTGCCCCCAATCGCCCCCTTCCTAGTCCTAGCGATGGCCTCTCTCGGCGTCATGATTCCGTCAGCGCCCGGATTCATCGGGACCTTCCATCTTTCCGTACAGTACGCTTTTGTCTTCTATGGGATCGATAAAGAAGCGGCCCTCTCGGCCGCTATTCTGTGGCATGTGGCCCTGTTCTTCCCAACCGTGCTTCTGGGGCTTCTCTCTTTTCTTCATCTGCATATCCCTTATAGCCGTCTTGCCGGCCGAACGTTGGTCCCTGACAAGGAATAAAGCTCAGCTGAGGGGCATAGGCGCCTCATGCGGGCCTTCGACCGCAACCAATTCAGTATCCAGCGGTTAGGGGTCAGGGGCCCAGGTCGTGCCCAAAGCTACTTGCTGAGGGCTATTGGCTGGCGCACCCTCATTGCGCCGGGGGCACAATGAGGGCCCCTAGCAACCGGGACGAGCTTGCGAGATGGAAGGGTAGGTAGGGCGCGGCCATATCACCCGCTCCAGCTGCTCGAGGAGGACGCCCAGGGTCGCCGTATCGAGAGCCGAAATGGAGATCCCATTCCAAAGAGCGGCCAAGGCTGCGGCGTCCTGAGGTTTGAGGAGATCGCTTTTGTTGAGGACCAATAGTCTCGGTACGCTGTTCAATCTCAATGTGTTGAGAATGGCATCCACCGCCTTGATCTGCTCTTCCATCCGTGGGCTGCTTATATCGGCCACATGAAGCAAAAGGGTCGCGTCATGGAGTTCCTCGAGCGTGGCTGCAAAGGCTTCCATCAGATCTTCCGGCAGATCCCGGATGAACCCCACCGTATCCGTTATGATGACCTCTCTCTCACGCGGAAACCGGAGCCGACGGCTGCTCGGATCAAGGGTTGCAAAAAGGCGATTTTCAGCCGTCACCCGGCTATGGGTCAGGGTATTCAGGAGGGTCGACTTTCCGGTATTTGTATAACCGACGATCGAGATCACGGGCAAACCCCGATGGTTCCGCAGTCTCCTTCGATCCTCCCGTTGGCGCCTTATTCCTTTTAGTTCCCTGTTCAGCCTGGCGATGCGCTCCCGGGCGCGGCGCCGGTTAATCTCCAACTTGGTTTCACCGGGTCCCCTTCCTCCGATGCCTCCTGTCAGCCTCGACATGGCCGTGTTCTTGGTGGCCAAACGTGGGAGCAGGTATTTTAGTTGGGCCAGTTCAACCTGGATCTTCCCTTCGCGCGTCACGGCCCTCCGAGCGAAGATATCGAGGATCAGCTGGCTGCGATCGATGATCCTCAGAGCCGTGAAATCCGTCAAAGTCCTCACTTGGGCCGGGGTAAGCTCGTGATCAAAAATGAGAAGATCCGACCCCGTCTGGAGACATCGCAGAACCAGCTCGCGCAGCTTTCCCTTGCCAATCAAAAAGCGAGGATGGACCCGACCGATCTGTTGCACGACCACGTCCACGACGTCGATACGATTTGACAGAGCTAGTTCCTTCAGTTCATTCAGAGATTCCTCTGCACGTCCTCGCGAGCCGGACGTCACACCAACGAGGAGGGCCCTTTCGCGGCTGGCGGTGACCCCATATGAAGCCTGTGTCCGCGCTAATTCATCTTCCAGGGATTGGATCAGTCCTTGAAAATCGGTTCGCAGGCGTCCAATGTCAGGGGCTTGTGAGAGGCTCCAGCCTTCAGCGCGGTGATTCTCAGGCAGGATGTGGGCATAAGAGATAGGGCCGGGGATCCCTCGATCACTCACCTCTATGCATACCATGAGATCGAGGCCCAGTAGGACCATGTCTGTCAGGTCCTCGTTCGAGAGGGGTTCTCCCTTAAGATGGGTGTGGATGCACCTTAATCCCCGCAACCGACCCGCACCGAGTCGATAGCGACCCAAGTCCGGTATTACGATCCGCTTGTGGTCACCGACGATGACATGGCTGACATCACCACGGCGGGTGATCAACATACCAACTTGGCGTTGGATTTCGAAGGAGAGGATGGATATCTGGCGGGTCAATTCATGTGAGATGATCTCATGGGCAGGCGTCCGGCGACGGTAGATATTTTGGAGCCGCCTTAGTTGGTTGGCCTTCAGGCCGCCCGTCTTACCGTGTACTCTGTCTATAGTCTAGACCTCTATCGACCCCAATACGTCCTATTTCCAGCCATCGCCCCGCTACGATGAGGAGTCTTCATCGCGGGGCGCCCTACTCGGTGTAGTATTGGTCCTCCTCGTCGGCGTAATCACGAAAGCGGGTGTACTTCCGCTGAAAGGTCAACTGGACGGGACCGGTGGGTCCGTTTCTCTGCTTGGCGATGTCGACCCGGATGACATCATCATATTCTCCTTCCTCAGCTTGCAGGCCGGCATCGTCCTTGTATATAAACACGATGACATCCGCATCCTGTTCAATGGCTCCACTCTCCCTCAGGTCCGCCAGCTGCGGCTTTTTGTTGATGCGGTCCTCAACCTTTCTGTTCAATTGGGAGAGCGCCACAACCGGCACATTGAGATCCTTGGCCAAGGCCTTCAACAAGCGCGATATCTCAGAGATCTCCTGCTGTCGCGATTCCGCCGACCGGCGGCCTTGAATCAGCTGTAAATAGTCAATGATCACGAGGTCCAACTTGGTCTTTTTCAGCAGGCGCCGGCATTTCGCCTTCATTTCGAGAACCGTCGCCCCGGAAGAGTCGTCAACATAAATAGGAAGCTCCGATAGGTGGCTGGCCGCTTCGGTCAGTCTCCTCCACTCGTCACCCCCGAGGTAGGCCCCGGTCCGCAAGTTCTTGATATTGACGCGGCCCTCAAATCCAAGCAACCTCATACCCAGCTGCATCTTCGACATTTCGAGCGAAAAGACTGCGACGCCCTTGTTGGCCAGCGCCGCCGCATTGTAGCCTATATTCAGCGCCAGCGCCGTCTTGCCCATGCTCGGCCGGCCCGCGATGATGATAAGGTCCGAGGGCTGGAGGCCTGCGGTAAGATTGTCGAAATCTCTGAAGCCCGTCGGCACCCCGGTGATGAATCCGTCCTGCTCGGCCACCGATTCGATCATCTTGAAGCTGCCCTTGACCACCTTTTCGAGAGAGAAAAATCCTTCCTTCACCCTCTCTTCGGCGATCTCAAAGATCGTCTGTTCAGCCGTGTCGAGGAGCTCGTCGGTCTCCTGCCAGTTTTGAAAGCACGATTCAGAGATATTGGCGCACTGCGCTATGAGCTTCCTGCGCACGGAGAGATCGCGAACGATCTTTGCGTAGTAGCTGATGCCGGCAGACGTGGAGACCGCATCGACGAGAGAAGCCAGGTAATCTGTGCCGCCAGCCGGCTCAAGACGGTCGCTTTGGCCAAGATGATGGGAAAGGGTGATGAGATCGATCGGTTCGTTGTTGTTATAGAGGCCGATCATCCCCTCAAACAGATGCATGTGCGCTTCGCGGTAGAAGTCATCGGGCGCCAGGACATCCATGACTTGGTTGAGGGCATCATTGTTTATAAGGATGCCGGCCAGAATGGAACGCTCGGCCTCCATATTGTGCGGTGGCACCTTGATGGGAGCAGGAGCCACCTTCTCCCTTGGCTGGGCCATGAGTCCCCCTCAACCTCTGCGCAAGTCACTCTTCCGGTGTTACCGTAACCTTAATCGCTGCCGTCACTTCGGGGTGAATCTTTACCGGCACATCGAAATCACCCAAGGTCTTAATAGGTTTATCCAGGACGATTTTGCGGCGCTCAATAGCGATGCCCTGCTTCTCAAGCGCAGCAGCGATATCCATCGTCGTCACCGACCCGTAGAGCCTTCCTTCTTCTCCGGCCTTTTGCGCTATCGTTACGACCACATCCCCGATTCGCTCTTTGACCTTTTCAGCGTCCTCTTTGGCCTTTAAACGTCGTATTTCAATCTTCCTGCGCTGCATCTCCATACGTTTGACATTCTGAGCGGTGGCCTCGAGGGCAAATCCTTTGGGGATAAGGTAGTTGCGCGCATACCCTTTCGCTACGGTGACAATATCCCCTTCGAACCCCAGGGGTTCAACCTCTGTCTTCAGGATGATTTTCATAGATCTTATCTACGCCTCCTCAATCGCTGACACTCTTTTTGTGAATCTTCCTGAAATCGATCCATTGATCGAAAAGCCCCGCCAATGCGAGAATGACCATGAAAACCCATTGGAAGATAATGAGAACATATATACCGATTCTGATCCAGAGGGCAATATGATATTTATTGAGAAAGAACAGAAGGATAGATAACCCATGGAAAAAATAGATGACCACCAGGACCAGCAACGTGTTTAGGGC
>CAZAGT010000132.1:0-12792 GCA_964484515.1 uncultured Desulfobacteraceae bacterium | reverse complement strand
GCGCCGACGAGGAGGTCAAGACCTCGCTCCCCGGCCATCTCGTAGTGCGCGTCGAAGCCGTAGTTGGCGATGTTGTCGTTTCGCCCGACACGACTGAATTCCCCGCGGTAGACATAGGCGTCAAAGGAAAAGCCCGTGTAGTCCACCCCCATCATGACCGCCTTCTGGTTGGTCTCGCCGAGTGTCAGGGTGAGAGGTGAGTTGACCAGGGGATCATCCGGAAAGTGGGTCAGGTAGGCCCCGAAAGGGACGTAGAGCCGGCCCAGGGTGCCATAGACAGGAAACAGATTTTGGTTCCCGAACGTTGCCGCGGCATAGTCCACCAAGAAGAAGCTTTGGTCGGCGAAGCGTGAAAAGGTGGGATCTTCGTAGAGGAGGTCGACGGCCAGGTTGACCCATTCGTTGACCTCCGCCGTGGCCGTAAACATCATGGTTGTCAGGGCCAGGTCGCTCTCCGTGAAATCGGTGCCGTCGACGTTATCGACGCTCTGGTAGGCGCCGCCGAATTCGAACAGCCCGCTGAATTTGACCCGATCTTTTAACTCCGCCAGAAGGCCACCCTCCTCGGTCATCTCTTCGACCATTTCGGGCACCTCCTCCCGCGTGACCGTTTGCTGCCTGAGGATCTTGATCTGCTCATCCTTGGCCTGGACCTCCTGTTCGAGTTTCTCGATCCGGTCCTTAAGGGCCTTCAATTCCTGCAAGATCTCTTGATCCGACATGGCGCGCGCCCAGCGACCGCAGAGCATGGTGAGACCGCCGATCAGCATGGCCGCGATCATCCATTTTTTTCGCATGTCCTATTCCTCCTTGGTGTAATCACTCGGTTGTGCGATTACTTCTCCTGCCAGGGCTGAAACTCGACCCAGAGCACGGCGCCCAACTCGATATCCTTCTCCTCACCCCGGTATTTCATCTTCTGATCGGCGGTGTTCAAGGCCGCAAAACCCCACCAACCCGCCTTGGGCGCCACGTAGGTGAAGACACCGTTTGGATCCGCCTTGACGACCTGAGTGACCATGTAGTCGGTGGGGGCCTCGACTTTTTTATCCTGGTTGTAGTATTCAATCTCAACCTCGGCGTAGGGCACCGGCTTGCCGTCCAGCATGATGACCCCCTGAAAGGCATTGCCCGCGTAGAGGCCGAAGGGTCTTGTCAGGGGCACGATCTCGGTCTTGAGGCCCAAAGGCTCGTCCCAACCCGCCTCGTCGCCAAAGGCCGCCACGACGGTCTTGGTGTAGTGGATGATGTAGCAGTCCTCGGCCGGCTCCCAGTAAGGCTCGGGTTCCATGTAGAAGGTGTAGAGGCCGGGCCGATTGACCTTGTAGTTCATGGTCCAGGCCCGCTGCCCCATGATCTTGGTCTCTTTGAGGGACCCTGCGAGGTCCTTCCGGTTGCCATCCACCACGACAGCGCATTCCTTCGGCTTCGCCATGTCCATGCCGACCATTTCAAAAGGATGGGAAAAGGAAAGATCCACGGTGACTGTCCGCTTGTCCCCCTGCATGACCATGGTGTCCGAGGGGATGACCATCCCAAAGTGGGCGAATGCGCCGTCACTCAGTAGGAGTAGGAAAAAAACGCTTGCCAAACCGATTGCCATCTGTCTTTTCATGATCGCCTCCTTGGTTGTGGGTGGTTGGAATAAAAAAAGGCCACGAAGACCAGGGCAGAGCGCATCCGCTCGCCACAGCCTTCGTGGCCGGCTATACCGCCTAGAGACCATTAGTGATGGTCACTGGTTGTTACCGATGTTAAGAGATTAGCAGAAACCAGACTTCATGTCCGGTTATTCGAACTCTTCCGGCTCCTGACATAGAGGACCAGGCCCATGAGCCCCACGATGTAGCCGATCCCTCCGACCGCCTCGGTAAGGCCCGGTCCTTCTTCTTCCTGCAGCTTGGCCAATTGCCTCAAGACCGGTTTCAGCTTCAGATCCAGGCTTTCCTCCACGACCCGGCGGATCTCTTCCCTATCCACCTCGACTCCGGTTGATGATTCCGCTCGGATCTCGCTTTCTTTGGGAGTCTGCTCGGAGGGAGTTTGCGCCTCTTCAACATCACCGCCGAGTTCCTCCGCCTTGAGCGTGAATTCCGTCTTGTGGCCCATGGTAGCCTCGAGGACGATACGCAGATCGGTCTTTTGGGGGATCTTGAACGCGAAGGCCCCCTTATCGTCCGTTCGACCTTCCAGGAGTTTGTGGCCGGCAGGATCATAGACCTCGATGCGCCCGCCGATCACCTTGCTCTTGTTGGGGAAATAGCTGTCGGTATACACCGTGTCACCTTCCACCCAGGCAAAGAGGTAGACCTTGTGGGCCGCGACGTTCTGGGGAAGGATAAATGGGCCCAGCAAGGCGATGATGAGAGCGCCGACGGGGAAGGTCCTGATACGTCCTTTTATTTTTCTTCAAATGTTACCGGGCATAGGCCACCTCCAGGATATCCGGTCTGACCCGCTTGAGAAACCGTACACAGAAGACGGTCACAAGACCCTCGATCAGCATAATCGGCAGGTGCGCGATCACGACGAGCTTGGCCACGATCAGGAACGCCTCCCCGGTGAAAACAAGGGCCAGGGCGACCAGCAGACTGCTGAGGAACACGGCCATGCCGCCACAGAGAAAGGAGCAGGTGATCGAAACGGCGCTCTTTTCGCTCCGCACCCCGGCGCCGAAGGCGTAAAAGCAGATCAGGCCGGGAAGCGCCATAATCACGGTGTTGACGCCCAGAGAGGTTAAACCGCCGAACTGGAACAGGACGGCTTGCAAGAGGAGTCCGACCAGGATCGCCGGAAAGACACTCCAACCTAAAAAGAGCCCGACCAGGCCGTTCAGCACGAGATGGACATTGGTCGGCCCGATGGGTACATGGATCAGGGAGGCGACAAAGAAACCCGCTGAGAGGACCGCCACCTGGGGCATGCGGTCGTAGTCGAGCTTCCTGAGCCCAACCGCCGTGCCCGCGATGGTCAGGGCCGCCCCTGAGATCAGGACGGGTGCGGAAAGGACTCCCTCAGAGATATGCATGAGGTTCTTGGTCTCCGAATCTTGGGTGAGGCGAAAAAAAAGCCACGCAGAGGCACCGGGACTATGTCCCACAGCCTTCGTGGCCTATCTCCGACGCGTATCAATCAAAAACGAAGAGGTTTCGTACCTCCAATACGATTTTACCATTATTCGGTCCGAAACGCGATTGTCAAGCGTTTATTTCGTGCGAGCGTCACATGCAAGTCACGCCGACGCCCTCAACGCATGGGATCGAGGACGATCTCGACCCCTGACAGGTCCGGATTGCGCCGTCTAAAGGTCGCCCCTACCGCCTCCTTGGCATCCACCACATAGAGTGTGATCGGTTCAGAGCGATTCATCGACGGTACGCGTCGTCTTCGGAACCCTTTATCGGCCAGCTTTTCTCGCTCCAGAATATAGGTTTTGCGGCTTAGACTTCCTTCGATCGAGCCATCCCGGTCCGTGACGACGGACCCGATGTATTTGACGATTCCGGCTTCAACCGTAAACCGGAAGGGCTGTTCTTGGGGTCGCAAGTCGCCGTAAGCCACGTCGATCTTCGCGAGGACGTACTCGCCGGGCGGGAGCAGCAATTGGAAATAACCGGCACCCAGGTTCTCAACAGTCTTGCGGGTCGCAACATGTTGGATGAAGAACTTGTGGCCGGCAAAGTCATCGAACGAACCGAGGGCACCTCCAACCCGCTGGGGCGTCATGAAGCCGACGACGATTCCCTGGTCCCGGAGGTCGTTCTTGCCTACGGGAATCTTGCGTTCCGGCGTCGTGGAGCAGGCCATCAGGGGAATAAATAGAAGCGTCCCGAAGAGGAGTCCGATCAGGGCCGGCCTGCCAAGGAATCTCTTCATTGCCGGCCCCCGCTCACTGCTTGGCGACATCGGATATGGTTTACCTCGCGAGGCATAGGCAACTCCTGGTCCTCACGCGCCATGGATGCGCAAGACTTGGAAGGATGTGCCCCCCGGTCTAGGCCTGAGCGGATGCCTGTCCTCCGATATGGGCAGACCTATTGGCACAGGTCAGGTGGGCTTCGCCGTCGGCGCATTGTTCGCATGCTTCGAGCGTGTGGTCCACGAAGAAGTCCTCCAGGTAAGCCTTTTGATGCTGCGTCAGAAACCCTGCCCCATTACAGAACGGGCAGATGTTCTCCAGGGCTGCCAGGATCGAGTTGCGGATGAACTCAGAACGGTTCGGGATGCCCTTGAGCGCTTCCAAGAGATCGGCATCAGCCTTGAAGGTAATGATTTCATGCTTCTTGCTTTTCATCGAAGTAACCTCTCGATAGTATTGATATTTCAGTCCAGACTCCAAACCGCTCCCGCGCGCCCAAGGTCGATCCAACGGCGCAAGAGCGCTATCTGCGCAGAAAGTACCCTACCATTAGGATATAGAATTATTATTTAGTCATACGGCAATGTCAACAGAAATCGTCGGGATCAGGATGAACCGGTGTCCCGTATGGAGTGAGGATCTATGGGAGATAGGGGAAGATATCAGCCTTCCGGGGTTGGCGCCGGGCGGCGCAGGGATTGGTGCGTTTTGCGTCCGGAGGAGATGGGGGTGGGTTGTTTGGCGCGCCGAAGGGAATGTTGCTCAAGCTTGGCCTTATTCCACCAGAAGTCATTTTTTTCGACGGGGTCGTAATATTTCACTTTCCCGTCGACGAGTATTGTTGGCGCCAGTTTCATTTCGGACCGACCGCAGCGCATAAGGCGATCGCACGTCATCATCCAGCCGACAAAAAACCCATGTTTTTCAAGCGCTTGTACGCTGTACTCCGAACAGGACGGGTACATTGGGCATTCCCCGGTCTTGATCGCCGAAAGAGAATCCAGAGGGCCCCGGTAGAACTCTACCAGGGAGAGCATCGGATTGAAGCTGCCGAGCTTCTCTTTTTCTGCTGAGGAAGTGTGGGTACACCCGAAGAGGGGCACGAAACACATTAACCAAAGGAGTGCTATTCTATTCATCCCTCGCCTTTTAGGAGCTTTTCCGTTTTCGTCGCACTCAAGGCACAAAAAAGAAGTCTACATAGAATAGAGCCAAAAATCAACCGCTGCAAATGCAATTTGATTGCATATTGATTAGTATCCGGGTTGAAGGAAATCCGGTATGCTTCCCACTTGGCGGGGGAGCGCCGGGTTAAGGGTAACTTCTTACTCTACGCTGCGGCATTTCAATCTGCAAGAGGATGTTAAACGCAGCCCTGATTGGCGCTATGAACCGGGATTGCTCAATTCAGGAATCATTTGACTATAGGCCTCATTTCTCTTATTAGAAGGATACTGGGGATGCAAATTACTTGCATAACCGAGAGTCATCCGGGCCATGTTCGGATACCCTATGCAGTTTCCACTCCCGTCTGAGAAGAGGAAATCAGCTGATGAAACGTTGTTGCCTCATGACCACAATTCTCGCGTATGCGTGGTTCGCAGGCCAGACGCCGGCCTTTTGCAGCGAGGGGAGACTCTCGGTATTCGTGAGCATCATGCCGCAGAAGTATTTCGTGGAGAAGATAGGCGGAGAATTTGTCAACGTCTCCGTCATGGTTCAACCCGGTGCGAGTCCGGCCATCTACGAGCCGAAGCCCGCACAGATGGTCGCGCTCTCGAAGGCGAGGATCTACTTCGCTGTTGGGGTTCCCTTCGAAGCGGTCTGGCTTGAGAGAATCGTAAGGGCCGACCCGAACCTGATCGTTGTTCATACCCAAGAGGGGATCCGGAAAAGGACGATGAGGGAACATCGCCATCAAGAGAGGAGGCACGACCATCAGATAAGAGACCCCCACATCTGGCTGTCTCCGCCGCTTGTGATGATCCTGGCCCGCAACATCCTCGACGCCCTCTGTCGGATCGATCCGTCCCATTGTGCGGCCTACGACAGGAACTGCAAGCAGTTCATTATCGAACTGGTCGAGCTTGACGCGGAGATCAGGAAGATATTTGCGGGACACGGGAGAGGCAAGGCCTTCATGGTTTTTCATCCCGCCTGGGGCTACTTTGCCGAGGCCTACGGGCTGGAGCAGATTCCGATTGAGATTGAAGGGAAGGAACCGAAGGCCGCCGAACTGCAATACTTGATCGAACATGCCCGACAACGAGGCATTAAAGTCATCTTTGTTCAGCCCCAGTTTTCTGCGAAGAGTGCCAAGACGATTGCCAGGGCGATTGGCGGAAAGGTTGCCTATGCAGATCCCCTTGCCTTGGACTGGGCTGAGAACCTGCGCAAACAGGCCGCCATCTTTGAGGGGGCTCTGCGCTGAGTTTGGCAAAAGGGTTGGAATGATCAGAGGCATGGAGGTCGAGACATATGTGCGAAAAGTGTGACTACGCCGATCTCCTCGGGAGCCGCGGTCTGGAGAGCATCCCGAACCGCGTTCGGATCATGGAGATCGTGGGCAACAGCTCTTCGCCCCTGAGCGCAGGGGACATCTACGACACCATGAGCCGGACGCGCGAGATCAACCGGGTGACAGTCTATCGGATTCTCGACCTCCTGGTGGAAAAGGGCCTGCTTGAGAAGATCAGCACGGCTGATCGGGCCTTCCACTTCGGCATGGCACCGAATTCAAATCACCCGGCCCATCCGCACTTCTATTGCCGAAACTGCGGAGGCATCGAGTGCCTCAGCCCGGAAAGCCTGCAACTGGAGATGGAGGTCCTCAACCGCACCTTTCCGGGCGTCATTGAAAAAGCGGCGATTCGGCTCGACGGGGTTTGCAGGACCTGTCTCAGGCGGCAAAGAAAACACTGACTGGTGTGGAACCGTACTGACGGGTGCCCTATTACGCAGTCTTTTTCTGCAATTCCTGACCGCAGCAGGAAAACGTGCAAGGATCCCCTTCCGTATGGCAAGCGCAGCCCTCGGATGATGTGCCCGCCTCTTTACATTCCTTGATTACCTGGAGTTCGATCCCACAGTCCCCGCAAACATAAACCTCGCCCTTTTTCATGTCGTGACAACTGGTCATGATGCTCCACCCCTTTCGTCATTATGGTCATGCTCCACTTCTCATCGGAATCATGCTTCCATCCCGAATCCCTTTTCACCAAAGAGGCAACACGTTGGGAAGGATTCATACTTTCCCCCGCCGAATAACCATATTCAAGTCGAAACCGCAATGCAAGATCAGAAGACCCGTGAGGTAGATCAAAATGAGAGAGGCAGGTATCGCAGACCGAAATGGAGAGACCTGCTCGTTCAAAGGCGTGCAGGTCCTCCATGACCGGTGAACCTTCAGTGGCTATGCCGTGTAAGGCCGTATCATCCCGTTATCTATGCTCTTCAGGCCCGTGGTGCTCTTCGTGTTCGTGCTCGTGACCGTGATGCTCGTGGTCGGGGTCGTATCCCTGAGGATACTTGATAATGAGTTTCCGGCGAACCCCCTTGAAGACGATCTCGCCCTCGGCTTCGAATTCCTTCACCCCATCGAGCCAGTCGGCCTCGGCGATGAAACGGGAGGCATCCCCGAGCTTCTCGCCGGCCAGCTTCATCGGGGCCGCCTTGAGGATCAGGGTCTTCTCACCTTGGCCATGCACGTGGACCTTCAGGGGGATCTCTTTGGCCTTCACCCTGACGGAACGGTCGGTGTCATGTCCGCCGCCCACGAACCAGGCTTCGAGGGTGTCTCCATCCAGCAGGGTCTCAATATGACCGACCTCGCACTTTTCCAGGACGCAGAGGACACCCTGATGATGGGCCTTGTGGCCGTGATGATGTCCCTCATCGTGCTGGTGAGGCCCTTGTTCATCATGATGTCCGCTCTCCTCCGATGCCCGGAGCAACACATCCCTGCCCATAAATGTTAAGGCACAGAAAATGAGTAAGATCATGAACGCCTTAGTTTTCATAGCAACCTCCTCACCTTTGAAATTGGCCTACAGGCCAGGAGTCACCAAAAGAGCCTTGCCCGAATACAGGCGTGTCGTTGGACTATGTGCGATTTTGGTTGGTTCGAAAAGAATGGGCAATTGAATCCTCACCATGCTGCGGTAGAAACCATCCACCCAAAAGAGAGCTTGCCGCAACTGTCGAAGGATAATTCTAATACAAATTATTACCGGCGCATCAAAGAAAATCAATAGCCAAATCGAAGCTCGGCCTTTGATCGTTTTCACCAAGCGCGCTTGAGGTGATTGAAAAACCCGGTAGACGAGCATATATTGTCCAGAAGTGCTGGAAGGAGGCCTGAAATGGCAGAACCAGAGGAGATGTGGCAATGTCAGACGACCAATTGCGGCTATATCTACAATCCCGATAAAGGGGATCGGAAGGGCAAGATCGCCAAAGGAACCCGATTTGAAGATATACCCGAAGAATGGCGCTGTCCTGTCTGCGGGGCCAGCAAGAAGGCGTTCAGGCCGCTGGCCGGACCCGGTTCGGTCGCCGCTGACGGGAGTTAGACCACGGTCCGAACTGTTCCGTTGGTGCCTGAAGACCTTGACATCGTTATATCCCGTATCAATATTAGTAATCATTCCGAAGTTTTCTGATAGGACGTGACGTCTTGAATTCCAGCCGAATGTCTAGAATGACCCACCAGCGTCAAGTAATCCTGGAGGAGGTCAGAAACACCCACGCACATTTGAGCGCGGACGAGATCTACGCGCGGGTGAGGAAAAGACTGCCGCGAGTGAGTTTGGGGACGGTCTATCGAAACCTGGATATCCTGGCCTCAGAGGGATTCATCAAGAAACTCGAACCCGGCCACCCTCAGATGCGGTTCGATGGCAACACTGAGGATCACTACCACATCACCTGCATCAACTGCGGCAAGGTCGAAGACGCACCGACGGCCCCGCTTGATGAATCTGTCGAGGGTCTCGAGAAGGTCCTGGGTAATCTCACGAGATACGGTATATTTGGACACCGACTCGAGTTCATCGGGCTGTGTCCGGGGTGTATGGCTGAGAAAGAGAAGTACTTTGATACCAAAACGTGAAAGGGCTGTTTGTTACAAAAGGAGGGCAGTAGACATGGAAGAGCGCAAAGGTGCGATTACATTTCAGGGCAACCCGTTGACCCTGGTCGGCAAGGAGATCAAGGCAGGGGACAAGGCGCCGGATGTGGAGGTCCTTGGCAACGACCTTTCGCCCGTCAGCCTTTCGTCATACCGCGGCAAGATCTGCGTCATCTCGGCCGTCCCCTCTCTGGACACGCCGGTCTGTGACATGGAGACGCGCCGATTCAATGATGAGGCTGGCAAGCTCGGCGGGGACGTGGTCATCCTGACTCTCAGCATGGATTTGCCGTTCGCTCAAAAGCGTTGGTGCGGTGCTGCAGGGGTCGAGAGGGTCGTTACCCTTTCAGATCACCGGGATGCCTCGTTTGGGACGAACTACGGCATGTTGATCAAGGAGCTTCGCCTTCTGGCGCGCGGGATCTTCGTGGTGGATCGAGAAGGGATCGTTCGGTACGTCCAACTCGTAAAGGAGATGACCGAGGAGCCTGATTACGATGCGGTGCTGGAGGCCGTGAAGAAGCTCGGCTAGCAGGCCGACAAGGGGGCGGTCTGTCCCAGGCCCTCCTGTGGAAGGGCCTTTAGGGGCATCAGCAGGTCCCCCGGGTTTACACAACGAACCTCATTTCCGAAGAGAGGAGAAGGAGAGATGGCAGAAAGACTCGAGATCTACAAGTGTGAGGTGTGCGGCAATATCGTGGAGGTGTTGCACGGTGGTGCAGGCGAATTGGTCTGCTGCGGTCAACCTATGAAGCTTTTCAAGGAAAATACCACGGATGCGGCCAAGGAAAAACATGTGCCGGTGGTGGAGAAGAGTGGTGACACGGTCAACGTCAAGGTCGGTAGTGTCCCTCACCCCATGGAAGAAAAGCACTACATTGAGTGGGTCGAGATCATAGCGGACGGGGAGGCCTATCGTCAGTTCTTGAACCCTGGCGGAACCCCGGAAGCAAGCTTCAAGATCGACGCTGAGAAGGTCACCGCACGTGAATACTGTAATCTTCACGGCCTCTGGAAAGGATAAGAACCATGCTGAACACGAAGATGGAGAAGGCCTTAAACGATCAGCTCAATGCGGAGATGTATTCTTCCTACCTGTACCTCTCCATGGCAGCTTACTTTCAATCGATCAATTTGAGTGGCTTTGCCACCTGGATGCGTGTACAGACCCAGGAAGAGATGGTCCACGCCATGAAGTTCTATGATTTTATTAACGAACGCGGCGGAAGGGTCAGCCTGGGCCAGATTCAGGGACCGCCCACGGAGTGGGAATCACCTCTTGCCGCCTTTGAGGCGGCCCTGGAGCACGAACAAAAGGTCACCGGGTTGATCAATAGCCTGATGGATCTGGCGCTTGAAGGGCGTGATCACGCCACTCAGATCTTCCTCCAATGGTTCGTCACCGAGCAGGTGGAGGAAGAGGACAGCGCCAATGAAGTCATCCAGAAGATCAAGCTGATGGGAGATGCCCAGGGTGGGCTGTTCATGATCGATCGTGAGCTGGGCCAGAGGACGTTTACGCCTCCAGCCAACGGTGGCGAGGCCTAGCACTCAAAAAAGGGAGGTAAACGCATGGCCGATTGGAAGTGCAAGGAGTGCGGCTATACTGTCCAGGCGGACAAACCGCCTGAAGAGTGCCCCGCGTGTAAGAAGAAATGCGAATTCGTGGATGTGTCTTGCTACATACCCGATTGCGGCAACACAGGATCTGACACGAGGCTGGGATAGCGTCAAAGGTGGGGCTCAAAGTAGAAGGCAAAGCATTGTTGCTGATTTCATGTTGTTGGGCCTCAGGCCCCAAACCTCTCGTATGAAACTTTATGAAGCGAGATCTTTGATATTTAAACTCGAACAGACGTCGCTGAATCTCAAAATGTCAAATTCGAGCACCAACTTCATGAAGTTTCCCGGTCGATCAAACTGGCTGCTCTCGCAGCAAGCGGTGGATCTGACTTGAAATCGAAGATTCGTTCCGCCAAAGACGGCGTGAGAGACATTTCCATCACCCTCTGAAAAGTCGCGTTCTCAGCAGTTACCCGGGACGGCGACCTAGGGAGGACACGATGACGACACCACAACACTGCCCCGGTTATGAGCAGTTCAAGAATCTGAAGTCATTTGAATGCAAGTGCCCCAATTGCGGCAAAGAGAAAGAGATCTTCTCGGACGAGTTTGACAGGGAGCATACCTGCTCTGGGTGCGGGCAAAGGATCGACTTCACAAAATGCCGTCTCGACGCCGGGGCAGGGGCGGGTGACACCCGCTAGGCCCCTATCTGAGACGGGGAGCTGTTTTCGACGGTTTTTTTGAAAATGCATTGACGTCATAATATTTTAGGAATAGTTACTAGTTGCAAAATTAACCATAGGACCAACCCCTGAAGGAGGGAAGCGAATGGAGAAGGAAAAGAAAAAGGATGCGGAACCGAAACAACTCAACATAAAAGAGGTCACGACGTGTGAGGCAACTGCCCAGATGCTTCGGAAGGCCGAAAGGGACGGCGTGGAGACGGCGTTTCATCGAGCGGCCAACATGAAGGCCTGCCCGATCGGCGCGGATTCGGCCTGCTGCAAGCACTGCTCTATGGGGCCTTGCCGTCTGAACGCCAAAGATCCCTATGGCAAAGTCGGAGTCTGTGGTGCCACCATCGACACGATCCAGGCACGGAATTTCGCTCGCATGGTTGCGAGCGGTGCGGCGGCCCATACCGATCACGGCATGAGCATGCTGGACGTCTTCAGGGAAGTGGTCAATGGGGAAAACGAAGATTACGCCATCAAAGACCCGATCAAACTGGAAGAGGTGGCCCGCGAGGTCGGGATCGAGGTCGAAGGCCGTGACACGAGAGATATCGCCACGGACCTCTACAAGGAGCTTGAGCGGACGTATACCCAGGTGGAGGGTGAAATCCCGTTTGCGTCGAGAGTTCCTGCCAAGACTCTCGAGACCTGGCGCAAACACGGTGTGGTTCCGCGCGGCGCTATGCGCGAGATCATGGAGTTGATGCACCGTACCCACATGGGGGTGGATCAGGACTACGAGAACATCACGCAGCAGTGCAGTCGCACGGCCCTGGCCGACGGCTGGGGCGGCTCCATGGTGGCCACGGAGCTTTCGGATATCATGTTCGGCACCCCGACCCCGGTGCGGGCCGAGGTCAACATGGGGTGTCTGAAAGAAGATCAGGTCAACATCATTATCCACGGGCACGAACCTAATCTGTTTGAGTCCGTCTTGGATTCGGTGAACGATCCATCCCTTATCCAAGCGGCCAAGGACGCGGGTGCCAAGGGGATCAATCTCGTAGGGATGTGCTGCTCCGGGGCCGAGATGCTGTCACGCCACGGGGTCCCGCACGCCGGCAACTTCATGTCGACCGAATCGATCCTGGTCACCGGCGCCGTGGACGCTATGGGCGTGGATGTCCAATGCATCAAGCAGGGCCTCGCCAAGGTGGCGGACTGTTACGGCACCAAGCTTTTCACGACGAACCCGAGGTGTAAGATCGAAGGCGTCGAACACATCGAGTTCCACGAGCATGAACCGAGGCAGTGCACGGATGCCATTGTCGAAAACGCCATTGTCCGCTTCAAGAACCGCAAGTTCCCGGTAGAGATCCCGCAGATACGCAATATGGGAATTCACGGTTTTTCGCATGAGTACGTCAACTACATGCTGGGGGGCACCTTCCGGTCGTCCTATACACCCCTGAACGACAACATCATCAACGGCCGGATCCGGGGCGTGGCCGGGGTCGTCGGCTGCACAAACCCGCGAGTTAAGCAGGATTGGGTCCACGTAGAGC
>CAZAGT010000131.1:0-12826 GCA_964484515.1 uncultured Desulfobacteraceae bacterium | reverse complement strand
ATTTTTGTCTTTCCACACCTTTCGACGTGTTGTTTATGCAACAGTAGGGTTTAGTTTCGCTCACAACCGGAAGCTGGGCAGAAACGGATCTCTACTTGGCTGCTATTGACTCAGGTCCCCATGATCCGTTGATAGACTTTCTTATACGTGTCCAGGACCTTTTTTCCAAAACAGACAAAGATGATCCTCTGGGGCTTCTCATCCGTTTCCAGAAACCTTTTGGTCTCCTCCATGGCGATCTCTGTGGCACGCTCCAGCGGGAAACGATAGGCTCCGGTGCTGATGGACGGGAAGGCGACACTCACAGCGCCAAGCTCCTTTGCGACCCGCAGGCTGTTCCTGTAGCAGCTCATGAGAAGCTGTTCTTCACCCTTTTGCCCGCCGCCCCATACCGGGCCGACCGTGTGGATGACCCACTTGGCCGGGAGTCGATAGCCTTTGCTGACCCGGGCCTCGCCGGTGGGACAGCCGCCGATCTTGCGGGTCTCCTCCAAGAGCTCAGGGCCGGCCGCTCGGTGAATGGCTCCGTCCACACCGCCACCCCCCAGAAGGGTCGTGTTGGCAGCGTTGACGATGGCATCGACGTTCAGTTTGGTGATGTCCCCCTCGAGGATCTCAATCCTTTCCTTCATGTTGCACCTCCTCTAAACTGCTCCTTTCGGGCTGCATCATGTTTGACATCATGACCCTGCGAAGAAAAATCCTTCCTCGGATTCCACTTGGAAGCCTACCACAGCAGAGTGTAGATCTCAATTTCACTCGCCTTCGCCAGGTTTACCCGCTTTGGGCGGGATGCGCTGGGCAGAATCGCGGGCTACTTCACTATATTTCAGCGCGAGCACTCAGTCGTCTTCTTACCTTCGGAAAGCCAAGAAATGGGGGATGGAATTGGAGTCCTTGTAGCCGTTTCGTTTCTTGAGATGAAATAAGCTGCAATCCACCCATGAAACACAGGCACTATCTTCTACAAGTAGGAGAGTGCATCCGTGCACTTAAAGGCTTGCCCTTGCAGTGAAAAGGCAATATAATAACGCCGCTTTATGGAGGAGACCCCTTTGGGAAGGGGCAGTGGGCGGCCGACGCGAGCTTCAGGATGCTCCACTGTCTTTGGGGGGAGGGGAGAGGACATCGGTATGGCTGAAACGCCTACCTCGGAAGGGTCAGGTAAGGGCTTTCCGAAATCAACGGGGATCAGTGTGCCACCCGGACTCCTTGGGGGTTCAGAGGTGGTTCTCTTTGTCGATGACGAAGAGATGATCTGCGATATCGGTGAACAGATCTTAAAGGCGATGGGTTACCGAACGATTATCGCCCGTGATGGAGAGGAAGCCGTTGAGATCTACAAGCAGAATCAAGACAGAATAGATATGGTCATCTTGGATATCTTTATGCCCAAGATGGGTGGTGTTGAAGCCTTTGACAGGATGAAACAGGTGAATCCAAACGTAAAGGTGCTGATCTCCAGTGGCTGCAACCTAAACGATCGCGTGATGGAAATTATCGGACGCGGCTGCAACGGATTCATCCAGAAGCCGTTCAGATTCAAGGACTTGTCATACAAGATGAGGGAGGTCTTAGAAGGAAAATAGTCCCCTCTACCCACCTTGATTAGTCATCTTCTTCTTTCGGAATCATCTCCTCCGGGATTTCCATGTTCTCCGCGATGATTTCCTTGAAGTGAACCGCTTTAATCCCCAAGTCGTATTCCTTTGAAAGATCCCGTATCTGGTCGATGCAGTTGTGGCAGGGTACGAAGACAACCTTGGCGCCCGTTTCGCGGATCTGCTCCGCTTTGACTGCGCCCGACTTCAAGCGGTACTTCCTCATCTCGGCACCCATCGGTATGGCCCCGCCACCGCCGCCGCAGCAGTAGTTGTAGTTACCTTGATACTTCATTGGCCTGAAATCTTCCGATAGCAACTCAGCAAGTTGCCTGTTTTTCTGGGCAAGGCCGCCGTTACGGACGATATTACAGGGGTCCTGTAACGTGGTTGGCTCTTTTACTTTTTCCTTGAGTTTGATTCTACCGTCACGGATGTAGTCATGAAAGATTTCCACCGAATGGATGACATCTTGCTTGGGCTGATATCCTAACCAGGTGGGCGCTTCGAACCGAAGCGCTCGGTAGGCGTGGCCTCATTCCGTCACGGCAACGTGTTGCACCTCCAGTTCTTCCGCTCTCTTGAAGGTATTTTCGACAATCTGTTTGGCCGTCCGTGTGTCGGTGGCAAACATGGCCAGATTGGTGTCGTCCCAACCCTTTTCGCTCGGGAGCGTCCAGTCTTCGCCGGCCACATGGAAGATCTTGGCGACTTCCATGATGTCCTGGGGGTAAAACTTGGCTTCCCTGGCATTGACCGTGTACATGATTCGGGCACCCTTCTTGTCGATCGGGATCTTGAGACCGAGCAGTTCTTCCGCCATCTCCTCTTCGCACCATTCCAGTGTCTCGACCCAATCCTCTTTGGTCACTGACATCTGGTTGCCGAACTCTTTGTAGCTCTCGATGGCGGCGGCTAGCCCCTCGGGCACGATGCCCTGCGAAAGGAGCAGGTTTCTCAGGGTGCCGATCATCAAGGAGATATCGATACCGAATGGGCAGTAGAGGGTGCAGCGACGACACATATTACATTCATGATAGACCGTCTGATAGACCTTCTCCAGAAAATCCCGATCGATCCTTCCCTTTTTCTTCAAAATTTCTTGGAGGTATCGAACCTTCCGGGCCGGGATCATCTCCGGGTCCTTGTTATTGGCCACATAGTAGTGGCAGGTATCCGAGCAGAGGCCGCAATGGGCGCATATCTTGAGCCACATCTTAAATCGCGCGCCCATCTTCGATTTCAAAAAGTCCATAATTTCTGTTGGATTGACTTTATCCTTCATGCTGGAACTCCTCGGAGTTGAATCCGCGTTGAACGATCACATCGAATACCCGCGGCGGCCGAATTCGATCCCGGCCGATGCCCTCGAAAAGAAGAAAAGGACGAAATGCGAGAGCTTTGTAAACGGGATCAGAATAAGCATCAGTTCGCCGGCGAGCATGTGGATCAGCATCATGTTGTCACCCAAAAAGCCGATGTTGTCCAAGGTGCCATGACTCAAAACGTACCCGGTCAGAAAGGGCAACGCGGTCACAATGAGCAAAAAATAGTCTGAGAAGGTGGAAAGGAGTCGAATTTCGGCCGAGACGACCCGCCGCAGCAGCAGGAAAACTGCGATAGCGAGAAAGATCAGGGTCATCCAATCGGCCAGCCAGTCAGGCATGGGAGTCCATGACCACTCGAGGCGCGATTCTTCCCAAAGGGTGATATGGCTTGAGTACCAAATGGGCACGGCGATGAGACAAATGTGAAAGACATACGCCAACACCGTGAAGACGGGGTTCTTGGCCACGTCCTTATTCAAAGGCAGCAGCCATCGGCCGATGGTGGCTAGGGCATAGCGCCAGCTAAAATGCTCATAGACAATTTTGTCTGTCTGCCGGGAAACGACAAGAAACAGGACGACCCTGAGGAGCGTGCCGAAAAAGAAGGTCAAGAGGGCGATCCACAACAGGGGTCCTTCCACGAAGGAATAGAAATCCATGGAGCCTGCATTCTCCCTTCCGAGATTTGAGGTGCAAAACCCCCTCCCCATCCTTCACGAACGGGGTTTCGGCAGTCCTCGATTACCCCGAATAACCGCCTGCGAACAACCGAGATGAGTGTGCAGGGATGAGGAGAACACAAAGGGTATTTGGGCTGAGGGGGAGGGTCCTCGTTAATACAAAATGGTGTTGCGGAAAGACCGCAAACACCATCCTTTCTCCCGTGGGTTTGTCCGGGTGTAAATAACCACAAAGGTGAATTATGTCAACACGAAAATGCCTGAAACAAGGATCTGCAGAGGGTCGATTAGGAAGGAGATGTCTTCGTTACGGGCGCCATTTCAAGTTCCTTTATGCAGAGTCGTCAGAATCGACACCCTCTCAATTGTGGTGCTATTCTATTGACATTCTTAGGTTTTTGTAGTACGATTCAGCCTAAATCAACTGATCAAGAGCACGTCCATCGCGGGGTGGCCGCGTGGATGACGGCTATCCCTAGAAGAGGAACCCATGGACAAATCAAAGAAGCCTTCCCCAAAACTCCTGTTACCTTCATTTCAAGGTCTGAGTGACGAAGAAATCAACACCCTTTTCAGTTTAGCCCCCATCAAGCGACTGGAACCGGACGAGATCCTGATCAAGGAGGGGGAGGCCAGCCAGAAGGCCTACGTCGTCTTGGACGGCGAATTGAGGATCGCCAGAGACCTGAATGGTCACGCCGACGTGCTTGCCAATCTGGGCAAGGATAGTTGGATCGGGGAGATAGCCTTTACAACGCCGGCCCCCAGGGCGTATTCGGTCATTGCCAATGAGCCCGCACGGGTCCTGGCCCTTGACAAGGCGACCCTTAATGCGCTCGATGCCAAGACACAGCTCTTCTTTTTCAAGCGGTTGAATGCGGTCGCCTCCGAACGCATCAGCTGGTTGGAAAGGCGGGAGTACGACCTGGCCGGTAAGAACAAGAAACTCAGGGAAGGGATTTATGCCCTGCGTTCTCATGACGGGGAGAGCTACGAAGGCTCTGAGATGGTTCAAGGGGTCATCAAGAAGGTTCCGCGGTTGCCGGTCTTCGCCACGACCCTCGCCGTCAAGCTACTGGAGGAGGATGTATCGGCAAGCGAAATCGGGGAAATGGTGAAGCAGGATCCCTCGCTCCTGGGCATCGTTTTGAAAACGGTGAACTCGCCTTATTACGGGTTCCAAAACAAGATTTCAGACATCAACCATGCCGTTCTCCTGCTCGGTTTCAATGAATTGCACCAACTCGTCATCACAGAGGGGGTGCGGCACACCATGCCGGATACCCCATTCTTTCAGGAGCTTCAGGCTCATTCTGTCGGCATTTCACAGATATCTTTTACACTTTCCCAGGCGGCCCAGGTCGGTAAACCCTCACAAGTGGCGACCATTGCCCTGTTGCATGACCTTGGCGAGGGTGTAACTCAACTACTCAAGGATCAAAACCCCAACCTGGCCTTCTTGCTCGACGCTCTCGATACTGCTCAGGTAGGATCCCTTTTGCTGAAGGCCTGGAACCTTCCGGATATCGCTTGGCGGACCGTGGAGTTCCAGCAGTATCCCGAGTTCGCTCCTTTGTCCAAGATTCCGGAGGAGGTTTTGACGAATGTGGCTTTCCTGTATGTATCTCACCTTTGCTACGGCCTTTTGCAGGGGAAGAAAGAGCAAGACCTACCCACCACGTTTCTGGATGACTACAAACGACAGTTGACCTGGGAAAAGCTCTCGCTTGCCGCGATCATCAGGCAACACCTGATGCCCGGCCTAAAGAAGAAGTTCAATAGCCTACCGGCCTCATTCCGGAAGATGCTCACGGAGTTCATCAAGAATGCAAAATCGAAGGATGGATGATCCCGGAGGCTTGCTGCCGAGGCTGCCGCAAAGCGCCCATCTGTCGCGATTCCAATGGGATGTCCCTCATCCTCTCCCTGTTGAATTCTCGATGTACGAGACGGCGACGCCGATGTAACCGGGCAAGTCACGGCGATGTCCATTGAAGGCGCAAGGCGTAAGTCAAAAGGCCGAAGCTAAAAGGCAGAAATAGAATTGTTAGTTGTTTTTCCTCGAACGCCGCCAGAGGGGGTAAACCTCGAGCCTTGGATCTCGAACCTGCGATCTCCTACGCCTACTCCTCTCGTTAGAGGCCTCCCGGCCCTTTCCCTGTGCTGCGTCCCGCACCTCGGGTCTTATTGACACGCCGAGGGTCTTCTCCTATATTCCCCACGAGTGCAGGCTAGCCTCAAGGAACCTCGAGCGCCTTAAGTCCACGGGGGGTTCACATGAAAGAGATGACGTCAAGGGAGAGGGTCTACACGGCCGCAAACTTTGCCGAACCGGATCGGGTACCTATTAATTTCGGGGGAAGTGAGGGTACCGGCATCCTCGAGTGCCCCCCTCATGGTCGCGTCTGCTCAGAACTCTACCAGCACCTTGGGCTGGAAGATCCGAAGCCGGTCAAGATCGGCGCCTGGGCGAATGAGGTGTGGGGTCTTGATGAGCGTGTGAAGCAGAGATTTTGCTGCGATACCCAACCGGTATTCCCACGGTTGCCCCCGCCAGTGACACACGAGGACGGCACCAAGACTTGGCCCTTTTTCTGTGGCATGAGGATAAAGAGGGCTGGGTACTACGACGACGCCTTCGATTTCCCCATGGCCGAGATGACGACCGACGCGGAGATTGACGCCTATCCTTGGCCGGATCCGAACACCAACATTACAGAGGGCGTGGCTGCGTACGCCCGCGCGCTACATGAAAAGACCGACAAGTTCATCATCGGTATCAACTTCTTCGACATGTTTCCCTTCAACGGCTATGCATACGTCAGCGGTATGGAGAAGTGGTTGACCGACTTCAAGATTCGGCCCGCGTTCTATCATCGCCTAGCCGGGAAGTTTCTCGAATTGGCGCTAGGCTTTGATCGGCAGTTCTATGAAGTGGCGGGACCCTATGTGGACGGGGCTCAAATCTTTGACGATCTAGGCACCCAGCAGGGGCCTTTGATGTCCTTGGCCGACTTTCGGCTGTTTTACAAACCGTATATGGCCGAGATCATCAAGAACATCAGACAATTCATACGGCCTGAAGCGAAGATTATCCTGCACAGTTGTGGTTCCGTCCGGGCCTTTATCCCGGACTTGATCGAGATCGGTGTAGACATCCTGCACGGCGTCCAACCCCTCGCACGACACATGGAACCCGAGCGGCTCAAGAAGGAATTTGGCGGACAGATCACCTTTATGGGGGGGCTGGATATCCAGAAACTGCTGCCGTTGTCGACGGAGGAAGAGATCGAAGAAGGCGTTAAGAAGCTGATCTCGATTTACGGACCCGGGGGTGGCTACATCTTTGCGTCCGCACACAACATCGAGCCGGATACCCCGCCTCGTAACATCGTAGCAGCCTTCGACGCGGCCTGCAAATATGGTAAGTACCCGCTTCCTGAGCTTCGCGGTGAGGGGTACATCGATTTCATCACCGGCCTCAACTTGGACAGTCGGCACCCCTGATCAGTTCGACGAATTCACAGCCCGACCGGGGTATATCGTGCCTTTTGGTCGAACCCCGCGTAGCGGTCCTAGAATCCCATGATTCCCCTCCAAGATGAAAACCCGTCCAGGCGGATCCCCTTCATAACCGGGCTCATCATACTGACCAACCTCGCCGTGTTCATCTACCAACATTTCGTTTTCCCATGGGGGCCGGCGCCGATGTTTCTTCGCTTGGGCTGCGTCCCCTATGAGTTTACCCACTTCGTGGATATCGCCCCGCGAGCCTCAGTACCTGTTCCCGTGACCGTCCTGACCGCCATGTTCATGCATGCGGGCTGGGTTCATTTATTGGGTAACATGCTTTTTCTCTGGGTCTTCGGTGACAACATCGAGGATAGGCTCGGGCATTGGAGATACCTGTTCTTCTATTTAGCCTGTGGGGTGGTTGCCTCCCTTGCGCACATCATAGCCAATCCCTATTCCAGGGTGCCGAGCCTGGGAGCCAGCGGCGCGATCGCAGGGGTGATGGGCGCCTACCTCTTCCTTTACCCGCGAGCCCGCATCAAGACCCTGTTCATCTTTCTGCTTTTCATCCAAGTCATTCGGATTCCCGCCTTCCTCATGCTGGGCTACTGGATCCTGATCCAAACGCTGAGTGGCCTTGCGGAATCCGGCTCAGGAGGTGGGGGTGGGATCGCCTGGTTTGCTCACATCGGAGGCTTTGTCGCCGGTTTCCTGCTGACCATCCTGATGAGAAAAGGGAAGCGGCACCGTTAGATATCCCGAGAAGGTCTTTTGGGCGGCCGCCACACCCTGTCCGAGCGGGAGGTCGTATCGTTGCTCGTAAAGGGCCAGTTCAAGGGCGGAAAGACCGTTCAGGATGTCTCCCCGCCCGATATAACCGAGATGGCCGATCCTGAATGTCGACTCTGCGATGTCACCCAACCCTCCAGCGATGTAGACGTGGTAACGTTCGCTCATCGTTTTCCGCATTCGAGTGCTGTTGATGCCCGTCGGGACATGGACGGCGGTCACTGTATGGGAGGCGCGATCATCCCTGACAAAGGGCTCCAAACCTAGCGCTTGCAGGCCGGCCCGGAGGGCCGCCGTGATGATTGCATGTCTCTTTAGGACGTCTGCAAGGCCTTCTTCCGCGATCATTCGCAGGGCCTCCTGAAGGGCATAAAGGGTCGTGGTGGGCGCGGTATACGGTGTCAAACGTTTTTGCTCATATGCGTCCTTGGCACGGCGAAGGTTGAGGAAATAGCTCGGCGTCGCGCTGCTATCGATAGCTTGCCAGGCCCTTTTACTCACGCTGAGCATGGTCAGTCCGGGCGCTGCGAAAAGGCCCTTATGAGAGACGCTGACCACGATGTCGAGGAGCCATTCATCGACCTTCAGTTCTATACCACCCAGGGAGCTGACCGCATCGACGAGGGATAGAGCGTCGTGGCCGTGAACGATAGGTCCAAGCGCACCAATGTCATTAACGACGCCCGTGGCGGTCTCGTTATGGGTCATCAGGACCGCCTTGATCTTCTTACCCCGATCAGCTCGCAGCACCTCTGCGACCCTCTCCGGATCGATACCCTCATTGAGGGGAAACCGGAGCCTTTGGACGCTCATCCCCAGCTCTTCGGCAATGGTAGCAAACCGCTCACTGAACACCCCGGCGGTGAGCGCGAGGACATGGTCCCCTGGCTCAAGGGCGTTTAGGAGGGCTGTTTCTAGCCCGCCGGTTCCTGAGCCGGGAAAGAGGAGCACGTCCCCCGAGCTTTGAAAGACCTCCAACAACCTCTCTGTGACGTCCACCAGGAGATCCTGAAACTCCGGTCCCCTGCGGTTTATCATCTGCCTTCCCATGGCCCTGAGCACCCGGTGGGGAATAAAGACCGGCCCCGGCAGCAAAAGACACCTGTTTTCCTCTAAGGACATCCTATCCTTACTCTCCAGCAGACTCCTCAGGTTTCCTTTTGTAGGCCTTAGCCAGGAGGGACAGGGGATGGATGGCTCGGCGACCCGTCCCTTGAGAGATCTGCATGGCACAGGCGCCGCAGCTTGTTACGACTTTATCGACGCGGGAATCCCGGATCTCCTGGAACAACCTCTCTCCGATCGCCATCGAAAGGTCGAAATTTTCTTTTTTCAGCCCAAACGTGCCCCCCAGACCGCAACATATGTCGGAAAACGTCTGAACTCGAAGACCGGGGATCTGCTTCAATAGCTCGACGACCTGTGCGCCACCGTCCAAGGCGCGGAGATGGCAAGGGTTATGATAACCGACCGTCAGGTCTTGATCCCGGAAAGCGAGAAGAAGCTTGCCCCGCTCGCGAAGCACGTTGAGATACTCGAATATGTCGTAACAATGCTCGGCCACCTTCCGGGAGGTTACATTGTTAAGGATCCTGGGGTACTCCATCTTGACGGCCAGCGCACAGCTGGGCTCGCTGAAGACGATATCAAGACCCTTCGTGACGTAGCCCGCCAGCAAGTCCGTGTTATATTGAATGTCCTTCAGCACCTGATCGACGGCCCCTGTATTGATACGCGCCACTCCACAACAACGGACGTCCGGCAAAAGCACCTCGAACCCATTAGCCCCAAGGACCTCAAAAGCCGCCCTCCCTTCGTCCCCGTTTAGGTTGCCGTAGCAGTCCATGAAAAGGGCGATTTGTCGTCTTCCTTGTGGTTGAGCCGCAGCCTTCAAGTTATTTCTGAGCGATCGACCCTGAAGGGCGGGGAGTTTGCGACGATGGTCCAGGCCAAGGGTCCTTTCCATAAGGTATCTGAACGGTCTGAGCCTGTTTGCCAGATTCGCCAGGCCGGTCAAAGGCCCAAGGGCCTCGCAAAAGGCCCGTGGACTGGTCAGGAGACGGTTGCCGAGCGTCTCACCGTGCTTGTTGACGTAATGAGCGCGGCCGATTACGGACAGCCATGGGATATCCACTCCGGAAGGGCATTCCTTCAAACAGCGTTTGCAGTTGATGCAGGAATCGAGGATCTTCTTGAACGCCTCGGTTTCCAACGTCTTCGGATCGAGATGGCCGGAGAAGATCTCCCGTAACAGGATGATCTTGCCTCGGCCGGTGGTCCATTCTTCCGAAAGCTCCCGGGCGATCGGGCAGTATGCCCGGCACTTGGCACAACCGGAGCACGCCGCCAAATCCGATTCGAGAGATCCTATCTTGCTGAATGCACCCTCCGGGATGAGCCGTTCATGCGGTCCAGACTTGAGGCGCCGAGGCAAGGGATTATCATCCGCGCTAACGATAATGCCCGGGTTGAGGGTGTTTTGGGGATCGAAAAGCGCCTTGATCTCCTCGAAGGCGGAGTAAAGGCGTGGGTATTGCCTCTTGAGATAGTGGGACCTCGTTCTCCCGTCCCCGTGTTCGCCGCTGATGGTCCCTTTGAGCTTCAAGACCAGATCATAGATCTCTTCGGCAACGGTAACCATCTTGTCGACTTGATCCTCTTGGTTCAGGTCGAGAAAGACCATGGTGTGCAGATTACCGTCCCCGGCATGGCCGTAAATGCCAGCCTTGACGCCGTGCCTCGCAAAGCTGGCCCTCAGACCCTCGATATATTCCGGCAGCCGGCTTGGGTGAACAGCCGCATCCTCGATAAACGCCACCGGACGCGCCGGCCCAGGGGTCTTGTTGAGAAGGGGACCGGAGATGCTCCGCAGCTTGGCGAACATCTCCATATCTTGCCTGCTCTCGGCGATCCGTAGGGCAACGGCCAGCCTTTTCTCGGAGATAATGCTCTCTTCAAGCTCCGCGAACCGTTGCCGAAGGGTTTCCAGGTCGTCACCCTGGAACTCAACGTCCAGCAAGGCCTCGGTCCCTTCGGGAAGATAGGGTCGCATCTCTTCCTTTTGGGCCCTGGCCAGATCCAAAATCCGGCGTTCCATGATCTCAACCATTGCCGGTGACAGGGCCAGAATCCTCTGGATCGCCTCCCCGACCCTGGCCAAATCTGCAAAATAGAGCAATCCACCCAGCGCCTGGGCCTGGATCGGGACGAGCCGGAGCTTGGCGGAGACCACCGCAGCGAGGGTCCCTTCCGACCCCACCAAAAGAGGGGTTAGGTCGAGCCGTTGCTCTTTCTTAACACGCCAGAGGTGATAGCCCGAAGAATCTTTGGTCGTACGGGGTCGTTCTTCCTTCAACGCTTGCCGATACCGAGCGAGAATTTCGGGGATGTTTCGATATATGGTTTGCTCCAAGGTTTCGTTAGCTCTTTGCGAGGCGGACCCTTCATTTGAGAAAGTAACCGGTCCCGTTGTAATGAGCTCCCCGTTACTGAGCACTGCGTCGAGAGAGAGGATGTAATCACGCGTCGTTCCGTACTTGACGGCATGTGGACCGCTGGAATTGTTGGCGATCATGCCGCCGAGGGTACAGAGTTCTTTCGTGGAAGGGTCGACCGGGAAGCAGAGATTGTGCGGCTTAAGGAACTCATTCAAGGCAGAAAGCACGATCCCCGGTTGAACGCGAACCCACTTCTGATCAGGGTCAAACTCCAGTATCCCGTTCATGTGGGTTAGGAAGTCGAGGACAAGGCCTGATCCCAATTCGTTCCCCGTTCGACTTGTCCCACCTCCCCGAGCCGTGATCGACAGACCTGTTTGCGCTGCATGCTCCAGTACTCTGACGACATCCGCGCTGGTCTTCGGCCTCACGATGGCCGACGGCGTGACTCGATAGAGACAGGCGCCGCTACCGTACAGGGCACGGCTCAGTTCATCGTCGAGGATCTCTCCCTCAATCATTTCCTTTAGGCGGTGAAGGTGTGACATGCTCGCTTCCTGCAATGGTTGGGCTGTTAAGGATTAACGGGGCCTGCAGCCCTACCAAGTTCTGCGAAAACCTGAAGCTAGACAAGCCATTGAATTCAAATAACATTTCTTTATTCAACAGGGTTTGCCTCACCCGATTGTCCTCATGATTCTATCAAACGCACAGGGTTTGCAAGGGAAAAGCGATGATTTCATTCAGTGTGAAAAGAAGCTGGAGATAGGTTCATGAATCAGAGGAGAGTCGGTAGGAAGGTGTTCAGGGAAAGGCACTGCGGGAGACGCAAAGATCAACATGATGCCGTTTTCCGCCCAGTTAGGAACAAGACCGGGGCACGTTCACGATAGGATGAGTGCGTTACCAGTTATACTCCACGTCGTGTCTGATACCTCTTCCGGTCCCGTGGGTGGTAACGGTTCTCTCCCTCTCCAGGGTGTCGATTTCTTGCCATAAGAGAGCGAGTTCCTCATTCTTCTTCTTCAATTCGGCGTCATTTTGGCATGGCCGAAGTTCCAGTTGCTGGTACCGTTTCCATAACTTATCGATTTCTCTTTTTGTTTCTTTCATTTTTTTCCGTTCGGGTCTGTTAAACATGTCACTAACGACCTCCTGATTACTCGGACGTCCAGTCTATCTTTCCTAAACGAACGCCGTGAAATCCTAGCGCACCATGCCACTGAGCGGTCAAGACCGAAAAGGCCTGCAACGGAACCGTAGTTGTCAAATCCTTACCTATCAGCGCAGGAGGTCTTTTCGACGCAAAACGCCTGCGGCCTTTTCATCCCCCATGCCGGCCGCTATCTTCCAGTTTTCTATGGCTTGGCGGCTATCTCCGAGGGCCTCAAAGGAAAATCCTCGATGAACGTAGGCGTTCGCAAACCCTGGTCTTAGCTCGATGGCCTTGGTGTAATCAGCGACGGCCTCCTCGTGCT
>CAZAGT010000130.1:0-12914 GCA_964484515.1 uncultured Desulfobacteraceae bacterium | reverse complement strand
GTGTTCACACGCACCCTGGATCCGTCTTGGCGTGCCCGCGCGGCCCAGGCTTCCGCGGCCGTCCTGAACTTGTGAAGGGTGGCCATGGTTCTAAAGGCATCGGCTCCGTGCGAGGCCCAATTGTGAAGGGGATGTTGTTTGTAGGTGGCGTTGTGAGGATCCCACTCGCGGCGGTAGCTCTCCAGGGAGGGCAGGCCCACTTTCATCTTTTTGAACAGCTTCGTGCAATTCTGCTCGTCGAACCAGCAGATGGCGAAGATCTTCCGCACCATCGCAATCCCGTCGGCCTTGGGGATCTTGGGCGCCACCTTGAACTTGATCCCGAGCTCGCGGGCCACCTGGAGCCTGCTTTTCGCCTTGTTGAATTGCTCTCGCCGCCGGATATCGTGAGGCGCCCCCCACAGGCCGTAGAGATACCCTTTCTCCTTGGTCCAGGCCTCGAAGACGTTCTCGACGATCCAATCAAAGCTCTTGTCCGTGTCCTCGAAGTAGTCGATGACGTGGATCTCGCGGCCGACATCCTGCGTGAACCATATTGCCGTCGAATCGGTCTCACCCAGGCCCAGGTCCCACCAGGTATCGACCAGGAGGCCTTTTTGGTGGGGTACGCTCGTGATCCGGCCCTCCGTGCGGGCCAGCTTCAGCTCGTCGGTGAAGTAAGCCCCCTCGATGGACACCTGGAAGGCCTCTTCCGGTGTCGAGGGGTGCTCACGCTTCATGTCGTCACCTTGGATGTTCCACTTCTTGACGTACCAGGCGATCTGTTTCGGCTTCAGGAGGATTCCGTGTTTCTGTCGAAGCTCCCGGAAGTAATCGGCCTGATAGTCGTAGATGACGGTCCCTACATCGTCGTCGAGCACGTTAATCGGATTCTGGTACCAGGGGAAAAACCAGAACCGATAGTCCATCTTCGAGAGCGTGACTCCTTGCTGCTGGAGCTTCTGAGCCATCTCGCAGAGCTCATAGAATAGGCCCTCCTTGCCTTCGGCCGTGCTCTCGATGACGACGATGTTGCCGGCGTGGATCGCGTTCAGGGAGCCGGTCTTGATCTCCTTGGCCTTCTCCGGGTACTTCGCGGCAATCTTGCCAAGCTCGGAGATATGGAGGAGTTGGAAGGTCCCGGACCGGCCCGAGGTCGTCACCCGGATGGAGGAACCCCGCTTGAAAACGAGCATGTTGGTCGCATCCCGGACCGCCGGGTTTCGCCGTTTGATGATCTCCGGTAGGTGGTCATAGGCGAATTTGATGTTTCGCCGAAAGATGTCCTGCGCGTCTTCCTTGTTGTGGGCGATGATCGCGGCCGAGATGTTGTCGTTCCACATGCAGTAGTCGAGGAAGAAGAGACAGATCAGGGTGGTGACTCCGTGTTGGCGGGATTTGAGGATGATGTTGAGGTACCAGAGGAAGCGAAAAAGGAGGCGTTGGATCGCGTACATCCGGAATTGGATTTCCTCACCGTCCTTGTTCACGATCCGGTAGAGGTTGTTGAGGCGCCATTCCTGGTTGAGAAGGAGCCTGGCCGTCTCCAAGGCCGCGGCCTGCTTTTCCTCCGGGCTCATCTCCTGGAGGATTTCAAGAGCCGGTAGGCCCATGGTCCTCGCCTCCGTTGTTGAAGCCTTTAAGGCCTGTCCGGTCCCGTGGGAGCTTGCCCTTGTTGCTGTTGGCTACCATGTTGAAGACCTTCTCAAACCATTCATCGATGTCGTTCGTGAGCTCCACCTTTTGCGCCGGCTTCCAATCGAGGAACTCGGCTACGGTCTTGGCGGCTGCAAGCTGGAGGTGCCCATCGTCATAGGTGAACTCGAAGACGGCTTCGTCCGAGGTGCGCATAACCACCTTGGCGTTCCCCGGAAGGTCATCGTCTCCCCAGGGCGCAAAGATCCCCCGCGCCTTGACGATCTGAGGTTTCTTCGCATCAAGGAGCGTGTTGAACTTCGCGAGGATCCGATCTTTCGTAAGGCCATAATTAGGCGCGAGGCCCGCGAGAGGGACCGGATTTGACGCCTTGTTCATTTCCTCCAAGGTCACGCCCATGCTTGAGGCCGTAACACAGGCAAAAAACCTTGTAAATACAAGTTCTTATATGGAGAGT
The DNA here is from genome assembly GCA_964484515.1 of uncultured Desulfobacteraceae bacterium. Classification (GTDB taxonomy): domain Bacteria; phylum Desulfobacterota; class DSM-4660; order Desulfatiglandales; family HGW-15; genus CAZAGT01. Next base: position 10,822 of record CAZAGT010000130.1, on the reverse strand, counting down.
CTCATATGGAATGTCTCATATTGGGGGGTCTTAGCTTGGGTAGGATTTAGGTAGGCAAAGCCTCATTGACTTATTAAGAGCAATTTGTGATGATTAAGTGTCTGATATTTCAGCATTTGGCTAATAGGCTGCGCTTTTGCTAGTCTCAATATATCTGTATCACATGACCACTTTGGGTACTTACGCGGATAACATTACAGATGGCCTGCTATTCACACGTTTTTGACCAGAATAGCTAAGAAATGAAAAAGTAAAATCATTGGCCACCAAATAAGGAAACTTATGTTCGAGCAAACCTTCAAAAATATTGACGACGTCCTCTGGAAAGAGGCCGGATGCAGCTCAGAGCTCGACTACACCGAACAGACGTCCTGGATGCTCTTCCTCAAGTACCTCGATGACCTGGAGCAGGAGCGGGTGATGGAGGCCGAGCTCCTCGGCAAGTCCTACGAATTCCTTGTTGACGAGCCGTACCGCTGGGCAAGCTGGGCAGCCCCGAAGAAGCCAGACGGCTCCTTCGATCACGACAGCGCGCAGACAGGCGATGACCTGATCGAGTTCGTCAACAACGAGCTGTTCCCGTACCTCCAAGGCTTCAAGGAGCGCGCAAGCGGGCCGGACACGATCGAGTACAAGATCGGGGCGATCTTCAGCGAGATAAAGAACAAGTTCCAGAGCGGCTACTCGCTGCGCGACGCTCTTGAGCTGATGGACACGCTCCGCTTCCGTTCCCAGAAGGAGAAGCACGAGCTGAGCCAGCTCTACGAGGAAAAGATTCGCAGGATGGGCAACGCCGGACGCAACGGCGGCGAGTACTATACGCCGCGCCCGCTCATCCGCGCCATGGTTAAGGTCACCGCCCCGAAGATCGGCAATACAATCTACGACGGGGCCTGCGGTTCGGCAGGCTTCCTTTGTGAGTCGTACGATTATCTGCGGGCCGGGAAGCTGACCACCAAACAGCTCAAGACGCTTCAGAATGGCACCTTCTACGGCAAAGAGAAGAAGTCGCTTGCCTACATCCTCGGTATCATGAATATGATCCTGCACGGCATTGACGCGCCAAACATCATCCACACCAACACGTTGAGCGAGAACCTTGCCGACATCCAGGAGCGGGACCGCTTCGACATCATCCTCGCCAATCCACCCTTTGGCGGAAAGGAGCGCAAGGAGGTTCAGCAGAACTTTCCGATCAAGACCGGCGAAACCGCTTTCCTTTTCCTACAGCACCTCATCAAGCGCCTCAAGGCTGGCGGTCGGGGGGCGGTGGTCATCAAGAACACCTTCCTCTCCAATTCGGATAACGCCTCCAAGAACCTTCGCAAGGAACTCCTCGAGAGCTGTAACCTGCACACCATTTTAGACTGCCCCGGGGGCACTTTCCTCGGGGCCGGCGTGAAGACCGTGGTACTGTTCTTTGAGAAGGGGGCGCCCACGCGCAAGATCTGGTACTACCAGCTCGACCCCGGCCGGAGCCTTGGCAAGACCAGCCCGCTCAACGACGATGACCTGGTCGAATTCGTCAAACTGCAGAAGACCTTCGCCGACTCCGAGCAGTCGTGGACTGCAGACGTGGGGGATGTGGACCAGAAGACCTTCGACCTGTCGGTCAAGAACCCCAATGCGCTGGAGGAAGCCCCGATCCGTTTACCGGAAGAGATCCTGGACGAGATCGAGGCGCTTGACGCCGAGGCGGCTGACGTGTTGGCCGGGATTCGGAGGAAGTTGTGATGGAGGGGTGGACGCATAGATCCCTCGATGAACTAATCGACGATGGGGTCATTCAACTTGGCAGAGGGAAAGTGATCTCCAGAAAAGACATGCAAGCCCGCCCTGGCCCATATCCCGTGTACTCCTCAGCCAAGAACAACGGTGGCAAGTTTGGAGAATACGGTCTATACATGTTTGATGAGGAGATGATCACATGGTCTGTCGACGGTGGCGGACGTCTTTTTCACAGACACAAGCATCGGTTTTCGGTGACCAATGTTGGCGGAACGATGCGAATCCTGGACACCTCTGTCCTTAGCTATCGCTTCTTATACTACGCCTTGACGCATTTGCATGCGAAGGTCGATTTCGACTGGGTCTTAAAGGCACACCCCAGCGTCATTCGCAAGTTATATAAGGCCATCCCCCTCCCCCCCCTCCCCGAACAAAAGCGCATTGCCGCTATTCTGGATGAGGCTTTTGAGAGTATCACCCAGGCGGTCGCCAATACCGAAAAAAACATAGCCAACGTCCAAGAATTGTTCAGAATTGCTATCGATGAATCAATTGCTGGAGAATTAACGAAAGGATGGCGCAAACAAAACCCCAATGTCGAGCCCGCAAGCGAACTGCTGGCTCGTATCCAAGAGGAAAAGAATCAACTCATTAGTGAAAAAAAAATCAAAAGACAAAAACCGCTACCACCGATTACCGATGAAGAAATCCCATTTAATTTGCCGAAGGGGTGGGTGTGGTGTCGTTTGGGTGATGTAGGAAATGCTTCAAATTATCCTTTTGTAGATGGCCCATTTGGTTCATCAATTGACACTAAAACAGATTATGTTTCAGATGGGATACCTGTTCTTAGGATGATGAATGTAAAACCATTTAGATTCATTGATAGACCTTGTAAGTATGTTAGAGATGAAAAGTATCAGCGATTTACCCGACATAATGTACTACCTGGTGATGTTCTTTTTTCAAAGGTTGGAGCTGGTATTGGTGAGGCCTGTGTTGTTCCAGATGATTTTTCGTATGGAATGCTTGCAACAACTGGAATTACAAGAATGAGAGTTGGACAACTTGTTGTAAATAAATATCTATGCAATTTTTTAAATGCGAATACTAAGAATTTTATGAATATGGCAAGAAAGGGTGCGCAACCATTTCTCAATATGACCCAAATTAAAACATTCCTCTTTCCTCTTCCGCCTATAGAAGAACAAAAGCGCATTGTCGCCATTTTGGATAGAATTTGGTCTGAAACCCAACACCTAGAAATCATCTATGAGCAAAAGCTCAAAGCTCTCGCAGAACTAAAACAGTCCATTCTTCAAAAGGCATTTGCAGGTGAGCTTACACCAAACGAAGACCAGCGTTTGGTAAGAGTATGACTCAAGACCTCAACGAAGCCGAAACCCGTGCCGAGCTAATTGACCCTGCCCTTGCCCAGGCAGGCTGGGGCAAGGTGGATGGCAGTCGGATCAGACGTGAGGTCATCACCCTCGGCCGCCTACAGGGCGCTGGCACACGGGCAAAGCAGGACGTCGCCGACTACGTCCTCATTTACAAGAACCAGAAGCTCGCGGTGATCGAGGCCAAGCGCGAGAGCGCACCGGTCACCGAGGGCCTGGGCCAGGCCAAGAAATACGCCGAGAAATTGCAGACCCGCTTCGCCTTCTCGACCAACGGCCACGGCATCTACTGCGTGGACATGCAGACCGGCGATGAGGGTGACGTCGACAGCTATCGGACGCCCGACGAGCTGTGGGAGGCGACCTTCGGCGAAGCCGAAGCCCAAGAGCAATACTGGCGCGACCGGTTCTCCACGATCCCCTTCGAGGAAAAGGGTGGCCAATGGCAGGCCCGCTACTACCAGCACAACGCGATCACCAGGGCGTTGGATGCGCTCATCAGGGGACAGGACCGCATTCTGCTGACGCTTGCGACGGGGACCGGCAAGACGGCGATCGCCTTCCAGATCGCCTGGAAGCTATTCCAAAGCCGCTGGAATCTGACCGATTGGAGAAATGGCCTCGAAGAGGGGGAGGAACCAATCCGCCGGCCCCGTATTCTCTTCCTCGCCGACCGGAACATCCTGGCCGACCAGGCCTTCAACGAATTCAGCGCCTTCCCCGAGGACGCGCTTGCAAGGATCGACCCGCAGATTATCCGCAGGAAGGGCCGCGTGCCGAAAAACGGCAGCGTGTTCTTCACAATCTTCCAGACCTTCATGACTGGGCGCGACGAGGACGGCAACCCCAAGCCGAGCTTCGGTGATTACCCGCCCGACTTCTTCGACTTCATCGTGATCGACGAATGCCACCGTGGCGGGGCGAACGACGAGAGCAACTGGCGGGGCATCATGGAGTACTTCGCGCCGGCCGTGCAGTTGGGCCTAACGGCGACACCGAAGCGCACCAACAACGTTGACACCTACGCCTACTTCGGCGAGCCGGTGTACGTATACTCGCTCAAAGATGGCATAAACGACGGCTACCTGACGCCGTTCAAGGTCAAGCAGATCGCCACCACGATTGACGATTACGTTTACACGCCGGACGACGATGTGATCGAGGGCGAGATCGAGGTGGACAAGCGCTACACGGAGCCAGATTTCAACAAGATCATCGAGATCAAGGCGCGGGAGAAGAAGCGCGTCGAGATCTTCATGCAGGACATCGATCAGCGGCAGAAGACGCTGGTGTTCTGTGCGACGCAGGACCATGCCCTTGCGGTCCGCGACCTCATCAACCAGATCAAGACGAGCTCGGACCCGAACTACTGCGTCCGCGTGACGGCGAACGACGGGGAGGACGGCGAGCGGCACCTGCGCATATTCCGGGACAACGAGAAGACCATCCCGACTATCCTGACGACCTCGCAGAAACTCTCGACCGGCGTCGACGCCCGCAACGTACGGAACATCGTGCTCATGCGGCCCATCAATTCGATGATTGAGTTCAAGCAGATCGTCGGGCGCGGGACCCGGCTGTTTGACGGCAAGGACTACTTCACTATCTACGACTTCGTAAAGGCGTACGAACACTTCAACGACCCGGAGTGGGACGGCGAGCCGGTTGAGCCGGAAACCTGCTCCAAATGCAGCAGCTATCCCTGCAAGTGCGAAAAGCGTGATCCGAAACCTTGTCCGGTGTGCGGCGAGCAGCCCTGCGAATGTGAAAAAGGGCCTTGTCCGAAATGCGGTCAAAGACCGTGCGTGTGCCAGAAAAGGACGAAGGTGAAGGTTAAGCTCGCTGATGGCAAGGAACGCGCGATCCAGCACATGATGGCCACGAGCTTCTGGAGCCCGGACGGGAAGCCGATGTCCGCGGCCCAGTTCATGGAGCGTCTTTTCGGCGACCTGCCTGAGCTGTTCAAAGACGAGGACGAACTTCGGGAACTCTGGAGCAGGCCCGATACGCGCCGGAAACTGCTCGATGGCCTGGAAGAGAAAGGATATGGCAGGGAGCAGCTGGCCGACTTAACCCGCATGGTTGATGCAGAAAAGAGTGATCTCTACGATGTGCTTGCATATGTCGCTTTCGCCCTGGCTCCCATCAGCCGTGAAGAGCGGGTGAACGCCCGGAGGGGCATCATCTTCGCTCACTATGGTAACAGGCAGCGGGAGTTTCTGGCATTCGTTCTTGATCATTACATCCAGCAGGGGGTTGAAGAACTTGACGAGGAGAAGCTGCCGCATCTTATCGCACTCAAATACCACGCCGTCGCTGATGCTGTCGCAGAGCTGGGACAAGTGGCGACCATCAGAGAGATGTTCATCGGTTTCCAAGAGCACTTATATGTACAGCAGGGAGTGGCGTGACCGAACGGGTGGCTATTAAGGCTCCGGCACCGGACGCCAGGTCCGCTGCGCTCCATCGCCGCCGGTGAGCTCACACGTTAAAGCCTGCCCAACCATTACTGCTATGATTCCGAAAGAGCCACCGGCTAAGAAATCATTGATCACGTTTTCAAACATTGAATCGAGTCTCTTTATTGATTTTGGCAAGCAAACCTTCAGTTTCCTTGTGAGAGGGTTAGCGGACTGTTAAGGGCGTTCTTGCATGCCCTTCGTTTGATTGCCCATCAACTACCCTGTAGATTTGCACGGAAGTGCTGTCACATTTGGGCTTATAAGACCAGATTGAGATGTGGGGATTATTAGTAGGCAATGGCTTGCATCACTTAAGAGGAAGGTGAATAGGATGATTTACATATTCATGGATAATTTCAGGGGTTTCAGTGAGACAATAGTTCCTCTTCGAAATGCAAATTTCCTCGTCGGGGAGAATAGTACTGGAAAAAGTTCTTTACTTACCCTGATTGGGCTGTTCTCAACACCTGATTTTTGGTTCACTACAGATTTTTCGAGTGGTCGTTTTTCCAACCTCGGAGGATTCAAAGATATTGTCTCAGTTGCGAGCCAGACAAAAAACCGATTCACAGTGGGGTGGCTAAATACTCGTAGGGAAAGCGAGGAAAAGGATCAAGCTCTTCGCTACAGCTTTTCCCTGATGACATTCCGAAACGAGGACGGAATGCCCAAAATCACCCGATACATTTCTTACAGAAAGGGACAGGTATTGAAAGTCTTCTTTCTTTCAAAGACAACACAGTTCAAATTGCTTGATCGCTTCCCAAATTTCGAAAGTGATAATGCATTTCATCAATTCTTTCTAAACACATTTCATGAAGATCTAACTGATAGAAAGGGATTCAAGCGTTTGCCAAAGGAATTGCCTCCGCACCCGCCGATTCCAATTATTTCCTCGTTGATACAATCCGCAGGTAGCCCAAGGAAAAAAGCAGAAATCTCTTTCCCCGAACTTCCTGCCATGTTTGATCTTACTTGGCTTGCACCCATCCGAACAAAACCTCAAAGAACATACGATGCATTTAAGAGTGACTTTACTCCAGAAGGTGACCATACACCCTATGTCATCAAGAGCACTCTTGGTTCCCGAGTAAGGGCACAGAAGCTTGTTGGGTTGCTGAAGTCCTTTGGCGAGTCAAGCGGTCTCTTCACAAGAGTTATGCCCCATTCATTCGGTAGAGATCCATCTGCGCCTTTCGAAATCCAGATCGAACTGCACGGGGCACGGCTGAACATAAGTAACGTAGGCTATGGCGTTTCCCAAGTTCTTCCGGTAGTAATTGAGATGCTCACTCGTCCTAAGGGGCATTGGTTCGCCATCCAGCAACCAGAAGTCCATCTTCATCCACGTGCTCAGGCATCACTTGGCGAGCTAATCCACTTCATGGTGCGAGACCGCCAACATCATTATGTGGTTGAAACTCATAGTGACTATTTAATTGACCGCTTTCGTCTGCAAACCAAGGATGCGCGCGACACAAGTGAGAGCCAGGTAATCTTCTTTGAACGAACAAAGCAAGGCAACAGAATTCATGCAATGCAAATTAACGAGAAGGGGCAGTACCCCGAAAAACAGCCGAAAAATTTCAGGGATTTTTTTATTAGAGAGGAAATGCGGTTACTCGAGATCTAAGATGTGCATCGTTATAGACACCAATGCGTTAGCCGACGTTTTCAACCAGAATTCTGAACGGCATCATGATTTCCTACCGGTTCGCAATTGGATAATCGAAGGAGAGGGTCACATAGTTTACGGCGGCACCAAATACAAGAAGGAGCTGTCGAGAGCGCATAAATATCTGCGTCTTATTAGGCGCCTCAAAGACGCAAGACGTGCTTTCGAGATTGATCAAGAGATGGTTGATGGAGAACATGACCGTCTTGTATCAAAAACACACGGAACAGACTGCAATGACCAGCACATTATCGCTATCTTTGTGGTTTCTGCATGCCGTTTATTTTGTTCCCATGATAAACGGGCGGGCAAGTACATAAGAGAAAAGGCCTTATATCCTAAAAAGCACGTTCGCCCGTCGATATACAGTGGCCGCAATAACGAACATTTGCTTTCCAGAAAATATATTGTGAAGCTCAGAAATGTGATTTGATTCAGATTTAACCTAAGCCCGCACCAGACCGTAGACCGATGTTGACTCCTTCGGTAGCACTTACTGCTATAATTGATTGCTCTGTGTCATCGGTAAAATTGAAAAGTTACGGTTCGAATTTTTTAATCGATTTAGTCGGATCGCGGCAGCCTACTTTAGCAAGGAACCTTTATTTTTGAATCCGGAGTGTTTTGTGCATTGAGCAGGATTCACGCCGCTCCTTACACACCGGCAGTAAACGAGAAACAATTCACGAATATTCAATAAAAAGGACTTAATTCCCGTCACTCAATAGCTGCGTATAAAGATAATGCAATATTTTAGCGACAAAGAGAGCAACTCCAATCCTCAGACAATAGATTCCGTTACACCTGCTGCCTGGGGTGGATTTGTTGCCCTCATTCAAGGTTTAATAGCAACCGGGGCCTTTGGCCAGCTATATCCTGAGATGTGTCCTGATGGAGATGGGCCTACTGGTACAGATGAACAATCATTTGTCCTTGCACTTAGAGCTGAAGTACCAGACATTCAATGGCCACCAGAAATAGAGAAAAGGGAATCTGGGGGATTGGCCTGGGAAACGCAACCTTGGGCTCCCGAAACCACAGTGGCATTGGATTTGATTCAATTCTGCTATCAATCCGTCGCAAAACCAATACAAGGAAGCTACCACAGTTTTTTCAGGCATCATCACCTATCTTTTGATGAAGAGGCGGGAAAAGAATCCTTTCGGGAAAAGGTAAACACGATTTTCCGAAGAAGTGGCAATGCATTTGTTTTAGAATCTGATGGTACAATCAAACGAATAATCCCAGAACAATTTAGAAGTTTTATTTCAACCCATATGCGAACTGGTGACTCCGTCCTGGATAATATGATTGATGATGCCCAAAAGAAATTTACAAGTCCCGATACCAAAATTAGGAAAGAAGCCATTGAGCGGCTTTGGGATTGCTGGGAGCGAATAAAAACCCTCGAAAATCCATCCAATAAGAAACAATCTGTAAAAACCCTTTTAGGAAAGGCATCATCCAATGCTGATACTCGTATGTTATTGGAAGAAGAAGCTCGCAAGTTGACTGACATAGGAAATACATTTCATATTCGTCATAGTGAGGTAACACAGATCTTAATATCTGATAATAGCATTATTGATTATTTGTTCTACCGTCTATTCGCCTTTATTCAAATGCTGTTATCATCAAGATAGAAACACTCAACCACAGCTTCGACAATGGACTGGCAAAATCACTCCGTTCTTCTGCCCGTTTCTCGAGCTGAGCGTTATGTTAACTACGGTGAGCAGATGAGTGACGAAAAGCTTGTAGAAGAAATTGTCTTTTCTCTTGAAGAGTCTGGGGCGGAGCGAGAAGCTGCTTTGTTCAATCAGTGTGAGATCAACCAGATATATTTGGATGAACTCATGGAACTGAGCGGGGAACGTATGTGGTCCATGTTTGATATCGATATCCGCTATCCCAAACACCTTAAGAAGGATTTTCAGGAATCGTGGGAGGAAGCCACCAACCTAATAGAGGAAGCAATTCGAGAGAACGCAAATGCGAATGGTGTTTTCGTTCGCAATTTTATGTGGATTCCAGTGATCAATTCTGAAAAGGCAAGCCCTGTTACAAAAACTGTAAATAGGCTTATAGAAGGTCTAGATTCACTGCAAATTCATCGAGAATGGCAAAAGGCCCTGAGAAGGCAAAAAACCGATCCAGAGGGAGCGATTACTTGTGCTCGGACATTGTTGGAAGCAACCTGTAAGAGAATTCTATCAGATAAAGGACAGGATTCTGGAGACGCTCTCACGCTTCCGCAGATGTATCGGAAAGTAGCAGATTTACTCGACCTTGCGCCATCCAAGGCGACAGACGACTTAATTAAACGACTTTTGGGTAACTGCCAGAGTATTGTAACTACATTAGGTGCACTGAGAAATCAGGTGGGCGATGCTCACGGCAAGAGTCCAGACTGTGCTCCAATGTCGAGTATTCACTCTGAACTGGCCGTCAATCTTTCTGGGAGCATGGCACTTTTTCTTTTTTCGTGCGCTAATCCAAGTAATAAGCGTGATAAGGGAGAAACTTAACAAAGCAAATGCAGCCGATCACTAATCGCGCCGGCTGCATTTGCGGCGATGCCTGACCAACAATTACTCCTATAATAGTCTATTCAAGATCGATTCCGAAGACCACAGGTTAGTATTCGAAGTCTTTCATCGGGTCTCCTTGCCATTATTAGAGGACTTGTCGATTATCACACTTAGATCATTTCCCCCTTGGCCGCTTTAAGTCTGACCCAGGTTTTAAGCTCGGAGGGGAAAGCGCATAGCCGACGGGTTGGGGGGCGGCCCTCATAGCGATAGAAAATCGCTCCACAGGCTTCTAGTTCCTCCTTATGGTTGAAGAACTTGGCTTTGCTCCAACCGAGGATCTTCAAGATTCCGTCCAGGTAAACAGCTGCTTCGTATTCATCCGCCATGATTTCCCCTTAAGGCCCTTCGGCCTGTTTGATTCGAAGCTGGGGCGTTGGCGGTGCACCCTCATCCGGGCTCGGGTATGTCGTATCGCCGGATAGGCAGACCTGATTACTGAAACCGCTTTCTCTCCCCTCGGTATCATAGGCGGTGACCGCGAAGCAGTAATCGACCACGCCCTTGTCGCCGGGCAGGTTCATGACGAAGGTCACAGGGTCCGAATTGTCAATTTGGTGTCCGGTCGCACCGCTCATGGACGTGAAGATCGGCGAAGGCCCCTTGTCAGATCCAATCCCGTCGAATGGCGGTCCCCTATGGCCCTCGGCGTAGTAGATCACGTAGCCGGCCAGGTCGGGCTCGGTATTCGGGTCCCATTGGAGTGTAACCTCGACGCCCCAGGCCGAGCTAGTCCAAAGGCAGAACCTCAGTAGTAGTATTAGAGCTGTGCGCAACGACCTCACCCCCTTTGATCGTGACTTCGACGACGGTCACCGTTTTGATCCGCAGGTCCGGCGCCGGAGGGGGGCCGGAGGTGTCTTCAACTTCCTGCTCCACCGCGTTACTGGCCGTCGCCAGGGGAGGCGTTTCGTTGTCTACGGCCACGATTCGCCACCGGTAGGTCCCATCGGCGAGCCCTTGAAC
>CAZAGT010000129.1:6650-12930 GCA_964484515.1 uncultured Desulfobacteraceae bacterium | reverse complement strand
TACGGCTGCACCCTCGGCGCCTTGAATCTGCAGCATCCTCGACTTTTGCAACGTTGGGGTAAAGACAGGCGTCAGCCCAGCCGCCAGCCGCGGAGGTGGCCAGTTTGATCGACCGGGAAACGTCATGAATTGAGGTCCTTGATACGCCAACGCCGAAGAATCTCAAAACATCAAAGTCGAGTACCACTTCATGGAGCTTCATACGAGACTCGGAGGAGCCGCAGGCCGTGGTTGAAGACAGGACGAGGAAGCCATCGGCCGGACCACGCCCAAGCAAAAGGCTGGGCCAGCATTTCCTGCGTGACCGTCGCGTCGTGCATCGTATCATTGCCAAGGCCCGGCTTGGCAAGGACGAGAAGATCCTCGAAATCGGCGCCGGCACCGGGGTCTTGACCATTCCTTTGGCTCGCTCTGTCGATCAGGTCATCGCGGTGGAAAAAGACTCCCGACTCGTCGACCGGTTGCGGACAAATCTCGACCGCCGGGGTGTCACCAACGTCGTCTTGATTAACGCGGATATCCTCCGCCTCGAGCTTGATCAAATCTGGCCAGATGATTCGCCCAAGCTCAAGGTGATCGGCAACCTCCCCTACAATATATCTTCACCGCTACTCGAAAAACTGATCGCTAATCGCCACCGGTTGTCGCGAGCGGTCCTCATGTTTCAGACCGAGCTCGCTAAACGATTGATAGGGACTCCCGGCACAAAGGCCTACGGCGCGATGTCGGTTCTGATTCAATACAGCGCCAATGTGGCCCCTCTCCTCGAGGTCCCACGTACCGCGTTCTATCCCAGGCCGCGAATCGACTCCATGGTCCTGGAATTCGACTTTGAAAGGTCCTATCCCAGAAGGACCGAGAACGAAGAACACTTCCGACAGATCGTCAAGGCTTCGTTCGCCCATCGTCGCAAAACGCTTCTGAATTCACTCAGGGCCAGCCTCCCCGCCTTCAGCCATGAGGAGATCTTGCATGCCTTGAAACGGTGTCTCATGGATCCCCGGCAAAGAGCGGAATCGTATGGCATCGATGACTTCCTTTGTCTGAGCGCCGCGCTACTATCCCTTTCTTGACAAATAGTTACCCCGGTGCTAATGGGTATCGACCCTGATACGGCCGCGGCTCAAGGGTCCCTCTGCCGGCGGGCATCAGGTATCAGCGCCATCTCTTGCCGCAGGAGTTTGCCCGCCTCGGGAGGGAGGCCAGTTTTGATCGATCGGGAAACTTCATGATAGCGGTAGTTGGATTTGACATCTTCGGGTCTTTCCAGGTGCGTTGCCCGGCGATGAGGCATCACAGACCTCATTCCATGGAGTTTGATACGAGAAAACAGACGAGCGTACGTTGAGTACAGACCCAATTGCTGTCAGGGATCCCCATTGATGCATCAGTTCATTGTGATAGAGGGCCCCCTCGGGGTGGGGAAGACCAGCCTGGCCAAAATGCTGGCCGAGAAGTTTGATGGTCAAATCGTTTTGGAGGATGTTGAAGGGAATCCCTTCTTGTCGAACTTCTACCAGGATCCCCAGAAGTACGGCTTTCAGACGCAGATCTTCTTTTTGCTGCGACGCTACCAGCATGCGGCCGAGATCAATCAACTGGGCCTTTTCAAACGGGCCATGATCGCTGACTACCTCTTTGACAAGGACCGTATATTTGCACGTACCAACCTAAATGAGGATGAGTTCTGGCTCTATGAAAACCTGTTCCGCATTCTGAAGAAACGGGTAACACCACCTGACCTCGTCATATTTCTTCAGGCCAAGACGGAGGTCCTGCTGGAGAGAATAAAGACGCGTGGCCGGAAATACGAACGATCCATAAACTTTAAGTATCTGGAAAAGATCAACCAGGCCTTCAACGATTTCTTCTTTCACTTCGACGCCTGTCCCCTGCTGGTCATAAACGCATCGGACATTGACTTTGTACACGTGCCGGAGGACTTTGAAGATCTGGTCGAACAGATCAACAAGATGAAATCAGGGACTCAGTACTACGTCCCGTTGAGTTCAAGAGGTAGCACCCATTGATCAACTACACACGCTGCTCCGGTCCCCTGCTCTGTCGTCACCGTGGCTTAGGGCACAAATCTTGCTCCGAGTTTGACCCCCAATCGCGCCTTCCGATGGACGGGTCGGCCCAGCGTGAATTACAGCAAATCCCTCAATTACAGATCGGGCTACCGAGATGGACGTCCTCGAAGCCATAGCAGAGACGCAGAAGAGGTGCGAGCAGCTCAGGCTCTCGGGACGAACTATCGCGCTCGTACCCACGATGGGGTTTTTTCACGAGGCGCACCTCGAATTGATGCGGGTCGCCAAGCGACATGCCGACACGGTGGTCATCAGTCTCTTTGTGAACCCGATGCAATTTAGGCCCGAGGAGGACTTCAGAGACTACCCGCGCGACCTGGAAAGGGATCTGGCCAAGGCCCGATCTGTGGGTGTCGACCTTGCCTTTGTGCCTTCGACGGAGGAGATGTATCCGTCCGGATTTCAGACGAAGGTAGACATCCAGCCCCTGTCGCAACACCTCTGCGGGAAGTCCAGGCCAGGACATTTTGAAGGTGTTGCCACGGTCGTGCTGAAGCTGTTCAACATCACCCGGCCCCATCTGGCCATTTTCGGGCAAAAGGACTACCAGCAGCTGGCGGTCATCAGCCGGATGGTGAAGGATCTGAACCTGGACCTTCAGATCGTCGGGGTCCCTACCATCCGGGATCCTGACGGACTCGCCATGAGCTCCCGTAATACTTACCTGAGTACGGATGAAAGGGCGTCTGCCCGCTCATTGAAAAACGCCCTCGATCTCGCCCAGGAGATGGTGGGTCGAGGCGAACGTGACACGGCGCGGATAAAGAGGAGGATTACCACATTCATTCATGATCATCCCTTGACAGAGATCGAATACGTCACCCTCTGTGACCCTGTGACGCTGGAGGATGTGGAGGCGATCGAAGGGGAAACGCTCCTTGCACTTGCCGTGAAGATCGGCAAGGCCCGATTGATTGATCATTGCATCATAAGCGACCCTACAAAGGACTCCTGAAGCGCCTTTGAGGGCTCGCCAACTTCTATGAAAGGGGTACGTTATGAAGACAGCCAACTTCTTGTTTACCTCGGAATCGGTCACGGAAGGCCACCCGGACAAGGTTGCCGACCAGATATCCGATCATATCCTGGACAAGATCCTGGAGCAGGACCAGAAATCTCGAGTGGCATGCGAAACCATGGTGACCACCGGAATGGCAATCGTCGCCGGGGAGATCACCACGACTGCGTACGTGGACATGCCCGACGTCGTGCGGGAGACGATCAGGGATATCGGCTACACTAATTCTTCCATGGGTTTTGACTGGGAGACCTGTGCCGTGTTGTCGACCATCGACAAGCAGTCGCCCGACATCGCCGTGGGCGTTAATGGTCAGGGCCTCTTCAAAGAGCAAGGGGCCGGCGACCAGGGGCTCATGTTCGGTTATGCCTGCAAGGATACGTCATCCCTCATGCCGATGCCCATCTTTCTGGCCCACGGGCTCACGCATCGGTTGGCCCATGTCCGCAAGTCGGAGAAGCTGCCCTGGCTGCGGCCGGACGGAAAATCGCAGGTAACGGTTGAGTATGTGGACGGCAAGCCCAATAGGGTTCACACGGTGGTCATTGCCGCCCAACACGATCCGGACGTGGGCTATGAAACGATCCAGGAGGCGATCATCGAAGAGGTGATCAAGAAGATCATCCCCCAGGAGATGCTCGACAAAGACACCCAGTATTTCATAAACACCACCGGACGTTTCGTTGTGGGAGGCCCCCTCGGAGACTGCGGATTGACCGGTCGCAAGATCATCATGGATACCTATGGCGGGTTCGGGTATCACGGCGGAGGGGCCTTCTCGGGAAAGGACCCAAGCAAGGTCGACCGCAGTTCCTCCTACATGTGCCGCTACATCGTCAAGAACATCGTCGCCGCCGGGCTCGCCGAAAAATGCGAAATCCAGGTGGCCTACACGATCGGTCGTGCCGACCCGGTCTCCGTGATGGTCGGGGCCTACGGGACGGGTGTGGTTTCCAGCGTGGAGTTGACCGAGATCGTCAAGAAGACATTTGACCTGCGGCCTGCCGCGATCATCGAAAGGCTGAACCTTTTGCGGCCTATCTTTCGAAAGACGACCAACTATGGACACTTCGGACGTGAACTCCCGGAGTTAAGCTGGGAGCAGACCGATGCCGTCGCCGATCTCAAGAAGGCGATGCAATAAACGGGTGTCGAGCCGCTCTGCTCGATTTCGAGGAGCCACTGAGTTTCGTGCAACTCATTGAGGCATACTCCCGATTCAGCGCCTTCACGAGCGCAAAACGACGCCGAAGATATGCACCGACACGTTTTCAGAAGATCAAAAACACGCAGAAAGAGGTCTGGAATGGATTACGACATCAAGGATATCGATCTGGCCGAGAAGGGCCGATTACGAATAGAGTGGGCCGGCATGAGCGCGCCCGTGCTTGCAAAGATTCAGGAGCGTTTTTCTCGTGATAAACCATTGAAGGGTGTTCGGCTGTCCGCTTGCTTGCACATCACCACGGAGACGGCGCTCCTGTTGAAGACCTTGAAGGCCGGCGGCGCCGAGGTCGTGGCATGTGCGTCCAACCCCCTCTCCACCCAGGATGATGTCACCGCCAGTCTGGTGGCTCATGAGGAGATCTCGGTCTTTGCCATCAAGGGAGAGGATAATGCCACCTATTACGACCATATCCTCTCGGCCCTCAAGCACAAGCCCAACCTGACCATGGATGACGGGGCCGATCTGGTGAGCTGCCTCCATTTTATCGCCCTCGGAAGATGGGAAGACATGCATACCGGCATCAGCTCCTGGGCAAAGGACCTGCCGGAGGAAGAACGTAACAGTTTTCTGGCGGCCGTGCTGGGCGGGACGGAGGAGACGACCACCGGGGTCATCCGACTGCGCAGTATGGAAAAGGACGGGGTCTTACAGTTCCCTGTAATCTCGGTCAATGATGCCAACACCAAGCACCTCTTTGACAACCGGTATGGTACCGGACAAAGCACCATCGACGGGATCATTCGGGCAACGAATCGACTCCTGGCCGGAAGCGCCTTTGTGGTGAGCGGTTACGGCTGGTGCGGCCGAGGCGTTGCGATGCGCGCCAAGGGTCATGGGGCCCACGTGATTGTCTGCGAAGTGGATCCCTTGAGGGCCCTGGAAGCGGTGATGGACGGGTTTCAGGTGATGCCTATCGCTGAAGCCGCACCCCTGGGGGATTTCTTCTGTACCCTGACCGGCGACATCAATGTGATCCGGCGGGAACACTTCTTGGTCATGAAAGACGGCGCCATCGTCTCCAACTCCGGTCATTTCGACGTGGAGTTGGACCTTCCCGGGCTCAAGGAGTCGTCGACCTCCCGCAGACCGATCAGGGACTTTGTAGAAGAATTCACCCTGACCAATGGAAACCGGATCTACCTCCTCGGGGAAGGCCGGCTCATCAACCTGGCGGCTGCCGAAGGACATCCCTCGAGCGTGATGGACATGAGCTTCGCCAACCAGGCCCTATCCGCCGAATACATGGCCCGCGAGCACAAGAACCTGGACAAAAGGGTCTATCCGGTTCCCGGCCCCATCGATCAGGAGATCGCCCGGCTGAAGCTGGAAACGATGGGGGTCCGAATCGACACCCTCACCCCCGAGCAGGAAAAGTATCTCTCCTCCTGGGAATTGGGGACGTGATGGCGTGTGCTGATGCATACGCCATAAGGAGCGAGGATCGAGGAACGAGGTCAAGGCCTACTGCTGCAAAAGCCGAGGTCGCTGCAGATCTGAGGCGTCATTACCAAAGACCTTAGCTGATCGCTGGTGGCTGACGGCTCCCTGATTGCGCCTTGGCTCCAGCTGGAATTGTACTTTAAGCAAAAAGGCATAACACAACCTGAGAGTCGTATCTCTTCCCTACAGGGCCTTATTCTAGCCAATCGACAGCGAGCGTCTTCGCTTGCATGAGCCATGACTATTCACAAAATCCTTATACTGGCGCCCTCCCTTGTGATCCTCCTCCTTCTCCAGTCCTACTTCTGGGTCCCCACGTATGAGCAGGAGACGCGCGGGAATCCGGAACGTCTCAATGAGTACATAACGGCCTCGATTGGGGACGCAAGTATTCTCAACCCCATCCTATCGGCGGATGCGTCGAGTGGGGACATTATCTCGAAGGTCTTCGAAGGCCTCATCGACCGTGACCAGGACCTCCGCTTTCGCGGGCGCCTGGCC
>CAZAGT010000129.1:0-6640 GCA_964484515.1 uncultured Desulfobacteraceae bacterium | reverse complement strand
GCAGACTCTGCCAGTAGCGATATCAACTTAATGGTATTCGAGGGTCTCCTTGACCGGGATGAGGAACTCCGTTTCAGGGGGCGTCTTGCCACCTCATGGGAGATCTATGAAGAGGCCTTTTTCTACGTCAATCAGCGGGCCGACATTCCGGGGATCGGCACGGCCACGGCCGACGGTGTCGTGACCTACCTGGAGACGGTCAGAAAGAGTGGCTCCGTGACCTATCCCGACCTCCAGGCATCCCTGGAAAACATCGAATCGATAGAACTGCTCCCGGCGCGGAGTTTTGTCGAGCCTCACCGGGACAAGACATCCCCGCCCGATCAAAAGGGCAAGTCGATCGAGATCCAGGTTCAGGCCCCTCCCCGCGTCAAACTCCTGCTCAAGCAGGTGGATCAGGCGCTTTTTAAAAACCTCGCCTATGTCCTGGGGAAGGATTATTTCGGTTCCTTCAGAAGCGAAGACTACGTCCACATCAATGCCCCGCTGGACGAGAATCTGAAGACCCAGCTCGCTCGCGAGCTCCTGCCGGCAACGGAGCATAACCCCATCATTCTGTTTCATCTGAGACCCGACGTGAAGTTCCATGACGGCCATCCCTTTGGCGCCCAAGACGTGAAGTTCACGTACGAGGCGATCATGAACCCGAAAAACATCTCGCCGCGCGTGCCCGATTTCGAACCGGTCAAGGCGGTGGAGGTGGTGGACCCCTTGACGGTACGTATTGTCTACAAACGGCTTTACTCGCCGGCGTTTGGAACCTGGGGGATGGGAATCCTGCCCGAACACCTTCTCAATCAGGAAGCCCTGCGCCGGGAGGCCGTTCGGCTGGGGAGGGATCCAAACACGTTTACGATGCGTCAGAGCAGCTTCAACCGCCACCCGATCGGATGCGGCCCTTTTGTATTCAAGGAGTGGAAATCGGATCAGTACATCATCCTGGATCACTTCGAGGACTACTGGGAAGGGCCCCCGAACTACAAGCGCTATGTTTACCGCATCGTGCCCGACCTCCTGACCCAGGAGATGGAGTTTTATGCCGGAACGGTCGACAGTTATGCTGTCCAACCCCATCAGGTCGAGCGCCTGAAGGATGACCCGCGGTATCAGGCGTTTTCCGGCCTCTCCTTCGGCTACACCTATATCGGTTATAACATGCGTCGTGAGCCCTTCAACGACCGCCGGGTGCGGCGGGCCCTGGGCATGGCCGTCGACGTGGACAAGATCATCAAGTATGTCCTCTATGGGCAGGGAGCGAGAATCACGGGGCCTTTCGTCGAACAGACCGACTACTACGACCACTCCATCAAGCCCCTGCCCTATGACCCCGACGGCGCCTTGCGGCTTTTGGAGGAGATCGGATGGCGGCGTAACCAGGAAGGGTGGCTGGAAAAGGACGGCCGACGACTCCAATTCACCCTGATCACGAACAGCGGCAATGACCTTCGCAAGGCGATCTTGGCCGTCGTCCAGGACGCCTGGCGCCAGATCGGCATCGACGTGCGCACCGACCTCTTGGAATGGTCGGTATTCATCCAGGAGCGGGTGAACAAGCTCGATTTCGATGCCCTCATTCTGGGATGGCAGATGGGGATCGATCCCGATCTTTACCAGATTTGGCACTCCAGCCAGACCCACCCCTATCAGCTCAATTTCGTGGGGTTCAAGAATGCCAGGGCCGATGACCTCATCATCAAGATCAGGCAGGAATATGACCACGCGCGGCAGGTTGCATACTGCCATCAACTCCACGAAATCATTGCGGATGAGCAACCCTATACCTTTCTCTATGTGGGAAAGTGGACCGCCATCCTCGACAAGCGGATTGTCATCAAAGACGTGGACGCCGATGGCAACGTTATCTATCGGCCGATTGAGCCCACCAAGACGGGCGACTACACGTTCTACTTCAATAAGTGGATCAAGCTCCCTCAGCCCCCCAGCTTCACGCGGGGAGGATGAGAGAGACTGAGAGCCGACAGCGGATAGCTGACAGCTCAACCCAGGGGGTTGTATGATCTCTTTCATTGGCCGTAGCATCATTCAAAAGATCGTGACCCTATTCTTTGTCTCAATCGTCTCGTTTCTGATCATTCACTTAGCACCCGGGAAGCCCAGCCAGGTAAACCCGCTCAACCCCAAGTTCACGCCCGAGCTCGTCGAACGCTTCAAGAAAGAGTTTCATCTGGATAAGCCGCTGCAGGTCCAATACCTTTACTTCTATCGGGATCTCTTGACGGGCCGAACCGTCTCCTGGAAGGACAATCAGCCCGTCCTGGGAAAGATCTGGGAACGCTTCCTCAATAGTCTCCCCCTCTTCATCGTCGGAACTATCATTACCTGGACCCTCTCCTTCCCGATCGGGATTCGCTCGGCCATCTTCCGGGGCGGCCTCTACGACCGAAGCGCCACCTTCTTTTCTTATCTCTTGATATCCATTCCCGGCTTCTTCTTCGCCTACATATTGATCATCCTCGTGGTGACCCGCCTTCATGTCCCGGTCATCGGCATGCAGACGTTTGGCCTGGGAGAAGCGGCCTGGCCTCGCATGATTATGGATCGTATCTGGCATCTTCTCATCCCCTCGGTGCTGGGCGCTACCGGGGGGATCGCCATCCTCTCGCGCTATGTGCGCAGCCAGATGTTGGAGGTTGAAGGCCAGGATTACGTGCGGACCGCCAGGGCCAAGGGCCTTCCCGCCGAGCAGGTCCATTACAAACACGCCCTGCGAAACGCGCTGCTCCCCTTCGTCACGATGTTCGGGATGATCCTGCCCGGCCTGATCGGGGGGTCGGTCATTATCGAGTCGATCTTCTCCTGGCCGGGTATGGGACGCATGGCCTATGAAGCTATCTTGGCCAGGGATTACCCTATTATCCTGACGGTCAATTTCATTTCCGCAGTGCTGGTACTGGCGGGCACCTTTGTCTCTGACGTGCTCTACATGATGGTGGATCCAAGAATACGCCTATGACCGCTCGAGACGTAAGAAAACAGTCTGCTGAAAACGGGCTTGAAGCTCCCTCGGCCCCCAGGCGGACACGCCTGCAGGAGGCCTGGCGGCTCCTTAAAAAGAACCGGTTGGCCTTTGCCGGGTTGGCGATCTTTGTGGTCTTCTTTGTTGTTGCCCTGACGGGACTTGGGCTCACCGCAGGCACCGAACCCGTCCTTGACCCTTCCCTGGTCAGGCTGCCGGAAAAGCTCCGCCCCCCCCTTTCGAAGCCGAACCTGCAGATCCTGCAACCGGAAGAAATCCCGGAGTTGGGGATCTACCTCCTGGGAACCGATGACCTCGGCAGGGACGTGTTTGCGCGAATGCTGCAGGGCGCGTGGGTGTCTTTGACGGTCGGTTTTGTCGCGGTGGGCATCTCGGTGTTGGTCGGTATCTTCATGGGAGGCATTACCGGCTACTTCGGGCAAGCCCCCATTCGGGTGGACCAGATCCTTGCTTTTGGGCTCCTGGTGTTGGGAGGCCTCCTCCTGGCCGCAGGGCTCTTTGTCCTCGGTGGGGCCATAATGCTCGCCAGCATCGTTTATCTCTTCCGTGCGGACAAATTGAAGCGCCTTGTAGATAAGCGAAAACTGCCCTCTTGGCTGAGATTCCCTTTTGCGGGCGTTTTCTCAGTCGATACCCTGATCATGCGGTTCGTGGACATCATGCTCTGCTTTCCGAGCTTCTTCCTGATCCTCACCGTGGTGGCGCTCCTACCGGCGAGCATCTATAACATCATGATCGTGATCGGACTCACCAGCTGGATGGGGACGACCCGATTTGTGCGTGCCGAGTTCCTGTCTTTGCGGGAGCAAGACTTTGTGAGCGCCGCCCTGGCCCTGGGCGTCAGCGACTGGCGGATCATCTTCCGCCACATGATCCCCAATGCCGTTGCCCCGGTCCTGGTCTCGGCCACGATCGGAATTGCGTCGGCGATCCTGACGGAGGCGGGCCTTAGCTTCCTTGGCTTTGGTGTGCCACCGCCCCACGCCACCTGGGGGAACATCCTCTCCAATGGCAAGAATTTCATCTTTGATGCGCCCTGGCTCACCTTCGTGCCCGGCATCGCCATCCTGATCGTGGTCCTCTCGTTCAACCTCTTTGGTGAGGGGCTGCGGGACATCCTGAACCCGAAACTGAGGGAGAGGTCTTAGGGGGGAGAAGTGGGCTACAGCGCTTAAAGTCTGAATTCAGAAGAAAGAAAACTATCACGAAAACTCGAAAGGGCGAAAAGGAAAATCCAGAGTGAGCTAAAGTGGCTAAGTGACTAAAGTGAGCTAAAGTTGAGGGCGACAAAGGATTTGGAAAACAAACAGTTTGCCAAGGATCTTGAGCAGCGCACACGTGAATTCGCTGTAAGAATCATCAGGGTCTCGATGAAGCTGCCGGATTTACCGGAGTCGAAAGTCATACGGAACCAAATCACCAAGTCAGGCACATCTATCGGCGCCAACTACCGGGAAGCTAACCGAGCAAGAAGCCGAGCCGATTTCAAGAACAAAATCAGCATCTGTGAAAGTGAGGCGAGCGAAACACAATACTGGCTGGAAATTGTAAGGGACATGGGATGGCTCCCCAGGATACGTTTGGAACCTGAGTACCAGGAGTGTAGTGAACTTCTCGCGATCTTTGCGTCGATAGGAAGAAAAAGGCAATGAACGTGGCACGGTACCCTATCCCAGGCAATTCCCTCTTCCCCACTTTAGTTCACTTTAGTTCACTTTAGTCACTACTTGATCATGAGTAATAGCGAAGAAATCCTCCTCTCCATCCAAGACCTCAAAGTCTACTTTCGTGGCGACGAGACGCTCGCGCGTGCCGTTGACGGTGTGAGCTACAACGTACACAAGGGTGAGACGGTCTGCCTTGTCGGGGAGTCCGGTTGCGGCAAGACCGTTTCCGCCCTCGCCATCCTCGGTATTATTCCGAGACCACCCGGAGAGATTGCAGGGGGCACCATCCTCTTCAACGGCACGAACCTTCTAACCCTCGATGAAGAGGCCCTCCAAGAGATCCGCGGAAACCACATCGCGATGGTCTTCCAGGAACCCATGACCTCCCTCAATCCCGTCTTTACCATCGGCGATCAGATCGAAGAAGCCATCATGATCCATGAGAATCTGGCCGAGACGGAAAGACGTGATCGAGCCATTCAACTTCTCAGAGATGTGGGCATCCCGTCACCACACGAGCGACTCAGCGACTATCCGCATCAACTGAGCGGCGGTCAACGCCAAAGGGTCATGATCGCCATGGCCCTAGCGTGCGGCCCGGATCTCGTCATTGCCGACGAGCCGACGACGGCCCTGGACGTAACCATCCAGTCCCAGATCCTGGAACTCTTTGACGAGCTGCAGCAAAAACGGGACATGTCTTTGCTTTACATTACCCACGACCTCGGCGTGGTGGCCAATATCGCCGATCGTATCTACGTCATGTACGCCGGCATTATTGTCGAACAGGGGGACACGTCGGCCATCTTTGATGAGGCCCAACATCCCTACACGCAGGGCCTTTTGGCCTCGCTTCCCAGCCGTGCCAAGCGGGGCGGAGAACTCTACAGCATCCCCGGAAACGTGCCGGACCCGGCCTTCAAACCAGGAGGTTGCCCCTTTCATCCCCGCTGTTCGCATGCGATCGAGACGTGCCGCAAGCAGTACCCCGAGATGTGCGATTACGGAGACGCGCATCTGGCAAGATGTCCGGTTTTATTCAAAGGTAAAAGGTAGAAGGTGAAAGGCAGAAGGCAAGAGGCTGAACCTCGATCCTTATGCATACATACGTATACGCAATCAGGAATAAACCACGATGCCTAACGACAAGCTACTGACCGTGCACAACCTCAAAAAGCACTTCCCCGTGCGCCGGGGGGTTTTCCAACGGATCGTGGGGTGGATCAAGGCGGTTGACGGTGTGGACCTTGAGATTGAGTCGGGGAAGACCCTCGGCCTGGTCGGAGAGAGCGGCTGCGGGAAGTCCACGGTCGCCCGGCTCATCTTGCAGCTCCTGGAACCGGATGAAGGTGAAATATGTTATCGCGGCCGGGACATCAGCGGTTTCACCCGGGAAGAGATGAAGCCCCTGCGGCGGGAGATCCAGATCATTTTCCAGGACCCTTTCGGCTCGTTGAATCCGCGGATGACCATCGGGCAATCGATTGAGGAGGGCCTGCGGGCCGTGGGTATGGGTAACCACGGCGAGCGCCGGCAAAGGGTGACGGAGCTACTCGAGATGGTGGGTATCAATGCGGCTGCGGCCGACCGTTACCCTCATGAGTTCAGCGGCGGCCAGCGCCAGCGTATCGGTGTTGCCAGGGCCTTGAGTGTCGAGCCCAACCTGATCCTCTGTGATGAGCCCGTTTCCGCCCTGGACGTGTCCATCCAGGCTCAGATCATCAACCTGCTCAAAGGGCTTCAGTCCCGCTTTGATCTCAGCTACCTCTTTATCTCCCACGATCTCCACATGGTGGGTTACGTCAGCGACACCGTCGCTGTGATGTACCTCGGCCATATCATGGAATACGCCCCGGCCGAGGACTTCTTTGACCACCCGCTTCATCCCTACACCCTTGCACTCCTCTCCGCCGTCCCCTCGCGTGACCGAGAGGATCTCCACCAGCGGGAATCCCTCAAGGGCGAGGTGCCCAGC
>CAZAGT010000128.1:12160-12942 GCA_964484515.1 uncultured Desulfobacteraceae bacterium | reverse complement strand
TCCTCGCTCCCCTTGTCGCCCCCCGTGCGGGGGCGTGGATTGAAACCGCTTCCGACCTTTGAGATACCCACCGATGGCAGTCGCCCCCCGTGCGGGGGCGTGGATTGAAACCGTGAAGGAAGCTGAGGAGATCGCCGTTGTCGACGTCGCCCCCCGTGCGGGGGCGTGGATTGAAACGCGTGGGCACCCAGCAGATCGTCAACTGCTTGACGTCGCCCCCCGTGCGGGGGCGTGGATTGAAACCTCTTCAGCCCCTTACCTTCCTCCCTTCGACCGAGTCGCCCCCCGTGCGGGGGCGTGGATTGAAACTCGAAGTCGTCGACGATCGCCTTGTCCGGCCGCCGTCGCCCCCCGTGCGGGGGCGTGGATTGAAACTGCGCAACGATGCGACCTCCCATGATCGTCACCAGTCGCCCCCCGTGCGGGGGCGTGGATTGAAACTGGTAGGCCGATTCGCGTGCCTGGATCACCCTGGTCGCCCCCCGTGCGGGGGCGTGGATTGAAACTCCGGTGGCGTCCGGCGGCCCCCAAGCATCACACGTCGCCCCCCGTGCGGGGGCGTGGATTGAAACTCGGCCCGGTAAAGCTCGGTCATGATATCGCCGAGTCGCCCCCCGTGCGGGGGCGTGGATTGAAACGCGCGAGCAGGTCGTGGACCGCATGAACGACCTGTCGCCCCCCGTGCGGGGGCGTGGATTGAAACTGAAACGTTGGATGGCCTATAAAATTGACCAAGACGTCGCCCCCCGTGCGGGGGCGTGGATTGAAACTCGCGCAAGGCG
>CAZAGT010000128.1:0-12060 GCA_964484515.1 uncultured Desulfobacteraceae bacterium | reverse complement strand
AAGTGCCTGGTCGTGCCGACGAGTCGCCCCCCGTGCGGGGGCGTGGATTGAAACTCCCACGTAGGCACCGGAGCGAACTTGTTGATCAGGTCGCCCCCCGTGCGGGGGCGTGGATTGAAACTCTTCAGCCCTTATAAATGATTGATAAAATAGAGTCGCCCCCCGTGCGGGGGCGTGGATTGAAACATGGATATCGAACAATTCGGGAACGCCATGGAAAGTCGCCCCCCGTGCGGGGGCGTGGATTGAAACTCGCGCAAGGCGAAGTGCCTGGTCGTGCCGACGAGTCGCCCCCCGTGCGGGGGCGTGGATTGAAACTGCTGATTTGGGCATTCCACAGAAAGCCATCGAAGTCGCCCCCCGTGCGGGGGCGTGGATTGAAACTGGGGTGACTGTCGATTTTCATACAGGGTCTGAAGTCGCCCCCCGTGCGGGGGCGTGGATTGAAACTGCTGATTTGGGCATTCCACAGAAAGCCATCGAAGTCGCCCCCCGTGCGGGGGCGTGGATTGAAACTGGGGTGACTGTCGATTTTCATACAGGGTCTGAAGTCGCCCCCCGTGCGGGGGCGTGGATTGAAACATTGAGATATCCGACACTGTTGCTTGATTGCTTTGTCGCCCCCCGTGCGGGGGCGTGGATTGAAACTTCGACAATCGAACTAGCAGAGCGCTCAATGGTTGTCGCCCCCCGTGCGGGGGCGTGGATTGAAACCTGTAAAGCGGGACGTTCTTGACTATGTTGACAAGATACTTTACCGGTTGAGGTAATGGCCTATAAATGGCCGGCTGCCGGGGCAGGGCGGACTGGATGGCTCGACATATTGCTGATCATCTTGGGGCCGTGACGGGGGAGTTCTTAAGAAATTAAGTTTAGGAGGATGGAGATAAAGGCGTGTAGTGA
The DNA here is from genome assembly GCA_964484515.1 of uncultured Desulfobacteraceae bacterium. Lineage (GTDB taxonomy): Bacteria > Desulfobacterota > DSM-4660 > Desulfatiglandales > HGW-15 > CAZAGT01. Next base: position 11,157 of record CAZAGT010000128.1, on the reverse strand, counting down.
AATCCCAAAGTAAAATAATAGAATAGCACGTTCCCTGCACGATTTCAAAAGAATTTCTGGGAGAAGTTCAGAAGTCACTTCATTATGTCAATTTCTATCCTTTCAAGGATTTCTGAGCTGCCGCTTATTGGTTGACGTTATGACGTATGGTATCTAATAGAAACGGTCCGTAATTTCGATACATATCACAAAATTGCTGATGTCACTGAGATCCAAAAGCCTAGCTTGTTGCACGGAATGAATGGGTTTCCATGGACGTGGTTGGGTTTTCCGGAATCGTGTTTCGGATAATAATTGGAATTTTGGTGGTCTTCAATTTGTTCGTCAGATTGGGGGCTTTGACAGTAGATAACCTTATTTACTGGGTGGTAAATGGGGTTGGAATGACAGCGATATGCACCATATTCATCATATCGAGGACTGTTTACCGGAAAAAGAGGAAGAAGCGCCGTACGCGTTGAATTTGTAAGAGTCACGTCCTTAAGAGATTTAGTTCAAGAGGGAGGAGGTAAAGGCACGGCGTGGAATCCTGAAGAGAACCGATGCAATCGTTCTAGGGGCGTCATTGACCATGTGGACACGATATTTTTGAGAGGTCGAGGAAAAAGCCTTTCTAGATGAAGAGACGTACATCAATGTAATTGAGCGTGGCCGACTTCAAGCACATGGGGCAAACCGCAGTAACTCCTTATTCTCATACCGTTTGAACCCAGCTGAATTTCCAATGCTCCCGCTTGGTCGATCTTGATAATCCGGCATCCTGCGTCTCTCAGTCTCTGGAGTGTCTCAGGGTGAGGGAAACCGAACCAGTTCCCATGACCGCACGAGATGACGCAGATTTCGGGCTGAACCATGCGGAGGAAGGGCTCAGTGCAGGATGTCTTGCTCCCGTGGTGGGGAGCCAGGAGGATATCGCTTCTGAGTCTCGAGCCGGCTGCCGCAATGGCATGCGCCTCGCCGGTCTCTTCCAGATCGCCCGGAAAAAGAAAAGACGTCGAGCCATCGGAGATCCGGAGGACCAGTGAATGGTTGTTTAGATTGTGGGCTGTTATTGTGGGCCGGCCTTTTGACGTCCCTGGAAGCGGGTAAAGGACGTCCACCATGACTCCTGAGATGTTGCGGCCGGCCGATAGATCCATAGGTACCTGTTTCCGGATCCCCTTCCTGTCAACGATATCCATCAAGTGCCAAAACGGTTCCGTCTCTGAGGTCTGGCCGTTGTACCAGAACTCCCGAGGTTTGAAGTGGGTCGCAATAAAGCGCAGGCCGTTCATGTGGTCGGTCTGAGGATGCGTGAGTACAAGGTAATCGATCCGACGGAGCTTCGATTGAAGCAGAAATGGGGCCACCACCATCCGTCCAATATCGAAGCGGTCCTTTGGAAAGCCGCCGCCGTCAATCAGCATTCGCTTGTTGCCCGGGAAGCGAACGAGGGCGGCGTTTCCTTGGCCGACATCGAGGTAGGTCACTTCAAGACGCGGGTTAAACTGCGTCTGATACAGCCAATACGTCGTGTCGGCCGCAATGAGCAGCAGGACGACAAAGAACCCTCTTCTTGCCCAGGCCCAGCGCCGATAAAAGAAGAGCGTAAGGAGGAGACCATAGAAGAGGATGATCTCGAGGGCGTTTGGTGTGATGACCCAGACCGCTGCCCAGGGCACCTGTCCCCAGAATTGGATGACCGCCATCATCACATCCAGCCCCCAACTCCCGAGGATTAAGAGCCATTCGGACAGATGAGGTGATATTGGGAGGCTGAGGACCGAGAGGAGCCCGCAGGGCAAGGTCCAGAGACCGAGGATGGGGACGGCCGTGAGATTCGCGGGCAGGGCAAACAGGGAGATGCGATGAAAGTAGGCGGTTGTGATCGGTAGCAGAAACAGAGTCACCGCGAGGGTCACGGCAACCAGTCCTTTAACATAAGCTCTAAGCCGATCGAGAGAGGTTGCCCGCTTTGACTTTTCAGTCTCTGATGCCGGCATCAGGTTGTATATGAAAGGGGCCAACCACAGAATCCCGACGACGGCGCCGAAGGAGAGTTGAAACGAGATACTGAAGAGGGCCAGGGGATCTAAGGCCAGGATGCAAAAACCGGCCAGTGCCAGGGTGGACCATAGATCCCGTTCTCGGCCCAGGATGATGGCCAACAGAAAGGCCAGCACCATGATCATGGCCCTTTGCCCCGAGACCTGAAACCCCGCGATTCCGGTGTACCCGATCACCACCAGACAAGCCAGAAAAGCGGCCCATCTATGGATGTCGGTCCGGAGCATGAGTCGATAGGAGAGGGAGAGAAGTCTCTTGAACAGCGTGAATGCCAGCCAGCCGACCAGGCCGACGTGCAAACCGGATACGGCAAGGATGTGCCCGAGGCCGGCAACAACGACCTCCTCTCTGAGTTCGGTCGTAATTCCCTGACGCTCGCCCAGGATCAGGGCCGCAAAGAGGGCTGCATTACGCGCAGATAGCTTATCTGAAAGGAACTGCCGAATCGGTCTCCTCAACGTTTCCAGCCAGGCCGATAAAGGCCCCAAGTTTCCTCGACCCATCGGTACGATATATCTTCCATCGGACACGGAGGCCGCGCAGGAGAGGCCCTTCAAGGCCATCGCGAGCTGATAGTTGTAGCGGCCAGGGTTGTTGAAGTTCCTGAAAGGCTTCAATCTGGCGGGAAAGCGTATCTTGTCGCCCGGTAAGAAGTCGTCGCCGTATCGATACACCGTCACAAGGATCTTCTCATCGATCCTCATACCTGGTTCCGGATCGAGGAGCCGGTCGGCCCTCACCGTGAATTTGGCGATATCCTCAATCCTCTTAGGAAGCTCCAGGACGACTCCCTCCAGGATAACCCGTTGCCGTCGCTCGGACAGATCCGAAAGACGGGAGTCCTTGGTTGCTCTTTGTTCAATGAGGATCCCACCTGAAATGAAAAGTATGATCGTTGCAGACCACCGCAGCCGGGGCGGAGCGAAAAAAAAGGCGCCTAAGGTGAAAACGATGAGGGCGATGACGATCAGGACGGAAGGCGGCTCGTGGGGGAGTATTAAGCGGCTGAGGCAGATCCCTCCCATGAGAGAGAGGAGAATAGGGATGAGGGGCCGATCCGACATCTCACGCCTTTTCGCGCCAAATGATGGCCCCCAAGGCATTGAATTTCTTTTCCAGGGCCTCGTAGCCCCTGTCCAAGTGGTAGATTCGATTGACCACTGTATGGCCCCCCTCGGCCACAAGGCCGGCCAGAATAAGGGAAGCACTGGCCCTGAGATCAGTCGCCATCACAGGAGCCGCCATCAGGCGGTCCTTGCCTCGTACCAGGGCCCGGTTGCCGTCGATCTCGATATCCGCCCCCATCCGTTTCAATTCACCGACATGAATGAACCGGTTCTCGAAAACCGTTTCTTTGATGATGCTCGACCCCTTGGCGATGCACATCGCCGCCATAAATTGCGCCTGCAGGTCGGTGGGGAAGCCCGGATAAGGCATGGTCGTGATATCGACGGCCTGAATCTCAGTCGGCCCTTTGACATGGACCCCGTTTGCCGTGGCATCAATTTCAGCTCCGGCAAGTTGCAGTTTTTCAGTCACGGCTGCCAGGTTATCCGGAGAGGTGCTACGGATGAGCACCTCGCCTCCCGTCATTGCGGCAGCGATCATAAAGGTCCCGGCTTCGATCCGGTCGTCAATGACGGTGTGCCGAGCAGGTTCTAGGTCATCGACTCCGTTGATGATCAGGGTGTCTGTTCCGTCACCTGCTATATCAGCGCCCATCCCGCGGAGCATGTTCGCCAGGTCCACGACCTCCGGTTCCATCGCGGCGTTTTTCAAGACGGTCTGTCCCTTGGCCCGCGTCGCGGCCATCATCAGGTTTTCCGTCCCTGTGACCGTCGGAATATCGAAAAAGATGGTAGCCCCTTCGAGACCGTCAGCCCGCCCGTTGATATAGCCGCCTTCCAGGGAGATCTCCACACCCATGGCGGCAAGGGCAGTGAGGTGGAGGTTGACCGGACGCGCACCGATCGCACAGCCTCCCGGCAGAGATATTCTGGCCCTACCCATGCGGGCCAGGAGGGGCCCCAGAAGCAGTATCGAGGCCCTCATCGTCCGGACCAGATCATAGGAGGCCTCAAACTGATTGATGTTTTCTGAATTGACCCATAAAGCTGGGCCTTCTTCCCAAAAATCCACACCCATCTTAGACATGATGGCCCGGATGGTCGTGATGTCCCTAAGCTCGGGGATCCGCTCCAGTCGGTGGGCTCCACCAGTCAGCAGGCAGGCGGCCAGGATGGGCAGCGCAGCGTTTTTGGCCCCGCTGAGTTCTACTTGCCCTTTAATGGGGTTTCCCCCTTCGATGAGAATCCTGTCCATGAACGTTTTCCTCTAATCACCTGTTTTCTGACATGGTGGTTAATAAGACGCGCCCCTCAGCTTCGCGGGACTGCCGCGAGTAGTGGCATGATGACTAATGCTCAACAGACTCGTTTTAGAGAGACCTATAGCGGCTGATTAATCTATAATAGCGATCTGTAAGGGTCAACAAGAACGGGGTTTGTCGAATTGAAGTTTTTGGCCGACTCGATGCTAGGCAGGTTGGCGAAGTGGCTGCGGGTCCTGGGGTACGATACCCATTATCAACGTTTCTATCCCAGCGGTGTCCTCAAGGGCCTCATTGGGCCGGAACGGATTCTCCTGACCCGGGACAGAGGTCTTGTCAAATGCCTCCCTGAGACCCTCTTGATCCATTCCAACCGGGTCGGGGAACAGTTGCGGGAGGTAGCGACACAGACAGGAATGACTCCCGATACGTCCAGGTGGTTTAGCCGTTGTTTGATATGCAACGAACTCCTAAAGGCGGCGGAGATGGAAGAGGCCCGTGAACGTATCCCGGAATACGTATATTACCAAGGTATCTCAAAGATACACGTTTGTCCGTCCTGCGGTCGGTACTACTGGCAGGGCTCTCATCGGGAAAGGATGACAAAGCAGCTCGGCGAATGGGGTTTTGGGTAGTCTTCCCCATCTTTGCCTGAGCAGTGATGACGGCCGGCCAATCGACAAAAAAACACCTAGACTGTCCGGTCTAGGTGTCTCCTGCCGGTCGTGGCGTGAACCCGTTAGACCTAAGAGCTTATCCTTTTCGGGCCTTGCGGGCGGGAGCCTTTCTCTTCCTCTTCGCCGGGGCCTTTTTCCTTTTAGCCTTTGCCCTCGGCTTCCGCTTCGGCTTTGGCTTCGGTTTGACTTTGGTAGCAGTCTTTGCCTTCTTTAGCTGGGCTTCCAGCTTCTTGATATTGGCCTTCGTGCCTGTGACTTCTTTGCTCAGTTTAGTTAGTTTTTTCTTTGCCTGCCCAAGCCTCAATTGGATTTGCTTAACAGTCGCCATACTCTCTCTCTTCCTCCTGGTTTGAACAAAAATATATTACTAAATTGAGAATATAACAAAAATTGTCAAAAGTCAAGCAAATACAAACCGTTGCTTATAGATTGACAGTAAAATGTATTCAATAGTCCTGCATGCTCCGTTCTAATGAGCAAAAAGTTAAACACAAGATTAATATGATTCAGGTCGTCCTCACATAAATAATAAGAAAGAGAGACACAACGAACCCTAACGAGATCCAGCCGGAACATGTAACAAGGGCTGCGGCTTGGTGAATATGTTGTCTGGTCATTTTTGCCGACCCATCGCCAAGCCAGGGCTTATCCTTCAGTCCATCCGGGTATGTCGTCGGGCCCCCAAGCCGAATGTGGAGGGAGCCGGCCACGAAGCTCTCCGCATGACCGGCGTTGGGCGAGTCGTGTTTCAAGCGATCCCGCAAGGCCGTTCTGAGACCGTCGAAAGGGGCCATCCGTGACACGAACGCTCCCATCCAGAGAGCCAGAATAGAAAGGCGCGCAGGCACAAAATTCATCATGTCGTCAAGCCGTGCGCTCGCCCATCCAAACCGGAGATATTCCGGACTGCGATAGCCCACCATGGAATCCAATGTGCTGGCGCCCTTGAAGATCAGGATCGCAGCGATGGCCGTGTCCTGTGGGGCAGTACCGAAAAGAGTGCCAAGAAGGGCACCAGCGAAAAACCAAAAAAGGGGGGAAAGGAAGCCGTCTACAAAATTTTCGGCCAAGGTCTCGATGCTTGCACGGATAAGCCCCTCGTCGTCAAGGTCTCGGGTTTCACGGCTCACCACCAGGGCCACACCACGTCTCGCCGCGTCAAGATCGCCTTTCTCCAGGGCACGATCAACGGGCTTGACATGGTTTAGAAGGTCTCCGAGTGCCAGACAGGAATAACACAGATAAAGGTTGAAGGCTCCCCGCAACAGGGGTTGCAGCATGGCAAGTAGATTCACAGCGGCAAGATAAGAGGCGAGGAAGGAGATCTCGACGATCAGTACCAGAAAGATGCCGGCGATCTTTCCATCTCCTCCTATTTTGCGCAGGGCTTTCTCCACAAAGGAGATGTAGTGGCCGAGGACTCTAACAGGGTGGAAGCGATAAGGCGGGTCGCCAATGAGAGTATCTAGCAGGAAAGCGACACTCAAAATGAGAGCTAATTCAACCACGAGAGGCATCGGAGATCGAGGCGATCGATTCTAGCAGTTGGTTGTTTTCGGCCGGCGATCTGATCGCCAGCCGAAAGTAGTTCCCGTCGAGCCCGGTAAAGTTTCGACAATCCCTGACATAGAGTCCTTGCGAGAGGAGATGCCGCAGAAGATCGTCGAGATCATCCGTGCGGTGCCATTGGCAGAGGATAAAGTTGGCGGCGGAGGGATAGGCCGTGATCCCCTCAAGAACCCCGAGCGCGCGGTGCATCCTGACGTGCTCTTGTCTAATTAATGCTCGCGTTTCCTGCTCATAATCGGCGCATCTAAGGAGTAGCGGTGCCATTTTCTCCGCCATTCCGTTTACGGTCCAGGGCTCCTTCATCTCTTGGATTTTCGATATGACCGAAGGGTGACCGAAAACGCCACCAAGTCTCACTCCGGCCAGGGCATAAAACTTCGTCAAGGAATGAATCACAAGAATGTTGGGTCGAGAAAGCGACTGGACCAGACTGGTCTCATCTCGTTTTTCCACGAAGTCCATGAAGGCTTCGTCGACGATGATCCATTTTTCGGGAAAGTGCTCGGCCAGGCCGGCGAGGGCGCCTTTGGGCAAAAGAGACCCGGTCGGGTTGTTCGGGTTTCCCAACCAGACTGCTTCGGCATCCTTCAAGAGGCCCTCGATCCCCTCCGTCTTTGTCCAAACAGATGTAGAGCTGAATCCTAATGGGTACGGGAGCACCTCAGCACCGGCAAGGATCGCTGCACGCGTGTAGTCATGGTAAGAAGGGACCGCTACGACGATCTTCTTGAGGCCGAGCGCCCGGGGTAGGAGATAGATCAGTTCGGTCGATCCGTTACCCGGCAGGAAACTGTCGGCCGGGATTCCGTACTTGAGCTGGTAGTAGTGTGTGACCGCCTCTCCTGAGGGTGTTGGATAGCTTTCGATGCCTTCAAGCACCTCGGACCAGTGATGGCGAAGGATAGGGGGAGGCCCCAAAGGATTAAGGCTGACGCTGAAATCGATGATCGGTTTTTGGGACAGACCGAGCCGGGAGAGATCTGATTCAGGCTCACCTCCGTGGCGGTATGATTCTTTTGGCGCCATCAGATCCAGGAGCTCCAGTTTCTCCCTGCCAAAGGTACCATGCTAAGCGCCGCGGAAAGGCTCAAGAGGACGATCTCGACAATTTCATTTGTCGTTCCAAGCAGGTCTCCGGTGATACCACCAAAGCCCTTCTGAAAGGAAGCACCCAACAGCTTGGTGACCAGCCAGCCGGCGCAAAAAAGAACAAGCCCGACCGGCCCAAAACAGACGCAGACGCACAGGGTCACGGCCAGAGCGATGAGCCTCTGTTTTAAACCACCGGCTAACACAAAGGGAGACGCCAGCCCCTCGTCGGTTCGGGCATAGGGGAGGGTGCTTATCAAAGCGACCATCATTGCCCTTGAAACGGTGAGTACCACAAGGAGCCAGCTAAGGGCTTCGGAGACGATTAGCCGTTCGATGGCAATCCATTTCGCCATCAGGACGAGGAGGAGAGCAAGGACACCAAATGTTCCCAAGTGAGAGTCCCGCATGATTGCGAGCCTACGTGTCCTCTCGGTATGCCCGCCGAGGGCGTCAGCCCAGTCCGCCAGCCCGTCAAGATGGAGCCCCCGGGTCAGTAAGATCTGGGCTCCGAGCAAAAGGATGGCGCCGGCCTGAGGCCAATGTTCGCCCCCGATATGGATATAGAGCGTTCCGACACCATATAGGATGAGGGCCAAGAGCAGACCGACGGCCGGGAACCAAGGGAGTGCAGCCCCATATACAGTCACGTTCGCTCCCGGCATGGGGATGATCGTCAACGTTCGGACAGCGGTGACAAAACCCTTGATCAAGTCGATGCCCCTTTTTGTTTTGGTATTGCAGATACCGTTTCCGAACCTAGATCCAGTGTTAGGCCCCCGCCTCGATTCCGACCTCCTGAAACGTGGCCATCTCGCTGTAGATCTTGACGGCATCCTCAAGGATCTGCATGCCAATCACCGCTCCGGTCCCTTCTCCTAACCGCATGTCAAGGTCGAGAATGGGTCTGATTTGCTCCTTTTGGAAGAAGATCCGGTGCCCTCTTTCCAATGATTGGTGCGAGAAGAAGAGGTAATCACGCACCTCCGGTTTTAGGCGCATCGCCACCAAGGCGCCGGCACTCGAGATGAAGCCGTCCACCACGACAGCCAGGCGCTTTGCAGCGCCCCCGAGACATAGACCACAGATCGCCGCGATCTCAAGGCCTCCTAGGGCAGCCAGCGTGTCGAGGGGGTTGTCGAGGGAATTCCGGTTGATCTCGAGGGCTTGTTCGATGATCCGGGCCTTATGCCGCATGCCTTGTTCGTCCAGCCCGGTCCCTTTTCCAGTCAAATCCTCGACGTTTGCGGGCAGGAGATGGGCGAAAAGAGCGGTTGACGGTGTCGTGTTTCCGATACCCATTTCGCCGGTGGCGATGATGGAACATCCTGCGGCTGAAGCCCGTTCCGCCATCTCAATGCCTACGGCGATGGCTGCCTCCGCTTGCTCAGGCGTCATCGCCGGGCCGGCCGCGATGTTCCGGGCCCCTCTGACGATGTTTCTTCTGATGAGTTCCGGAGCCTCAGGCAGGTCCTCGACCATGCCCACGTCGACGACGGAAACCTTGGCCCCCGCGCTTTTGGCAAGTACATTGATGCAGGCGCCGCCGGCCAGGAAATTCCTGACCATCAGGGCCGTAACCTGCTGCGGATACGCACTGACACCTTCAGCGACGACCCCGTGATCGCCTACAAAGACAAAGACTTCTTTGACCGTGTTCGCCGGGCGTTCCTCTTCTCGAATCGCCACATATCGAGTCGCGAGGTCCTCGAGAAAACCGAGGCTCCCCCGCGGCTTTGTAAGGTTGTCGAGTCTCTGACGAGCCTTCGCTATCCACTTCTCTGAAAGGGGTTGGATTTTCGTGAGTCGTTCTCTCCACATATCGCCGGTTCCTCTCTGTCTATTCGTCCTTGTCTTTATATCAGCGGAGGAGCCGTGGCGGTCAAAACAAAAATGGAGTCGGGCCTGAAAAAAATTGTCAATCCTTGAGTGAGCGTCTAAAGTAATCGCCTGAGGCGGTCGCAAAACGGCCATCTGCCTGTTTAGTGTCCTTCTTTGTCAGCGGAAACCTAGACCGTCGCAAGAATCGTTTGTGCGTTTGGTGGGGAGGGGTCTTTATGAGTATTCCCGGAAGAAACTTGACGGTCCTCGACCAGATCGGTGCATCGGACAAAGTACGGCGAAAGATCATCGACACGGCGAGTATCCTTTACGCCCAGAAAGGATTCAAAGCTACGTCCATCGAGGAGATCTCGGAGATGGCCGGTGTGAGCCTTCCTGTGACCTATCACTACGTCAAACAGAAATCGGCCATCATGCGAATGATCATGGAAGACGTTCTAAACATCTTTCAGGAGAGTTTGACGAAAGAGATTAAAGGAGTTGAGGATCCCGAAGAAAAACTGACGATTGCCATCATCCTCTATTTTCGGGTCGTGGATCAACAGCGGGAAAAGGCCCTCTTGATTTATCAAAAGTCCAGTTCCCTTGATAAGGCATCACGGTCGAGAATCATGCAGCTCGAGGTAGAGGTGTCCGAGATTTTCAGTAGGATGATCGAAGAGGGTATCCAAAAGGGAGTCTTCAAAAAGGTCGATGTGGACCTCATGGCCTACAATATTATCCTGATGGCCCATATGTGGGTACTCAAGCGATGGCATTTTAAGAATCGGCTCACCGTGGACCGGTACATTGATCTTCAACTCTCCACCATTCTCGATGTCTTGCGTAAATAGCCGCCCACCGGAAACTAATTCCTTCAGGCCTTCTGAAATATCACCGTATGCCGGCGAGCCCTCTTGCCCGGTAATTTGTAAGGAATTACCTTGTGCGTGAAAATACCGTGCTCCTCCATCACAGGGTCGCTACGGTTGAGGTCGTTTTCGAAACGGCTTCCCTGAAAGCTCACCAGTAGACCGCCTGGAGACAGGAGGGGTGCACACCAGGCTATGAGTTGGCTGAGGTCGGCGACAGCGCGGGCGGTGACGACCTGGTAGCCCATGTGCGCAAGTTTGGCCTGGATTCGTTCCACCCGACCCTCGATGACAGTGATGTCCTTTAACCCGAGGAGGCGGATAATATGTCTCAAGAAACTGACTTTCTTGGAATTGATTTCCAGAAGGTCGATATTGCGATCCGGGCCATGGATCTTGAGCGGCACACCGGGAAAGCCGGCACCGGATCCGACGTCGAGCATCTTGGCCGTCATCGGAATAGAGGGACCCGGTATGAGAGAATCAAGGACAAGTTCGACGATCATTCGCTCTTTGGTCAACGGGCCGGTGAGATTCATTCGCCGGTTCCAATGCCACAATTCCTCCAGATAGATCCGGAAAAGACGACATTGTCGATCTCCCAATTCAATGTCGAAGCCCGTGGCCATATTTCTTAGCAGTTTCATCATACCATTGAGGCTGTCGGAAAACGCCCATCTGTCCCGATTGCATCGGGAGTACCCTCATCCCTCGTCACTGCGGCGTACGCAAGAGGTCAAAGGTAGAAGGTGGA
>CAZAGT010000127.1:0-12974 GCA_964484515.1 uncultured Desulfobacteraceae bacterium | reverse complement strand
CCCCAGTACCGAAGCGCCCCGGACTCGGAGTGGCACATCCCCCGCACGTACCCCATGTATTTTTCGGGGATGGTTCTCTGCGACCTGAGGTAATGAGCCAGAGCGAGACCATGACGCGGAAGGGGTGCGGATTCGAGTACAACGTCGGAGGGCAACCGATCGCCGGTCAAGGATACCGTCCCGATGAATACAAGGAGGACGGTCGCGATACTCGACCCTGAAACGAAGAAGACCAGACTTCGCGACGACACCGTCCGAATGCCGAAAAGGATCAGAAGGAGCAATCCGGCCGGAAAAAAATAAAGCCCGCTGCGAGTGAGTCTCACAAGGCCGTGCATCGCATAAAGCCGACCGATGGCTCTTTCGACATCACCACGGCTGAGCGAATCAAGCGGGACGACTTGACCATAACGATTCGTCATGAACTGCTGTTCCGCTCTTTGATCGATCACAAAATCGGCGGCGGCCCGATGTCTTGGATCGCCATTCAAGATCAGGAGTCCTCTTCCGGGATAGACGAATCTTTCGCCCTTGGAGCCCTCATGAAAGACGAGACCCATGTAAGAGCCGTGCGACGGGGAGAGGGGGCTTGCGATGAGGCCGGTCGCCAGCGGGGATGCGTCGTAGTAAGCCTTGAGAAGCTGGCTTCCCAGGCGGGTGTCAAACAGGAAGCGATCCCTTGTTTTCAGGAAGAAGCTGTGTTTGGATCCAAATTGAAGCGAGAGGGTGACGACGAACACCAGGAACAGGAGAAAGGCGAGCTCCCCCAGCGCGAACCGGATATGGATCGAAAAGGTCAGCGAGAAAAAGGCCGCCAAGGAGAGCAGGACGACCAGGGAGAAGGAGACTCCGATCCCGTCGTTCCATGTCAGGGCCGCGATAACCACCCACCCTGTCAGCAGAAACGCCGCCCGCCTCCAAAGGCTCTGAAAGAGAAGAGAGACGAGCATGAATGCCAGCAGCATGGTCCCCAGCAAGACCACGTAGAAGAACGCGCCCTTGAGGATGAACAGGCCATCGAGGACCTTAAGGTAGTTCGATCCGGGGACCGTGATCATCTTCAAGGACTCGAGCGCGGTCTGTGTGCGGATACTGGCGAGTAGATGGTTCCTGAGGATGTTATAGAAATAAGCACTGTACAGGAACAGGTCCAGGAGGAGGGCGAACCAGATCGGGGCGTGGCTGTGTGTCGTTCTGGAATTCATTGACGTGTCGTAGCAAAGCTCTCTTAAGGACCTCAAGTCATGCCTTTGAGCCTGATACCCGTCTGTTGATGGATGGGAAGCCAGGATGACTCGGAGGGGAGTGATTAGACCTGAGTGACCCGCAGGATCTCCTGGGTCGTGCTGATTCCTCGTATGACCTTATCGGACCCATCCTGCCGCAACGTTCGCATGCCTTCCTCTACGGCTATCTGTTTGATCGTATTGGCGTCTGAGGTGGAAAGAATCGATTTCTTGAGGGACTCACTGATGCGCATGATTTCGTATATTCCGGTCCGGCCGTAATAGCCTGTTTCCATACACGCCTCACACCCGTCGCCGATACAGATGTTCGCGTCTTCCAAATCCTGCTCTCTGACGTCGAGTTCATTCATGAATTCGTTTGTGATTTCAGCCGGTCGTTTGCAGTCGGGGCAGACCGTTCTGACGAGCCTCTGAGCAATAATGGCGAGGACTGAAGATGTAATCAGGAAGGGTTCGATGCCCATGTCGATCAGCCTCGTAACGGCCGAGGCCGCGTCATTGGTGTGAAGGGTGGAAAAGACGAGATGCCCGGTAAGGGCTGCCTGAATGGCGATCTCGGCGGTCTCCCGATCGCGAATCTCACCGACGAGGATGACATCGGGGTCCTGCCTGACAATGGTCCTAAGCCCGTTGGCAAAGGTCAAGCCGACCTTACGGTTCACGTGGACCTGACCGATACCGTCGATCTGATATTCGACCGGATCCTCAACCGTGATGATATTCTTTTCCGGCGTGTTGATCTCGGAGAGAGCCGCATACAGGGTCGTCGTCTTGCCGCTTCCCGTGGGGCCGGTCACCAGGATGATACCATGGGACAGGGTGATCAGCTCCTTGATATTGTTCAGGTGCTTTTCCGGGATGCCCAGCTCATCAAGGGCGAACAACTTTGAGCTCTTATCCAGCAAACGCAAGACGACCCGTTCGCCGTAAACGGTGGGTAGGGTGGACACCCGAATGTCGATATTGCGATCGCCGACCTTGATCTCGATTCGGCCGTCCTGCGGCATCCTCTTTTCAGCGATGTTGAGACCCGCCATCACCTTGATTCGCGACGTGATAGAAGGATGAAGCCTCTTGGGTGGGTTGAACATCTCGTACAGGAGCCCGTCGACCCTAAATCGTATCTTCAGGTCGTGCTGGTAAGGTTCAATATGGATGTCGCTGGCCCGGTTTTTGGCTGCCCGCGAGAACATCAGGTTGACGAACTTGATGACGGGGGCCTCCGAGGTGTCTTCCAAGAGGTCGGTCGTCTCTTCAATCTCCGCAAAGATGCGGTCGCTGTCCTCCTCGTCGATGTCCCGCAGAACCTGTTCGGCCGTATGCGGCCCCTCCTCAAAGGCCTTGTTGATCGCCTTCCCGATTTCATGCTCCGGGGCCAGGATCGTCTCGATAAAGGACTTGCCCAGCGTTTGGGTGATATAGTCGATCGTCTCGTAGTCAAAGGGGTCGCTTACGGCGATCAAGATTCCGTCGTCTCCGTTTCGGATCGGGATTGCATTCTTCTGCTTCAGATAGGAAACACTGAGAGACGCCGCGAGATCAGGGTCGATCATGGCGGAAGGGAGTGTGTCGGCCACCTCGAGCCCGAGCATAAGGGCATAGGCCTTCAACAGTGTCCCCTCGTCAACGATCCCCTCGGACTTGATCCGGTACACCAGGGATTCATGAGGGCTTACCTTGAGCCCCCTGATTCGATCGACCCTCTCTTGATCGAGTCCGAACTGCTCTTCCAAGATCCCGATGAGTTCCGCCGTCATACCCTATTCTCCGAAATAGTCCTCTTGCCGTTTCCGAATTCGTTCTTTGTCTTTCTTGAAGAAGGGGAGATCGTGCAAGCGTTCCTCATTTTCGCGTTTCATTTTATCTTCAATGTATTCTTTCTTTTCGGTGCTGAGGGGTTCCGCGTCCTGAGGACGATCGAAGACCCGTGGGCTGATGAAGATGATCAGATTGGTCTGAGTTTCGGTCATGCTGGCGCTCTTGAAACCCCACCCCATGAAGGGGATGCTACCGAAGCAAGGCACCTGGGTTCGGGTATAATCGGTCTGCTTTTCGATCAAGCCCCCGATGACGACGGTGCCCCCGTCCTGGACCTCGACCACGGTATCGATGGCCCTCTTGAGCGTGACCGGTTGAGAGGGGTTGATTTGGGCCGCAACACCGGCCAACTTGCTTTCGCTCAGGTTTGTCTCCAGCCGGACCTTGCCGCCCTTGTTGATGTGCGGGGTGATTTCCAGGATGATCCCGACATCGCGGTACTCGATGCTCTGGGTTACCCCAACTGTGGTAGTAGCTGTGGTAGATGTCTCAAAGGGCCTGTTCTGCGAGACGTTGATCACGGCCGTCTCATTGTTGAGGGTCAGGAGCTGCGGTCGGGACAGGATGCTGACGCTTTGCAGGGACTCCAGGGCGCGCACAAGGACGGAGAGGCTCGGGAAGGTGAAGCCCGCGACCGAGATCCCCTCTGTCAGGACACCGAGGGAAAACCCTTCGCCCAGCGGCGCGGCGGGCGGCAACGCATCCAGTCCGCTGGGGCTCGTCTTAGAGGCGCCGAAGATCCCCGTGCTCGGACTGACGTCCTTGAAGGCCTGCCATTCCGTCCCGAAGGCAAACGTCTCCTCCGGATCGACCTCGATGATCAGGCTCTCGATGAAGACCTGCTTGCGCGGGATATCCAGTTTTTGGATCATCCCCTTGAGCGCGTTAAAATCATCCGGTTTGGCGTAGATGACCAGGCTGTTGGTGCTTTTGTCCGCTGTGATGCTGATCTCCTTCCCCATGGCCTTGAATGTCCCGCCGACGACCACACCTCCGGCTTCGGTCTTCTGAGGGGTTGCGCCGGCGGTTTGGCTTTGGGTCGCGCTGGCGATGGCCTCCTGGGCCTGGGTCAGGATCAGGACCAGATCCTCCGCCTTGGCGTGCTCGAGATAGTACACATTCAGCAGGCTTTTCCCTTCCGGGGTGGGGTGATCCATCTTGGCCAGGATATCCTTGATCTGGCTCATGACGACCGGAGCGGCGAGTGCGATCAGGGCGTTGATCCTTTCGAGCGGTACGATCTTGAAGAAGACGGCGCGGGCCCCCTTCCTCGCCTTGCCGTATTTGGCATCCAGGATTTCTGTGATCTTGGCTGAGACGACCGTGGCCGAAGAGTAGCTCAGCTCGAGCCGTTCGATGGTCTCGTCCAGCATCTCGACGTCGATTTCATCCAGGAGTTTTTCCAACTTCTCGATATTGCCTTTATAGTCCGTAGCCACAAGCACATCGGCGGAAGGGGTGGCGAAGATGGTCGCCTGCCTTGACATGAGCGGTTTGAGCAAAGGGAGTAAACCCTTGGCGTCGAGATAGGTGAGAGGCATCACCTGGGTAATGAACTGATCCTCCCCCTCACGGACCTTTTGCGTTCTCACCGGGAGCTCGTATCCACTCATGTTTTGGGCCGGGACGATCTTTGTGACCTCACCCGCTTCCACAACGGCAAAGCCGTTCACGGCCAGGACGGATTTGAAGGCCTCATAGGCCTGACGGGTTGTCAGCTTTTTGGGGGAGAGCACGGTGACCTTGCCCCGCACATTATTGTCAATGATGAAGTTCCTGCCTGTCAATTCACTGATGACCCGGATAAACAGCCTGATATCGACGTCGTCAAAATCGAGGGCGACCTCCTTGATGTCTTCCTGCGGCAGGGAGGCCTGCGGTGCCAAAAGGACCAGAAACAGCAGGCCCAGCAACAAAAAAGATGCTCCCCTTGAACGCACTCCGGTCTTCCCCATCCTTACCTCACCTTGAAGTTTAGCGTTTTCTGCTGGTTACCGCGGGTGATCCCGATATTGAAATAGCTGCTGTCTTTCATGGTCTCGTAGAGTCGCATGATGTCTTCCGCCGTCTGGATCGGCTGGCCGTTCACGCTCTTGATGACATCGCCGCTCTTGAATCCCATGGTCTTGAAGATGCTTCCCTGTTTGATGCGGCTGATGCTGAAACCGTCCGGTTTGCCGTCCTTGAAGTGGGGCTTAATGCGCACCTTCGACATGATCTCGGCCACATTATTGATGCTGTTTTGGACGAGATCCTTGCTGATCTTATAGGTTGAGCCGTCTCCCGAGCCCTGGGCGGTAGCCGTCGTACCATTTCCCGGTCCCTCGGCCCGGATTTTTTCGATGCCCATCACCAGGAGTTCATCTTTACCGTTGATGTTCAGCACGACCTTATTCCTGAGGATCATTTGCACCTTGGCGCCCCGGATGGTCGAACCCACGGTGTATTTGTCTTGCCGCTGGGTCTGGTTGTCCCTGATGATGGCCCAGGAGTCGCCGCCGTCGTTGATTATCGTTCCGACCAGGGCGCAGTTCAGGGAGGTGAGCGAGAGTTGATCGATCTTGGCGGCCAGACTCTGAGTGCGTTTCCGCTCGCTTTCATCGACCATCACGCCGAATAGGTTTCGTTCCCAGATGCTCCGGTAGCTGTTGAGGGGCTTGGTCGGATTCGTTTTTTGGGCGCCGCCGTTCATGACCATAGGGGCGGGCGGGACGTAATTCACCATCTTGAGATCGAGTAGAAAGATGACGAGGGTGCTCAAGGCATAGACGGCCATGGTAACCAGGACCAGGTAGAAGACGTATCGCAGGTTCTTGAGGGCCTCCGATCCCAGCACGTCGATATTCATCAATTCTTTCTCCAACTGATGGACGGCCGCTCGAGGGTCCCCTTAACGGTGATGATCAGGGTCCCTTTCGTCGATTTGGCCAGGAGTTGACTTGCCATTTCATTGTTCCGCAACATAGGTCCCGGTGTCAGCTTGGCCTCGATCATGACCTGACTCCGGGCGATCTTCTTGGCCAGTTTGATCTCGCCGGCCAGGCTTCCGGAGAACATCGGCCCCTTCATGTCGCCCTCCTTCAAGGTGACTTTTCCATCCAGCGCCGTAAATGCCAACCTGACGGTATCGAAAGGGACGGCCTCCAGCCCCGGAATACTCAACTTGGTTCCAATCGAGCCCTGTTCCCACAAGGCCCGGCCTTCTCCCGCTAGCTGAGACGGGTCGGTCATATTGCCCTTGATTGTCATTCCGGCCTTCAACCGCCCCTTGAGGGCTCGGCGCAAGAGCGATTGCAGGATGTTGAAATCTTCAAGGTACACGTCCGAGGCATCGATGGCGAGGTATCCCTTGCGCGGTCCCCGCAAAAGCGAGGCACCCGCCTTTCCGTCAACTCGGCCCCTCTTGAGGGCGCACCTGAACCCGACCGGAAGATAGCCCACCATGAGCCGCAAGAGACCGGGCCTCAAGGTCAGCGATTCGAGGCGGTCCCTTGCCATGATCTCACCCAGCTGGACCGTACACGATACGTCCTCCAGTCTGTATCCCGCGGGAAACAACGGAGCTGCCCTCTGCGCGTCGATGCTGAGCCGGCCCTGGGTGACATGGGCCGTGGTCGCCGCAACCAGCTGATCGGCGGGTAGCCTGTAGAGCGTCAAAAAGAAGAACAGGATCAAGGCATAAACAGCCAGCCCCGCCCAGAGGATTTTCTTGCGGTCAAGCTTCATGCTCCAAGTGCCTTAGGCCCTTTGTTGAGGTTGTCGGAAAACGCCCATCTGTCCCGATTTCATCGGGATATCCTCATCCTCGCCCAGCCAACCTCTCCCTGAACGAGACAGCGAAGCCGATTTGACAGGGCAAGTCACCGCGGCGTACGTAAAGGACGCGAGGCACGAGGACCGAGGCAAAAAACCAGACCCTCTTCCCGTGTTGCCTCAAACCCCTAGTCTCAAACCTAACGCCGAAAATTAACACGGCACATTCCTCGGGATCTTGGTAGCCCTGCCTTGGACATTTTCCATCAGCCTCAGAGACGTCGGTTTTTCGATAGTTTTGCTGAGCTATCTGTATTCGATCACGGCCGGTTGCAGGATCAGATCGAGGTATTCACCGTCTTTCCTGGCCGATAGTCGTTTGATGTAGATGCCCTTACCAAAGGATTGGAGGTTGTAAAGGTAGTTCGTACACTGCTTCAATGTCATCTCGCTGAGCTTCACCTCAACCCATTTTTCCTCCCGATGGGTGTCAAGTCGGGCGCCCCCGGGTTTCATGTAGTCGATCTCATCCATGAGCCCCTCTTTGGCAGCCAGCCGCTCGAGGATCGAGAACAGGCTTCCTCCATCCGCGGTAGCCCCTTTCTTTCCCTGTTGCTGCGCGCCCAACCGCTGGTATTGGGCCGTGATACGCCTCAGCTCGGAGAGTTCGTCTTGCTTCGTCTGGACAGCCGATTCCAACCGTTTGACGGCGTCACTCATCGGGAAGAGGACGAACTGAATCAGTACGAAACAAAGAACGGCACCAAGGGCCAACACGATCGCGGCCCTCTCCCTGACGTTCAGGGCATCGTATCTATTCCGTAAGCTGGAGAGTGATTCGAAACTCCACTTCCTTGCCATCATTCCTCATCTTGGCATTGCTGATGTTGACATTCGAAAAATCCGCGGACCCCGAGAGGAACTCCTGAATCGTGTTGACGGTCTTGAAGGAGTCCGTCTTGCCGTTCATCTCAAGTTTGCCCCTTTCCCAAAAAAGGTTGGTGATTTCAAAGGGCGTCCCCTTCGGAATCCTTTCACTCATTCTCGACAAGCCATCTAGGATCGAGAGCTCCTTGGAGAAGGTATCGCCGACCAATTCCGCCCTCCTGGCGGCCAAGAAGTTCTTGGCTTGCCTGACTTCATCCACGATTCGTTTGGTCTGCGGGAAACTCTCGACGAAAGCGGCTCGAATCTCCCTCTCCAGAAAGTCCTTCCGTTTGTCGAGAACGACGATCCGCGCCCCGAGAGTGAAAAGCAAGGTGAAGAGCAGGGTTGCCAACAGGATAGCGCCCCAACGGAGGTAGGACCGTCCAATGGTGATCGGCTCCGCCTGTACGAACTCTTCCCGGAAGAAGTCAAAGGATCGGCCCTTACGACTCCAGGTCACAGCGCCCACCACCGAAGCGTACATATTCGGGTCGCTGCGCGCAGTCTCGGGCGGGAGTGCACCTCCCGGAGGAGCGCGATCCACAAAATGAAGGGGCAGATTCTCCTGAAGGCTCTTCAGGATGCCCTGTTGGGCGAGCACGTCTCCGGAGACATAGAGGGTGTCAAGGTTCAGGCCCGCCTTCGCATTAAAGGAATGAATCGTCCTCTTGATCTCTCCGACGATGGGGCGCAGGTACTTGCTGTTGGAACCACCGGCACCGTTGGCTATTTGCCTCATTCCGATCGGAATCCCCCTCACGAGCAACGGAATCCCCTGGGCATACAAGGCAAAGAGGGTCTGGGTTTCACCTATCTCCATGACGAGGGCCTCATCCTCGTCACGAACGTAGTGACCAAGGGTCGATATATCGGACGTGATTCCGATGACTTGGAGGCCGGCTTCCTCCACCTCCTTGACCCTTCTCTGCAGGACCTCCTTGGAGGCAATCGCGGCCAAGAAGGCCTTTGTCTTCGGCTCGTGTGAAATACTCTCGATATGGTCCACCAAAAACTCATCCGGGGGAAATTCGGACGCGATCTCAAAACGAATGGCCCCGGAGACCTTTTTGCGCGAATCAAACGGGAAATGGAAATCCCGGTAATGGATGTCCTGGCTGTTGATGACCAGAAGCGTCCGCAATGTGCTCGGCGGACGTTCCTGAAGGAGTCCTCTGACGGCCTCGGACAGCTGAAACGGTCCTCCCCCTCCCGCCTCGTTTGCCGCCCTGTAGTGGTAAAGGGTCTCGACGATGCGCTTTCCGTTTTCCTGGCTGATCTCAGCTAGTTTGACATCTTCAGATGTAAAGCTCAGGGCTAAGATGGATCCATTCATCTCATTTACATCTCTTGCCAGAAAAAGATCTCAGATCCCGTGTCCGTGAGGTGTATCACGGTCGAGACCTCTTTGACACTTTCGCGCAGCGTCCCCTTGAGATCTACCCTGAAGTAGGAGGACGTTGTCACAAAGAGTTCCTCCGGCAACGGGACTTCCAGTGGCCAGAGCGTTTGGTACCAGGTCTTCTCTGCCAGCTGCGCCTGGTTGGCACTCTCGCGGCGATAGGCATCCAAATCTGCGGCAATGCCCTCCGTCATGCTCTCGGACAGGGCCATCAATACGGGTACCGGGGCGGTATTGATGTTGATTTCAGGGTCTCCGTAAACGGTAAAATACGGCTTGAGTCCCTCTTTCTCTTTGGTGCCGTAAAATATCTCTTTCGTAATCCCCTTGATCAGGAGCAGCTCCTCGACAGAGTCGAGGGGTCTATTCTTGCACGGATAGCCCCTTTTTTCGTAGAAAGCCTCCTCGGCCCCATAAATGCCGGTCATCTTGTCGTCCTCATCGATCCAGTCCTTGACGCTGTGAATGATCGTACCCATCTCCTCGGCCGACAGATCGAACCGGTCCTGTTTCAGCAACCTCTCCCAGAGGGCCTTTTGAGCCTCATTAAACTCGTCTTTCTTACCAGCCAGGGCGTTCACATTGATCTTTCCATTTTCGTCCGTGATGTCGCCCTCCAGTCTTTCTTCGTCCATCATGGAACTGGCCGCCTCAAAATAGGTGCGGCTTTGAGCCCATTTGCCGGTCAAGGTGACCGCGGGACTGAATTTCTTTTCAATCCTCAACAATTCACTGATGGCTTTGACCCCTGAGATGACCGTAAAGAGGATCTTCTTTTCATCCCCGAAGTTTTTGGAGATGTCGATTTCCGCAACAGCGATGCGGTTGAACTCGGTGACAACGGTCACGAGCAGGGCCACGATCATCAAGGTCGTGATGAGGGCGACCCCGTCACGTCTAGTCATTTGCCTACGTAGTCTCTTGATCATGCCTGCGGCAGCCCTTGGCTATCAGTCTTTGCCCTTTCCTGAATCCCCTCCGGCCGTATGGCCTGGCGGTCTCTTCGGCGTTCAAGCGGGTAACCCTCTGTTCTTGAAAAGAGACCGTAAGACGGAACATGCTGCCATGGATCTCAAAAAGCGGAATTGTCTTGAATCTCGTGCCTTGTTTCTCGAATTTCGCCCTGCAGAGCGAGACTAGGATCGACCCTCGGCTTTGTCAGCACCGGTGTCCGTACCTTCCGTTTTCTCACCACCACTGTCCGGTAGCATCACCCCCGTGATCATCGGTCTGACCATGGTAACGAAACGCTCTGTTTCTCCGTCCAGATTCAAGGTGAAACCGATCCGGATCGCCCGAGGGAGGGCATTGTCTAAATTTTTAATAATATCATCACCATGTACGAATTCCAATTCAAATTTCTCGACGATGCGGCAGACGGGTACCGCCCTACCGCCCTCATCGTAGGGTTCCTGGGGTGGCGTTTGGCCCCTGCGCCATAGGGAGTACCCGCCTTTATCGGGATTCTCCTCCAGGAAGTAGCCCACCTCGGACATGAAGGGGGCCTTTTGGGTCCCGATGCTCAGCGTATTGGTGGTCACGAAGGCCAGCCTGGGCGGGCCTGTCCCCGGGGCGTTCTCGCCGTGACCCACAAAAAACACCTGCGCTTCTTCCGTGGCCTGCCCATAGAGGCCCCGGATATCCGTCACCAATAAGTCCATCACGGCCCTTCCGGTCTGATAGAGCTCAGCTCGCTTCTCCGCTGTTTTGGAGCTCGAGATGATCCCGGTGAAGATCCCCAAGACGGTTGCCATGATGATCCCCAGGATCGTAATGGCGAGGAGAATCTCAACCAGCGTGAACCCTGCTGTTGCATAAACAACACGGCGAAAACCATATGAAGATAAGGATAACAAGGCTCTCCACCGTCTCACACGTTTATCTTGGAAGTCACCGTCAATGAGATCCAAGCGAAACTCAGAAGAGACCGTGTTGTTTACCTTCCGGGAAAGCCGATGATACCGCATCTCCTGCGTTGTCAGGGGTTCGCAGTAGCTTACTACGGCTTCACCCTTGACGCCTAGGATCTGCAGTATCCTCGACTTTTGCAACGGCAGGGTGAACCCTGTCGACCGGCTGCGGGAAAAGGAGGTGACCCCATTCATTGCTTTCCCTTTATGACGTTCTGCACCTCTTCATCCGCTTCCGCGTTCATCAAATAGGTCGACAGGCGGAACTCCCCTCCCTTGCGCATATGGATGTTATGCACCGTGACGGTCACCTTGGTCCAGGATTTGAGCGGGGTCGGCTCGGTATTGACGTCCCAGGCGTATTGGGGCGCGATTTCACCGAATTCTCCCGATTGAAACTTGAGGCCCTCCAGACCGCCAAGCTCAATTTCGGTCAGCTTGTATTGCGCCAATTCGGCCCCCTGGGTATGCATTCGGCCCTCCATGACCAGGTCCATCGCGTCGGAGTGGAGTTTTAGGACGGCCGTGAAGGCGGTGGCCAGGATGGCAAGGGCGACCATGACCTCAAGCAGGCTAAAGCCTCCCTCTGTCTCCTTGTGCCCTGTGCCTAGCGGCTTGCGCCTTACGTATCCACCAGATGGATGAAGGCCGCAGTCCCATCCGGGGGCACGTAGACCCTTGACGGAGACCTCAATGCTCAGCATATTCCACCTCGACGTACTCATCATAGAGCAGGAAGCGGCCCGTATAGGCATTGATGACGATGGTGAGCACTCGGTCGTTACGGTCGGCCAGGTGCAGAACGGTTTCTTCAAAGACCCCCTTGGAGTTGAAGGTAGAACTGAGTCGCCCGGAGGTCACCCTGGGCGTGTTGATGTTCAGGGCATCCACGAATCGGATATCCTTCGGAAGCTCGCGCGAGGAGACCAATAAAGGCGGTTCGTCATCGCTGAAGCCCTCGGACTCATCCTCAGCGCTTTCGTAGGCACCCCAATAGGCCCCTTTGTCCAGATCGAAATGGAGGACCGTGTTCCGGTTGGTGACGATGCTTTTTGAGCGCAACAGATAAACCGCTGCTTTTAAGGAGCGGGCCACGCGCCTCAAATCACCCTGGTACAGAAAATTGCTCAACCTCGGCATTGAGATCAGGAACAAGAGTCCGATCAGAAAGATCACTACGGTGAGTTCGATGAGCGTGAAACCTCGGTTTCCGCGCGTCATTCGAGCTCCCAATTGTTGACATCCTTGTTGTCCCCGTCACCGCCCTTTTCACCATCCCGCCCGTAGGAGCTCAGGTCAAAGTCACCGTGCTCGCCCGGCATGAGGTATACGAAAGGATTTCCCCAGGGATCCGCGGGCACCTTGGAACCCTCCAGGTAGCCCCCTTCACGCCATTTGTTGGGGATGACGCCGGTCGTCGGTTTTTCTAAAAGGGCCTCCAACCCCTGTTCCGTATCCGGATAAGCCCCGTTGTCCAGTTTGTAGAGTTTGAGCGCCGATTCGATGCTTCGGATCTGGAGCGCCGCCTTGGTTCGGCGGGCCTCCTCCGGGCGACTCATGATCCGGGGGACGATGAGACCGGCCAGTATCCCCAGGATAACCATCACCACCATGATCTCGATCAGGGTGAAGCCTCGATCACACACCCCCTTTTGCACTAACGCATGGGTGTTCTCATTCTTGTCGTCTTTCATTTCCGACTCCTCCGACTCCCCAATCCCTCTAAATCAGTATTCATTTGGTATTCTCTTCCTCGAACCTCGATCCTGAAGTCCCGTTTATCCCGGAAACAGACTCCGGCACGATCATCCTCACAAAGAAACTCGCCTTTAGCTTTACCCTAACGTTGCAAAAGTCGAGGATGGTGCAGATTCTAGGCGCCAAGGGTGCAGCCGTAGTCACCTACTGCAAGCCCTTGGC
>CAZAGT010000126.1:0-12993 GCA_964484515.1 uncultured Desulfobacteraceae bacterium | reverse complement strand
CTGTACCGCAGTGGCCCTCCGGCCGCCTCGGGTAGCGCCTTATGCCGATACAACGCACTCAATTCCTCGTTTTTGAAAAGAGCCCCTTATGACCAGGCGAACAAGCCTCGAAGTCACTGAAAATGTCAAATTCAAGTACCATCTTCAAGAGGTTTCCCGGTCGATCAACCTGGCCGCCCTCCCGAGGCGGGTAAAATCCTGCGACAAGCGGCGGGGCTGACTTGAGGACCCTGTATTGCCGAGATCGTTGTCGGCCGTTCGTTCTTGAGAGTATATGAATCGCCTCCGATTCCTGTCAATTGCGCCTGACGACCGATGTCTTTTTCGCATGAATCTACGGCGTCGTTGTCGTTGACTTTCCTTCTCTCTTTTTTGAACTTTGGTTCGAAAGCTGTTATATGGTCAGAGGTACAAAGTCTACGGGTGAATCGATGCGCTAGGGTCTAATGTCTTTGTCGTCCGAATAGGAGGCATTTCAATGGATCGATGCAGAAGTGGTTTGATTTGGTTTTTCAGCTTTCTGTTTTTTGCCGGACTCCCCTGGCCATTCCAGGCGGAAGCGAAGTCCAAGGTGCATATCAAGTTCAGTACATGGCATCCGCCTGCCAGCCGAGAGGTCAGGACCGTCTGGAAGCCGATGCTTGAGGAGTTGAAGCGGCGAAGCGGCGGCCGAATCAAATACACCTTGTATGCCGGTGGCGCCCTCGGAAAGGGACCGGAGCACTACGACATCGTCAAGAATGGGCTCTCCGATATGGGGTATTTCACAGCCACCTGGACACCGGGCCGGTTTCCGCTCAGCGACGTTCTTTCCCTGGCTGTTTGGGTTGATGGGAAGGACATTGGGACCGACATCGGAAACGCGATGTATAAGCAGATCCTCCATCGGGAGTTTCCGGGCGTGAAGATGATCGAGCTCAATGGGTGTATTCAATCCCATTTGTGGACTCGGAAGCCGGTCCGAACGCTTGAGGATGTCGCGCGATTACGAATCAGAACGCCCGGTGGACAACAGACAAACTACATTAAGGCCCTTGGCGCCGAGCCGATCTTCATGCCCCTCGGGGATGTCTATTTGGCGTTGGAGACCGGGACCATCGATGGGCTAGTGACCTGTCCCCCCTTGGTACTCGCCTTCAAGCTCCACGAAGTGGCCAAATATGGCGTGGTAGCCACCTTCGGCTGTGTCACCGAGGGCGTGATCATGAACCAGAGGAGCTGGGAGAGAACACCGGACGACCTTAAGCCGATCATCGAAGAGGTGTGCGCAAACCCTTTTCGAACGACGAACGGTTTGACCGGTGATGTCTATGACACCATGGTAGAGGAGATTTCGAACAAAGGGGTAAATCTCCACTCCCTTCCCGCCGAGGAGGCCGATCGCTGGTTTACCCGTTTCCAGGGTGAGACAAAGAAATGGGTTGCCGACCTGGAGAAAAGAGGCCTGCCCGCTAAAGAGACCGTGATTAGGTATAATCACGAGTGCCGGAGGCACGGTGTCCGCTGCGTTGCCTTTCCATCCGAGTGGGAGCCATGATGCCCTGGACAACGCTGAGGCGGGCGAGCCAACGCCTAACGTACGGACTCTGTTTCATTGGGATGTTCCTGCTCCTGCCGATGATGTTACTTACGACCGCCGACGTGTTCGGGCGCGCGCTGTGGGCTCGCCCCATCCCCGGCACGGTGGAACTCTGCAGCTATATGCTTGCCGTCTTTGTGCTCCTCGGCGTCGCCTATACGCATCAAGTCAAGGGACACGTGCGCGTTTCGATCCTCGTAGCCCGAATCCCGGCGCGGGCAAAGGCCCTTCTGGATGCGATCACGACGCTCATGAGCTTGGGCATCATTGCCATCTTGGCATGGCAGGGCTGGGTCGTCGCCGTTGAGGAAAGAACCGTATCGGACATGTTGCGTATACCACAATGGCCCTTCAGGATGCTGGTTTCACTGGCGGGCCTTTCCCTCGCCGTTGAGCTGGTGATCGATCTCTCAGGTAGTCTTGGAACACTCTTGCGGCGATGATGATAGATCCCCCTCTGACCGGTCTGCTCGGCACCGCTGCCCTTTTCTTGCTGCTTCTTCTCGGCATGCCGATTGCCTTTGCGCTGCTTCTCGTCGGTTTCGCGGGGATCAGCATTCTGGCGAGCCCAGGGGCCGCCTTGCCGGTCGTAGCTCGGACCGTCTATGGAGTAGCTGCTTATTATCCCTATACCGTCATCCCCCTATTTATCGTCATGGGAGGCTTCGCCGGTAGTTCCGGAATGACTCAAGACCTTTACGGCGCATTTGACAAGTGGCTGCGGAGGCTGCCCGGCGGACTCGGAATAGCCACCATCGGCGCCTGCGCCGGTTTTGCGGCCGTCTCCGGGTCTTCCGTGGCCACCGCCGCCACCATGGGGACCGTAGCGCTCCCCGAAATGCGAAGGTTCCGATATGACGCTCGCCTCGCCACCGGCTGCATTGCCGCCGGCGGAACCCTCGGCTTCCTGATACCTCCCAGCATAGGCTTTGTCGTTTACGGCATGCTGACGGAACAGTCGATTGGAAAGCTCCTCGTCGCGGGCATGCTGCCAGGGATCATCCTGGCCGGCGCCTACATCGGACTCGTGATGGTGATGGTGAAGCTGAATCCCCGGCTGGCACCAACGACTCCAGAGCCGGTCGGCATTCGCGACAAGTTGAACGCCTTGTTGAACGTGTGGGAGCCGCTGACCCTTTTCCTGGTGGTCATGGGAGGCATCTACCTCGGTTTTTTCACACCGACGGAGGCCGGCGCCGTCGGCGCCTCAATCCTGTTCCTGGTGGCCCTGGCAAGAGGGAAGTTGACCTGGCGAAACCTCTGTGCAGCCTTGCTCGAAGCGGTACGGATCTCGGTGATGGTGCTGTTTCTCGTGGCCTCGGCCAACGTGTTTAGCTATTTCCTGGCCCTATCGACCATACCGATGCAGGTCGCGGGCTGGGCGACCGGGCTAGAAGTAAGTCCCTACTTGATTCACGCCATCATTATCGTTATTTATCTCTTTCTGGGGTGCTTCTTGGACGCCATTTCCATGATGGTGCTGACGATGCCGGTGGTCTTTCCCGTCGTCCTGGGACTCGGGTTTGATCCCATCTGGTTCGGCGTCATCGTCGTCCTGATGATGGAGGCGGGCCTGATCACACCTCCCATGGGTTTGAATATTTTTACGGTCGCCGGCGTGGCAAGAGATACACCGGTCGAGGAGATCTTCCGCGGGGTGGCTCCCTTTCTGATATCTATATTTTTGATTGTGGTGATCATCACCATTTTCCCCGGGATTGCCCTGTTTTTGCCCGGACTGATGTCCAGGTAATCAGGGAAGGATGAAAACCCAAAAACGAGCGAAGCGGGAGGACATCGTCATGTCCCTATTGCCAGAGGTCAAGGGGCACTACGGAAAATTGAAGTTTCTGATCGACGGAGAGTGGATCGATGCCAAGGATACCAACCTCCAGCAAGACACCAATCCGGCGACGGGTGAAGTCATTGCCGAGTTCCCGGCCGCCACCAAGGAAGAGGCCCGAAGCGCGGTCGTCGCTGCCCACCAGGCCTTCACGGCATGGCGTGAGGTCCCATTGCGGGACAGGGCGCGTTTCCTGTTCGGGCTGAGGGCGAAGATTGAAGAGCGCTACGAGGAACTCTGCCGCATTCTCAGTCAAGATCATGGTAGGACGATCGGTGAGGCAAGGGGATCCGTCAGCCGCGTCATCGAGAACATCGAATCCGCCTGTTCAGCCCTCTATGGTCTTCCCAAAAGGAACGAGTACATCGATCTGGTGGCCCGAGGGATCGATCAACGCGTCGTCTGGGAACCCCTCGGCCCCTTCTTAATCGTGACCCCGGGGAATATCCCTATGCACGCCTGGTCGTCGTTTGTGCCTTATGCCCTGGCCGCCGGGTGCACGGTGGTGGTGAGTCCCAGCCGGCAGGATCCTGTAGCCGCTGAGGCCATCACCAGGGCGGCCCAGGATGTCGGTTTGCCGCCGGGCGTCCTGAATTTGGTCCACGGCGGTAGACAGATCAACAAAGAAATCCTGTGCCAACCTGAGATTAAAGGGGTCGGCTTCATCGGCTCCAACCGCGCCGGTTGGGAACTCTTCGCCGAGTGCGGGCGGCTTGGAAAGACCTCGTCCGTAAATGGAAACGGAAAGAACCATCTCGTCATCATGCCCGACGCCGATCTGGAGGCCGGGACCCAATGGCTCCTGCGGGCATGTTTCGGCATGGCGGGTCAACGGTGCCTGGGCGTCGACAACGTGATCGTGATCGGGGACCGTTATAGCGAGATCAAAAATCAATTCAAGGAGGCCGCAGCAGCAATGAGGCTCGGTTACGGCCTCGATGAGGAGACCGAACTGGGGCCGATGACCACCCAGGCCGGCAAAGAGAGTGTCATCCGGTGGATCGACGCCTCTCTCGACGAAGGGGCCAAGATGGTGCTGGACGGGCGGGCACCCAAGGTAGCGGGCTATCCCAAGGGGTACTTTCTGGCCCCGACGATTCTGGAAGATGTCCATGTGGACATGTCCATGGCCAAGGAGGAGGCGTTCGGACCTGCGGCGGCCCTGATCCGCGGCACCAGTCTCGACGAGGCCATCGAGTGGATCAATACAAAAACAAACCTGGGGCATTCGGCCTGCATTATGACCATGAACGGCAAGCACGCCCGTCAATTCACGCGCGAGGTCAATGTCGGCAATGTGGGCATCAACGTGGGCGTAGCCCAGCCCTACGCCTTTTTTCCCTTGGGATCCCGGAGAGAGTCCTTCGTGGGTACGGCGAAATCGAGGCTGGCCTCAATGAGGATGTTCATGGACGAGAAGACGGTCACCGCTAGATGGGATTGACCGGCGTTTGATACTCGAAGAAATGGGGACGTTGAGCAGGAAAGGGGGTGAGGACCGAAAGACTCGATGCCATGTTTCCTGGGCAAGAAACACATAATCTGAAAAGGGAGGTTTGTCATGAAACAGATCGGATTTGCTCATTTGGCTATTCTGCTGATGGGATTGCTCCTATGCAGCACGCAGGCAACGAAGGCTGTCGCTGGAAGCAAGACGGCCGTGATCGTTGTCGATATTCAAGGCGATTTTACGACATGGAAAAAGGGCTCTCTGGCCTGCGTCGATACCGACAGAGCTTACGTTCAGCAGGCCGAGGAGGCCACAAGGGAGCTCAGTAAAGAGGGATACCCTATCTTTGCGACTCAGGACTGGCATCCCGGCGATCATATCTCCTTCTACACGAACCATAGAGGCAAGAAACCGTTCGAGATGATCAAGATCAATGGCCGAAATCAGGTCCTCTGGCCGCCCCACTGTGTCCAGGGAACCGAGAACGCCAGGGTCCTCGTGGACAACAACCTCTTCCTCGCCATTGTAAAAAAGGGGAAGGATCGAAGATACGACAGCTACTCCGGCTTCCAGGATGACGGCGGGGCCAAGACGGAGATGGATGAGATCCTCAAAAGAAACGGGATTCAGAAGGTGGTGGTCTACGGCATAGCAACCGATTACTGTGTCAAGGCGACGGCGATCGATGCCGCCGATGCGGGTTACGACGTCATGGTGATTGAAGACCTGTGCCGGTACGTAGCACCGAAAACCGCTGAGGCCGCATTGAAACAGATGCGTGACAAGGGAATCACAGTCATCAAATCGTTCGATTTGGAGAAGGTAAGACGCTTCTAATCCCAGTCGAACCTATCGATAGCCAGGGCTGACTTTCGCTCGTTGATCTCCCTGTACGGTTTTAAGCTCCCGTGTCTTGGGTAGGGTCCCCGATGAGAGGTCTACGTACAGAAGCAGCCGTCGGAGGGTCATGAAGGTTAAACAGGAAAAGACCAGGATCCGTTTCAGGGTGAATAAGAGGGATGTCGAGTTGGATGTGGAGCCCGACGAGACAGCCCTCTTTGCCATCCGGGAGCGGCTGGGTCTTAAGGGAGCCAAGGAAGGCTGCGGCATCGGCGAATGCGGGGCCTGCACGATCATGGTGGACGGCAAGGCCGTGAACAGTTGCCTGATGTTGGCCGCTCAGCTTCACGATCGGGAGATCATGACCGTGGAGGGCCTGGAGGCCTTTCATGGGCTTCACCCGATCCAGCAAGCCTTTCTGGAGCATCATGCGGTCCAGTGCGGGTTCTGCACGCCCGGGCTCCTGATGTCCGCCCTGGCCCTTTTGGAAAAGAATCCTAGACCATTGCGCGCAGAGATCCTCGAAGGGATCGCCGGAAATCTGTGCCGCTGCACCGGGTACGAGCAAATCGTCTCCGCAATAACGGATGCCGCCGAACGCCTCTCTCAGGGGCGAAAGGAATGAGCGGCGATGTCTCATACACACGCGCCGACGATCTGGAAGAGGCGCTTCAATTCCTCTGGGAACACGGTCACGAGACCACGATGGTGGCCGGCGGAACCGATGTCCTGATCGGTCTGCGCGCTGGGAGTTTACGCTCGAGTCGCCTTTTGGATATCAGCCGCCTGGCCGAGTTGAAGCGGATTGACCTGCACGGCGAGGGACTGGCGATAGGGGCCGGGGTCACGTTGTCTGACATAGTCTCTTCCGAGGTCCTCGCCAGGTGTGCGCCCGCCCTCCAGAAAGCGGCCATCACCTTTGGAAGTGTTCAGATTAGAAACGCGGCTACGATTGGTGGAAATGTGGCCAATGCGTCGCCTTCCGCCGATACGGTGCCGCCTCTTCTCATCCATAACGCCAGGGCCGTGCTTGCAAGTATCAACGGGGAACGGTCAATTCCGGTCGCTCATCTGTTCTCGGGACCCTACAGGAACGTCTTGCGGCGGGATGAGATGATCGCCCGTTTCGTTCTCGACCCGGCCGAAGGCACCCCGGCGGACTTCCAGAAGATTGCGAGACGGCAGGCCCACGCTATAGCCCGAATCAGCATGGCGTTCATGGCCGCCAAGGACGAGCAGGGAAGGATCTCCACCTTTCGCCTGGCCTTGGGGGCTTGTACCCCTTGGCCCCTAAGGATGGCGGACGTAGAGGATCTCCTCACAGGAAAACACCCGGACGAGACACGCTTTTGGGAGGCGGGCCGCTCTCTGGCGGCGGCCATGGTCGCGACGACGGGTCGGAGGACGTCCACGCCATATAAGGAAAAGGCGGTTCAAGGGCTCCTGTTCAGGATGCTGCGACCTTTGCTTCGAGATAAAGGTACCTCAATCAAGCGGATAGAGTGAACCCGAATGGAATAGGATGAAGGTGGACGAAAGGAGGAACGAGGAAAAGACTTCGTGCTCGAAGCTGAACGTATCTGATCCTTCAGCCCTTTCGGCCCCGAGCCACTCGGCCTTGAGCTCGTGGCCGAAAGGCTCACGGCCGAGGGGCTTCGACCCTCTACCTAAATCCCTGAGCAATTACGGATGAATACCGATTACACCACAGTAGGGACTAGTATTCCGAGACTCGGCGCGGTTGAGCGGTTGACCGGGGAGCCCATCTTCAGTGCCGATCTGAAGATCGACGACCCCCTTGTCCTCAAAGTCTTGCCCAGCAGCCGCAACCACGCCAGAATCGTGAACATCGACACGCAAAGGGCCTCCCGAATGAACGGGGTGGTGCGGGTCTTTACCGCTGCTGACGTGCCCGGCCGCAATCTGACAGGCATCATCAATAAGGATCGCCCGCTCCTGGCGGTCGATAAGGTGCGCTTCATCGGTGACGCCATCGCCCTGGTGGCGGCCCGAAGCGAAGGGGCCGCTGAAAGTGCCCTCCGCGCCATCGACGTAACCTATGAAGACCTTCCGACCGTTTCCGACCCTGAAGCCGCCCTGAAGGATGAGGCACCCAAGATCCATCGGAAAGGAAACCTGCTCTTCACCCGAAAAGTCCGAAAGGGTGATGTTAAGAAGGGATTTGCCGAGTGTCGGGTGGTCGTCGAAAAGACCTACCGAACATCCTGTCTGGAGCATACCTACCTTGAACCCGACGCCGGCGTCGGTCGTGTAGACGGCGACGGGAGCTTTGTTATTTACGCCTCGACCCAGAATCCCCACTACGATCACGCTGAGCTGGTCTCCCTCCTAGGTGTTGAGGATGAAGAGGTCCGGATTATCCAGGCCGCCACGGGCGGAGGATTCGGATCCAAGCTCGATCTTAATGTCCAGGGTTTCATTGGGATTGCCCTCTACCATTTGAGGCGACCGGTACGGTTCATCTGCACCCGGGAGGAGGCCTATTTGGCCTCCGCCAAACGGCATCCGCTGACCATGACGATAAAGACGGGGGCAGACGAGAAGGGTAAGCTGCGCGCCCTCGAGGCCCGCATCCTTTGCGATACCGGGGCTTATAGCTCTTACGGGGTAGCGGTTGCGTCCCGGGCGGCGATCCATGCGACCGGGCCTTACGAGATCGAGAACGTAACGGTGGAATCGCTTTGCGTCTATACCAACAATCCGGTCTCCGGGGCCATGCGAGGCTTCGGGGTTCCTCAGGTGGCGTTCGCCCATGAATCTCAACTTGATCTTCTGGCCGAAAAACTCGGAATGGATCCTCTCGATATCAGACGTGTGAATGCACTGAGACCGGGCTCCAGGACAGCGACAGGACAGACCCTGACGGCTAGCGTTGGAATCGGCGACTGCCTTGACAAGATTCGGCCTTATTATGAAGAGGCGCGTGCGAGGTTGGGGCATGCGACATCGTCGCCCCACAAGAGAAGCGGACTGGGGCTAGGGGCCATGTGTTACGGGATCGGAAATACGGGGGTCCAGAATCCCTCTACAGCCCGCATCGAACTTGGCCTGGAAGGCTCCGTCTCACTGTATACGGGTTGTGCCGACATTGGGCAGGGATCGACGACGGTACTCGTCCAGATTGCCTCCGAAGTCCTGGGGCTGTCACCGGAGGATATCAACGTTGTCGTGGGAGATACGAAGATGACCACGAATGCGGGGGCCACGTCGGCAAGCCGTCAAACCTACATTTCGGGAAACGCGGTCAAGGACGCAGCCGAGAAACTCGCAGAGGAGCTCCTGACCGAGGCGGTCGATGTCCTCAAGGTACCAAAAAGATCGCTCAAGCTCACATCCGGTTCGGTGGCCGACGCGGAGATTCCGGAACGGCGCGTGCCCTTCGCCGAACTCGCTGCTCGCGCCCGCAACAAAGGCCTCCCCTTGTCGTGGCAGGGCTATTTTGACCCGGAGACGGTTCCTTTGGACCCGGAGACAGGCCAGGGGGTGCCCTACGCCACATACGCGTTTGCCTGTCATGTCGCGTTGGTCACGGTGGACGTCCTCACCGGGGAGGTGATCGTCGAAAAGATCGTTGCGGCGCACGACGTGGGCAAAGCGATTCACCCGGAAGGGATAAGGGGACAGATCTATGGGGGCGTTGCCATGGGCATCGGGTTTGCGTTAATGGAGGAGTATGTGCCACAGCAAACAATATCGATGAAAGATTACCATATTCCCACCTGCCGCGACATGCCGGAGGTTGTTCCGATCATTGTGGAATCTGAGGAACCATCCGGACCGTTCGGGGCAAAGGGCGTCGGCGAGCCTGCACTCATTCCCACCGCACCGGCCATCCTCAACGCGGTTGCCGATGCGCTTGGGGAGCGGATTTTCGAATTACCTGCCAACCTGGAACGTGTCCTGGCGGCGAGTGTGAAAGCCGGCCATTTTGGACCAAACGGGGGTTGAAGATGTCTAGGACGATCCTGAAGAACATCAAAACGATCATCAGTGGCGACATCACGAGGCCGCTACTAAAAGGAGACGCGATCCTGATCGAAGAGGGTAAGGTGGCGGGCATCGGACACTTTGAGGACTTGACGCCCGGGAGTCACGACACCCTCATCGATTGCGCAGGGACAACGGTAACGCCTGGCCTGATCGACTCCCACTGCCACCCGGTCTTAGGAGACTTTACGCCGCGGCAGAAACAACTCGGTTTCTTGGACAGCGAACTCCATGGCGGGGTGACGACCATTATATCCGCCGGTGAAGTCCATCTGCCGGGGAGACCCAAGGACCCGGCCGGAACCAAGGCCCTGGCCGTCCTGGCCGCCAAATCTTTTGCTAATTTCCGCCCCGGAGGTGTAAAGGTCCTCGGGGGCGCTGTTATTTTGGAAAAAGGGCTCACCCAAAAGGACTTTGAAGACATGGCCGCGGAAGGCGTCCGTACAGTGGGAGAAGTGGGCTTGGGGAGTGTAAAGAATCCAGTCGATGCGGCTCCGATGATTAAATGGGCCCGGGATGCCGGCATGGTCGTCATGATGCATACGGGCGGGACCTCCATCCCGGGGAGCAGCACGGTAACGGCGGATATGGTCATAGAGACGGATCCTGATATTGTCTCTCACATCAACGGCGGTCCCACGGCCGTCTCCATGGAAGAGGTCCGCAAGCTCGTTCAGGACACCAATCTGGCCCTCGAAATCGTACACTGCGGTAACCCAAAGGTAGCCGTGGAGGCGGCGAATCTGTGTGTTGAAGCCAAGGCCCTCGATCGGATCATCATCGGAAACGACGCGCCCTCCGGGACCGGGGTCATCCCCTTGGGGATCTTGCGCGTCATCGTCCACCTGGCCAGTCTCACCTCCATCAAGGCCGAAGAGGCGGTTTGCATGGCCACGGGGAATTGTGCGCGAGTTCACAGGCTACCGTGCGGTATGATCGCCGACGGCCGTGAAGCGGATCTGGTGATCATGGACGCGCCGATGGGGTCGGTCGGATCGGACGCCCTGTCCGCAATGGAGGCCGGGGACGTCCCGGCCGTATCCATGGTCCTCGTGGATGGTGAAATCGTTGTGTCAAAGAGCCGAAACACGCCGCCGCCGGTGCGTAAACCGCTGGTGGCACGCAACTGGCGCGGCGATGGCCAGGAAGAGTAGCAGTAGCCGCGCTGAATGCCACGCTACCTTTGCGCCTATACGATACGGTTTTGATTTTACGGTTTTGAATTGCAAAGTTCCAAGTGACTAAAGTGAACTAAAGCGAGCTAAAATAAAAACAGGACTTATCTCAAGATGACAGCCCGATAGGGCTTCCTCAACTTTAGGCACTTTAGGTCACTTCTAACTTTAGTCACTACCGAAACGACGCGAATAGACTATCCAGTAGAGGCTGTCGGAAAACGCCCATCTGCTGCGTTACCCTTATCCCTCGTCACTGCGGCGTACTCCTATGTAAGCCTCATTCCTCGGGATTTCGGAAGCCTTGCACCTGGGCATTTTCCATCAGCCTCTCTGTAGCCGGTTTTTCGACAGTCTCGTAAGAATGATTTGCGTCGGTTACTCTATGTGGTCGTTAGAAAGAGCCTGATATGCAGGTTGATCTTGAGAGGTGCATCGGTTGCGGATACTGCGTGCGGGATTGCCCGACCAGCGCTGTCAGGCTCGTTCGCAAGAAGGCCGTTATCTCCGAGGCCTGTACGGAGTGCGGAGCATGCATACGGGTGTGTGAGCAAGCGGCGCTCCAGCAAGACTCAACTAGTACGCTTGAAGGCCTCGCCCAATGTGACGCCTGCCCCATCAAATGCCGTATTAGAGAGGGTTTTCAAGGGGCCTGCCATCGCTACAAGAACGCGGACGGCGCACTCGTCAGGGTCACTCCCCTGCATTCCTTCAGCGATGTCGAAGCGACCGTCGGCCCGGAGCCGGTACAAGCCCTCCGCCGGCCTCTGATTACGGGGATCGGTGCCGGTACGACCTATCCGGACTGTAAACCGGCGCCCTTTATCGTCGCGGGCAAACACAACGACGTCGACGTGGTCACCGTTGTGACCGAGGCTCCTATGAGCTACAGCTCCGTGATGATGAAGATCGACACCGACGTCCAGGTCGGAGCTGAAGGTGCGGCGGTGGTCGTCGGAGACCGGAAGGTTGGTCTGGTTACCACGGAGCAGTACGGGTCCAAGATGCTTTCCATCGGGGGTGTCAACCTGCTTACGGGGAACAACGGGCTCCTGGTTGCCCGGACGATGAGCGATTTCGCGAACAAACAGTCCGTCACCCTGAGGATCGAGGACGGCGCCACGCTGAAAGTGCAGGTGGGCAGAAGACCGATTATCGATGGACAAGAGCCTGAGAAGATGCGCGTGGGGTGCGGTAGCGCCACCCTGGGCCTTTTCGCCCCCCTCCTTAAAGACTCGGCGAATGAAGTTATCGTCCTCGATTCACATATCACGGGGCTGTTGAGTGAACACGCGGCCGGTGTCTTTGAGGGTGTCAGCCCCTCAGGTATCAGACTCCGGTTCAGGCAGAGCACGCCGGGGCGCTATTTTGGGGATCACGGCCCGGGCTGGGGCGGGACAACAATCCTCGATCCAAGGGATGTGATCGCGGGGGTCGATGAAAATGTGGCTTCCGCCGGGATGCGCATCCTGGT
This sequence comes from uncultured Desulfobacteraceae bacterium, assembly GCA_964484515.1. GTDB lineage: Bacteria > Desulfobacterota > DSM-4660 > Desulfatiglandales > HGW-15 > CAZAGT01. Next base: position 624 of record CAZAGT010000126.1, on the reverse strand, counting down.
GACTGAGACCACGGGTCGGAAGGCGGCCCTATTCGAGCTGGAGGCGGACGGGGAATTGCGTGAGATCCCGCTTACGAAATCAGCTCAAAAGGCCGTGGCGGCTATCGCTGACAGCTGTGAACCCTCCCTCGTCTCCGGGATCTTCATGGGGGGCGCGGGCGGCAGTGCTCGCGCCGGCGTTACACGTTATCCGGTGAAATTGACTCAGGCCGTCCACGCGGCCAAGGTCCATTTGACGATTGGCGGCGCTCCGACCTTCGTTCTTCCCGGAGGCGGCATCAACTTCATGGTCGATGTCGGCAGGGTCCAAACCGGATTTTTCAGTTGGACCCCCACGCCTGCCGTTATCTGCCCGATCGAGTACACGATGACCTTGAAGGACTACGAAGAAATGGGCGGGCACCTTCAAGCGATGATGCCTTTTGAGGCCCTTGAACCCAAGATCCTGGACTAGTTTCCAGCCGGCGCCGCCGCTTGCCGCAGGGCGTCCAGGTTGAGCGACCGGGAGAGTTCGTTGGTATTCGGATTCGACATTTTGAGATTGTTCGTCGTCTGACGCCCGGCCATGAGGGTCTCTTTTCAAAAACGAGGAATTGAGTGCGTTGTCTCAGCATAAGGCGCTAC
>CAZAGT010000125.1:0-13056 GCA_964484515.1 uncultured Desulfobacteraceae bacterium | reverse complement strand
ACCACCCGTATCTCATTCAACCATTATCGACACCCCGGCATTTGCCGGATGAACCATTAAAAAACAGTCCTCAGCATCAACGGTGGGAGGATTACGATGTCTTTTCGGGGTGACTGTCGGGAGGGCGTCGTTTTTTCGCGACTTATCAGTGGGGGAAACCGCAGCTCCACCGAAGGTGGAGAATGTCGGAGGGGGCAGAACTCCCCCGCAGATAAGTCGCAGAAAAGACCCGCCCGGGAGACCCGGAACTAAAGAAAAGATATCGGAAGCCTCCCACTCGGATTCACGCCTCTGCCTCCTGCTGATTGAGCGCTAAAAATACCTGCTCGTCTTCTCTTCCTGCTGCAGCCTGCCCCGGGCGACCAGGAGGGCCTGGTTTCGATCCTCCAGATTCAGGGCCTGCTCCAGACCGCCGGCATCAAGGTTCATATTGATCGCCTCCTTGGTCAGACGCAGTCCCATCGGATTCTTAGTATTCATCGTGCGCGCCAGCTCCATGGCTGTATCCAGGAGCTCTTCCCGCGTCACGAGGCGACTGACCATACCGAGGCTCAGGGCCTCCGCAGCGGACATGAAATTTCCGGTCAGCATGAACTCATAGGCTCGTCCGGCGCCGATGAGTCGGGGCAGAAAATAGCTGCACGCCATATCCGCGCCACCCAACCCGATGTTGATGTAGGCCGCCGAAAAACGGGCGTCTTGACTGATGACCCTCAGATCAGAGGCCAGCGCAAAGCTCAACCCAAGTCCCACCGCCGGCCCATGCACGGCACAAACGATCGGTTGTGGAACCCGCCGCATGAGGAGATTCAGTCGCCCCAGCCGACTTTGAAATCGATAGAAGGCATCCGTATTCATGTCGGTGAGATCTTTCATCGCCTCCCTCATATCCAGGCCTGAACAAAAACCCTTTTCTCCTTGGCCGTGCAGGATGAGAACGCGAGTCTCCAGGTCATACAGCCGATCGCCCCAAAAGTCCTCCAGTTCCTCCATCATCTTTTGGCTCACCGCGTTTATCTTGCGCGGCCGATTGAGGCCCAGCACCCCAATCCCCTCTTCAGGGACCTCATATGTGATGGTTTCGTAGTCCATCCTTGCCTCCCCCTCGTTTCCGGCCAGCCCCGCGGCTGACCGTTAAGGTTTACCCGCCTCGGGAGGGCGGCCGGTTTGATCGCCCGTGAAACTTCACGAAGTTGGTGCTCGAATTTGGCATTAGAGACTGTTCGCCTGGCCATGGGGGTCTCTTTTCAAAAACGAGGAATTGAGTGCGTTGTCTCCGCATAAGGCGCTACCCGAGGCGGCCGGAGGGCCTCCGGCGGTATCAGCCGGACTGACAGCCTTGGCGCATACTCCGAGTCTGCTCCGGCCGCCTTGCTTGCAAGCATCCTCAGCGTTAGAGCGGGTAACGTTTCGTCTTTTGAAAAGAGACCCCCATGGCCGGGCGTTAAGGTATTAGAGATCTCCTTTCATGAAGTTTCATACGAGAAATGGTCCTTTTCCACCCTGCGTCCCGACAAGTCGGGATTCTCCTAAACCCGGTTTACCCTTGACTTACCGGAATCCATTCTAATAAGTTCTGCGAAAGAATGCATCCATAGAACTTAATCCTCAATGACCAAACCCAACCAACCGCCACCCGATCAAAAACCGGACCCCAAGCGATTGGTGGCCCTTAGACATCTACCACCTGACGTCCTGAAATCGTTGACCAAGGAGGAGGTCAATCTATTTCTTCATGCGGACATCTGGCCCGATTCCCTCCGCAGAAACCTGGAAAGATACCTAGCAAGCGACTGACAAAGGGACTGCTCCTCGCAGCGCCCAGTCTTACCATGATGGCTCATTCAAAGTGTTCCTGCGAACTGAATAGCAGTGGTGTGAGGGAGGTGACACGTGTCGGCAAGAGAGAGATGGCCCTCGAGATGGGGTTTCGTATTCGCCGCGATCGGATCGGCCATCGGATTGGGCAATGTTTGGCGTTTCCCTTATCTGACCTATAAGTATGGCGGAGGCGCCTTCCTGGTTCCCTGGCTCATCAGCCTGCTTGCCATCGGAATCCCATGGTTTATTGCCGAAATCGGGATGGGACAAATCATGCAGCGCGGCGCCCCCGGAACCATGGCGCGCATCGGAAAAAAATGGGAGTGGGCCGGGTGGCTTTCCATCCTCATCGCTTTCGTCATTGTGAGCTACTATACGGTCATCATGGCCTGGTCGGTGGTTTACCTGGTCTCGTCTGCAACGCTGGCATGGGGTCGGGGATCCGCTGCCGCCGACGGCGTGGGACCTTTTTTCCAGCAAACACTCGGGCTGACATCGGGACCGGGCGCCTGGGGAGGCTATCAGTGGCCGATCATCACCACCCTTGCCTTTTCCTGGGCCGCCATTTACTGGTTCATCTACAAGGGTCCGGAGAGACTCGGCAAGCTGGTCAAATGGACGGTGATCCTTCCCTGGTGCCTGCTGGTCATCCTCTTCATCCGCGGGATCACCTTGCCCGGGGCGGTAGAGGGGCTCAATTTCTATCTCACCCCAAATTTCTCCGCTCTTTTGGAGAGCGAGGTCTGGTTTGCGGCGATCAGCCAGATCGCCTTTACCCTTTCCCTCGGCGTCGGTATCATGTGCGCCTATGGGAGCTATAACCCTCCGAAGGAGGAGGTCAATAACAACGCGATTATTACGTCTCTAGCAAACTGCGGTACGTCCTTCTTTGCCGGCTTTGCCGTGTTTAGCACCTTGGGCTTTCTGACGCTGCAATTGAACCAGCCGATCGAGAAGGTGGCCGGGGCCAGTGTCGGCCTGGCATTCAAGACCTTTCCGATTGCGATTTCGATGATGCCGGTTGGAGGTCAGATCATCGGAATCATCTTCTTTATGTGCCTGTGGGTCTTGGGAATCGATTCGGCCTTCTCGTTGGCCGAGGCGGTTTGCACTCCCATATCTGACAAATGGGGCATATCAACTCGAAAGTCCGCCTTTATAGTCACTGTAGCCGGATTCCTCCTGGGCCTCTTCGTATTTTCAGCCGGATCAGGTCTCTACTGGCTGGACATCGTGGATCGGGCGGCGGGCTATTACGGTTTGATCTTGTGCGGTTTGCTTCAGGTCCTGATCATCGGCTGGTCCTATGGAGCCGGGAAATTAAGGCAGGAGGTCAACGCCCTGTCGGAAATAAGGATAGGCGGATGGTTTGATTTGATGATCAAGGTCATCGTCCCCCTCGCCCTACTCTACGTCCTGGTGAACGGGTTCTTAAAGGACTTTCCTAGCTATGAAGGATATCCGGTCTGGGCCACCGCCTCGGCCTTGTGGGGAACCCTCGCCTTGACCGTTGTGGCAGCACTGCTGTTGGGGTTCAGCGGCCGGGGGAGCAAGAGCGGCTAACGACTGGTCAGGTATTCAAATAGGTATTTAGGTCACTCTTGTCCAAAATCGGTTTTTTTCTTGGACAGCATTTCGGGCTGGCGAATGAATGGTCCCACACTGGAACAACGGATGGCTGTCAGAATAGCCTTGTTTTGATGCTTTTGGCGCTTTGTCCCTATGTGTAAACGCACAGTCCGCAAACGTTGCAGATTTTGGACAGCATTTCCGCCTTAGGAGAACCTGAATTCTGGGTGATGGCGGGCATTAAGTAATATGAGGTACTTATCAGGCCAAGAATGCCGATTTTGATTTATTTTGGACAGTAGTGTATTTAGGTTAAAGACTGAAGGCTGAAGTATTTGAAGCGGACCCTGTGCTCGAAGCTCTAATTAACGTTGCATCAGGAACCTTCTACCTCCCACCCTCTGCCTATTTACCTTAAAAATTACGCCTCACCCATTTTTCGCTTTCGAATCTTATCCTTGATGCGGTTGATATGACCGCGGCCTAAGCCCTTGACCTCGCAACCCAGCTCGAAATATCTTTCGATCTTTTCATCCTTCAGGATCCCGAAACAATCTACGATAGCCATGGCGCCGCCGACCATCTTTACGACGTCATCCGGCTCGAGTTCAAGATACGGCTGGTGACGGACCGCCAGCACCACCGCATCACTCCCCTTTAAAGCGTCTTTCAAGTTGGGCGTCATGGAGAAGCCCTGCAGTTGTTCCTGGTTGCGAAAGAACCTTGACCAACTGGTTCCCGCGGAGGGGTAGGTTTCCTGCTTCTCAAGTTCCCACCAGTGGTTCAGATAGGGATCGTGGGCCTTGACCTCGGCCCCCATTTCGGTCAGTTTCCGCACAATGATCTCGGAGCCGCTATAGCGTGTATCACCGACGTCTTCGCGGTAGGAGGCCCCTAGCACTGCGACTTGGGAGGCGGCCACGATCTTGCCCATGTTGCGAAGCGCATCGCGCACCAACTGGGTGGCATGGAGTGCCCTCGTATCATTGATGTCAATCGCTTCAGGTGTAATCCTGAACATGTCGTCATTTTCGAACCCCATCAGGTGCTTGTAAGCCCATAGTCCCAGTCCACCATCTTTGGGAAGGCAATAACCCCCGATACCCGGCCCCGGAAAGATGATATTGCTGTGGGTCGGTCGCACCTTGATGGCATTGATCACCTTGATCAGGTCCACACCGTTGGTTTCCGCGAAGAGACTCCATTCATGCAGAAATGCTAGGATAGTAGCACGATAGCTGTTTTCCACGATCTTGCAGGTCTCGCTTTCGAGGGGTTTGTCCAGCACGGTCAACGGGCATTTATCCACGTTCAAGACGTCGGAGAGGAACTTGGTGACCCTTTCACGGCTGCGATCGCTGATACCGCTGCAGACCCGCCAGAAGTCCCTCACGGAGCTCACGTAATTCCGTCCCGGCATGACCCTCTCAAAGCTGTGTGCTAGGAGGGGTTCATCCTCGATCTTCCTCTTCTTGAAGGCCTTCTTGATCAGGGGATAGGCCACGTACTCTGTCGTTCCCGGTGGAACGGTGGTCTCTATCAAGACCAGGCAGTCGGGATTGATTTTCTCGCCGATGATCTTGAAGCTATCCTCCAAGGCGCTGATGTCGGCATGGCCGCTCCTGAGGTTGCCTAATTCCTGTTTGAGAAAATCGCATTGAACATCGATCACCAACACATCGGCCAGCTTGAGCGCATCGTACGTAAAGGTAGCGGTCATCGTCTTTTTCTTATTGACGCACCGTTCGATCATAGGGGCGACTTCGGGGTCCTCGGCCTTGATCGGGGATATCCCACGATTGAACAGCGGTATTTTCCAGTAGCTGCGAATGCTCGGTCGCTGCATGCCGATGACCAACTTGTTCGGTTTGCCCGTTTCTTTGTCGACCGAATCGGCGACGACTGCAGCCATGACGGCCCCCACAAAACCCAACCCCATCACGACCACAATCTCGTGACCTTCGGTCCGGCGGCGTTCCACGAGCTTGAATAGCCGCTCGTATTCTTTGCGGTAATCCTCCTCATCGGGAAGTTTGAACTTCTCGCCCTCCGGGCTGATAGAATACTCCATACGACTGCCTCTCCGATGGGTTCGGTTGGGTTTCGCTACCTTTGCTGCTTCCATGGGATATCCTCCGCGAATTAGTCAAAACGTTCGAAGATGTCAATCGGATAGCCAAAGAACGTCCTTGAATCGCGATTGACAGGGTTTTCCCTTTTCCCTACCATCTGGCCGATGGCGAACAGGGCAGCCAATGGGGGTCCGGATATGTTTCTATGGTGCAAATCCCCTGCCACTGGCAAGAGCCGCTCAAAGGCCCCCGCGCTGCTCGTTGCCCTTCAAACTCAAGGAGAAATGAAATGCAGATCCCCATAACCGTTCAAGCTCTGAGAAGCAGGATCGACAGGCTGCCGCGCGCAAAACTTGCCTTTCTCCCGACACCACTCCATGAAGTTCCGCGATTTGCGCGGGCCCTAGGTGGTCCACGAATATACATGAAACGGGATGATCAGACCGGCTTGGCCCTTGGGGGCAATAAGACCCGCATGTTCGATTTTCTGCTGGCAGAGGTCGTGGCCGAAGGGGCTGATACCGTGATCGGCGGTGCCGCGGTGCAGTCCAATTACTGTCGCCAACTAACGGCCGCCTGCAATGCCCTCGGGCTCGAGGTGCATCTCGTCTTGCGGAGGATCCGAGGAGAAACAGACAATGACATCCAAGGGAATTTCCTCCTCGACCTCATCGCCGGAGCACACGTTCACGTGATCGATGCGACTCCGGAAGAACAGAACCGGGCGCTGTATGCCCTTTCGGACCGCCTCAGGGCTCGGGGTAAGCGGCCCCGCGTGGTCAGAATGGCCAATGACGAGGATCTCGCACCGGATGTGATCGCCTACACCGAATGCTTTTGTGAAATCGTCGAACAGTCCTCGGCCTTGGGCCTCGATCCAACGCATATCTATGTATCTTCCTTGGATACGACCCAGGCGGGCCTCGAATTAGGGAAACGGGCCCTGGGAAGCAGCGTCGGGATCGTGGGTATCACCCCTGCCGATTGGGAGCCGGATATTCCTCGATTGATCACGACCTATCTGAAGCACGGTTCTGCACGCCTTGACCTTCCCATTGAAGTCAACTCCGAAGATGTCGCCAACTCGAATGGCTATGTGGGGGCGGGATACGGTAGGGTCACGGCGGAAGGCGTCGAGATGATCAAGCTCATGGCCAGAACGGAAGGGATCTTCCTGGACCCGGTCTATACAAGCAAGGCCTGTGCTGCCCTCGCGGAGCATATCCGAGAAGGCCGTTTGACGTCGGACGATGCCGTGGTTTTCATCCACACCGGTGGAACCCCGGCCCTCTTCGCCTATCGGGATGACTTGGACCCGGCTGAGCTAAGAAGTCGACTTTGGTTTGACTAATGTCAAGAAAATGACACAAGAAGTGCACGAATCGAAAGCCAGACTTCACTCAGGCGGTATACCTCGCGCTGGAAGCGACCGACGAGAAGCCGCTTATCTTGGCCTGTTCGAAAATTGTCAGCTGTGCCCGCGGCATTGCGGGGCGAACCGGTTGCGTGACCAGGAGACTGCCGCCTTAGGATTTTGCGGCGAAGGCGGTAGTCTGCGCGTGGCTTACGTGGGACCTCACCATGGCGAGGAACCCCCCATCACGGGTCGATACGGATCGGGAACGATCTTTTTCACCGGGTGCTCGTTGCGGTGTACCTACTGTCAGAACGGTCAGATCTCAAGAGATGGGTTTGGACGAACCGTCAGCGTGGGGGAACTCTACCGCGAGGTCGGCGAGATGATCCAAAGAAATCGCGTTCATAACATCAACCTCGTGACACCTGACCACTTCTTCCCCCATGCCTTACGCCTGGTATCACTCTGCCGGGATAATGGGTTCCATCTACCGATCGTCTGGAACGTCTCCGGCTACCAGACCATGGCCTTGCTCAGGAATGCTGAAGAGTATGCGGATATCTACCTGCCCGATTTCAAGTACGCTGACGCGGCTATGGCCGCCACGCTCTCAAGCTGTAGAGATTACCCGCAAGTCGCCCTCGAGGCCATTGTGGAGATGGTCAAACAAAAGGGGTTTCTCGATGCTGCCGGGGATGTGGGGACACCGGCTCGAAAGGGCGTTTTGGTGAGACACCTGATCCTTCCGGGGGCGGTTGAGAACTCGATCAGGGCGATCACGACGTTGTTTCTGGAATTCGGTCCTCGTTTGCCACTGAGCATCATGTCGCAGTACACGCCTGTAAGGCGATTGCGGCACCCGAATCTGAACCGTCACATCACGCAGGGAGAGTTTGACCGGGTTTACGGGCACGCGCTTGAATTGGGATTCGAGCACCTTTATGTGCAATTCCCTGAGAAGTGCGGCTCGAAGCAAAGGGAGGACTCTCCTTTCCTGCCCGATTTCAGCCGATCAAGACCCTTTGCCCAGTAGAATTGCAGATCGATCTTGTGTAATGGGTATTTCGATGGCATGATCGCGCTCGCAATGAACCCACCCTAGGAGAATTCATGAAGGTCGCTTACTTTGATGGTATGGGGTGCCTCAGCGGGGAGATGTTTTTGGGAGCCCTTGTGGATGCAGGTCTTGACTTTGAACTCCTCCAAGACACCCTTGGATCACTCTCCCTCGAGGAGCTTAAGCTGAAGGTGGAGCAGGGCGAGGCGGGACAAATCCAGGGCCTGCGCCTGACGGTCGAAGGGAAATGCAAGGCCGTAGCCCGAGAAGAGATCATGGAGGTCATCCAGGGCGTCGCCCTTAGCCGGGCAGCTAGCCTGAGGTGCGTTCAAATCTGCGAGGATCTCGCTCTGGCAAATGGCGCGGCACAACTCAAGAAGGGGCCAGATAGGGCAAGGGGTATCGCTCGTTCGCTCATCATGGTCGTGGGCACTGTGCTCGGACTTGAATCGTTGGGTGTCAAAAGGATATCAAGCTCCTGGCAGGCGGGGGAAATCATAGCCTCGTCCTCTTCGGAGGATACACCCACCGATGGTGCGAATCCGTCTGGTGTTGACGTTACGCCTGTGGCTGCCGCCCTGACTAGGGGGCTAGCGACGGACTCGGGTCACCTGCCCCCTTTGACCGTTGAAAGGGTCGGTTACGGTCTCGGTAAACCGGTTCAGCCCGAGAGGACCGACCTCCTGCGCATCATGATCGGATATGATCAGTCCGAAATGAACCAAGACATGGTCTCCCTGATGGAGGTAACCCTGTTCGACACGAATCCGGAATGGTTGGGGTTTCTGATGGACCGGCTGCTGACGGCGGGGGCGCTGGATGTGGTCTATCTGCCGGTACAGCGCAATCGGTGCCAACCCGGTATCATGCTCCAGGTCATGTGTCATCCTCAGCTTGGAGATGACCTTCGCGCGATCCTTGACCGGGAAGGGATCAGCAACGGAATCCGGTTCCATGTCAGGCGCCGTTGCTTTCTTCGCCGAGAGCTATTGGACGTGGACAGTCCCTGGGGGAAGCTCAAGGTGAAGAAGGTCCTGCGTCCCAACGGCACCCATGCGTTTTTGCCGGAATATGAGGCCTGTCGAAAGATAACCGAAGCCACCGGACGACCACTAAGAGAGCTTTACCGTTGGGTCCTGTCGCTGAATAGGCTGTAACGCGGATGGTAATCACAACCACGATGGAGCCGTTTACCACTTGATACGTCTACCTCACATTGATAGACGCGCCTTGAGGAAGGCCTTCTCAGACGCCGATCTGCGGGGTAAGGCCGGCCTCTTGCTTGCCACCTGGTTTGGCGTTGGGTCGCTGCCGGTTACTCCGGGGACATTTGGCACGGTTGCGTCGTTACCGCTTATCCTGATTTTGAGCCACGCTACACCGGTGTTCAAGGTTTCGTTCCTGATCATTCTCATCGTCCTGGCCATATGGTCCGCAGGCCTTTGTGAAAAGCTTTTGGGGAAGAAAGATCCCTCTGAGGTCGTCATCGACGAGGTCGCCGGTTTCCTGCTGACGGTTCTCTTTTTGCCCACGTCCTGGACCGTCTTGCTCTTGGCCTTCGTCCTGTTCAGGGTATTCGACATCCTCAAGCCGTTTCCGATTAGAGCACTGGAAAGGAATATTTCGGGGGGTACCGGAATCGTCGTCGATGATCTCCTCGCTGGGGTCTATGCTCACTTTGCAACTCGCTTGCTATTGGTTTTGTTGGTCACCTGAGACTACTCAGGCAACCTACATACCTGGAGGCTGTCGGAAAACGCCCATCTGCCGTTCGACAGGCCGTTCGGCAGGCTCACGGTCCTGAGCAGAGTCGAAGGACTCACGGCCCTGAGCTAAGCCGAAGGGCTGCGTTACCCTTATCCCTCGTCACTGCGGCGTACTCCTATGTACGCCTCATTCCTCGGGAATTCTTTACCTTCGCTTCGCTCGGCTCAGTCCCCACCCCTTCGGGGCGGGTCCCCGGTTTCGGAAGCCTTGTATCTGGGTATTTTCCATCAACCTCTCAGGAGAAGGTTTTTCGACAGTCCCCTGAGTACTCCTCAACGCTCATTAATCTCATTCGATTCGATATGGACAGCGAGAACGTCACCAACGGTTGTGAAAGCGAGAGCGAGAGATCGCTTCCCACTCCTGGGGAGCGGGTCATAAAGGTCTACGGGTTGGAGCAGTCTGAGATTGCGGCGCGGATAGCGGACCTCGTACGCGGCGCGCCTGGTATCTCTGTCGAGCTCCGCCGGGCCTTTCCCGCACACTATGTTTGTCTTTTCAGCACCACGCGGGCGGAAGATGCCATAAAAGAGGATCTTGAACGAATGGAGCAGGAAATCTGCACCCGCCTGCAGCCCTTTGTTTTTGCTGTCGGAAACCAGACTATGGCCAGCGTGCTCGGAGAGCGCCTGCGTGAGAAGTCACTTACGCTGGCGGTTGCCGAATCGTGCACAGGCGGCCTCATCGGCCACCTCTTGACTTCGGCGCCGGGTAGTTCCTACTACTTCATGGGAGGTATCGTCGCGTATAGTAACCAGGCCAAGGTGGACTTGTTGCAGGTCCGCAAAGAGACAATCGACACGCACGGCGCCGTGAGCGCTGCGGCCGCTCGTCAAATGGCCGAGGGTGTCCGGCGTCGATTCCAAACCGACATGGGTCTTGCCGTTACAGGAATTGCGGGTCCTGAGGGCGGGACCATCGAAAAGCCGGTGGGAACGGTCCACATCGGCTTGGCATTGCACCATGATACCTTTTGCGAGAGATATCGATTCAAAGGCTCACGAGAAGAAATCAAATCACATGCCGCCCTGATGGCAATGGATTGGGTTCGTAGGCATCTCAATGGTCATCCGTTCATTCCTGGCGTTTGAACTGGCGCCGGAGATCAAGAAGATCGTCTCCCGTGTGCTGGCCGAGGCCGCCGAGACCACCCGTGACGTACGGTGGGTTAGGGCCGCGGGCATCCATCTAACGATGGTTTTTCTGGGTCATGTCAGGGAGGTGGACGTCCCTGCCATCGAAGCTGCGGGCCAAAGAGTTTGCTTGAATTACAGACCCTTTGATGTATCATTGCGGGGCATAGGTTGCTTCCCCAGCGAACGAAATCCAAGGGTCATATGGCTCGGACTTCAGGGGGACACCGACAGGATGTCCCTCTTTCGAGATGCACTCCAGCGGGAACTCGAGCCCCTCGGGATCCGTTTGGAAAAGAGAGCATTCAAGCCTCACCTAACGCTGGGGAGGATGCGAAAAGGCCGGGGCGGCGGCGGACAAAGGAACTTAGGTGTACTCCTGGAGACCTACCGGGACCTGACAAGCGCCGACTGGCCTTTGAACGAACTGGTCCTCTTCAAAAGTGATCTCCGGCCGGGCGGGGCCGTCTATACCAAACTGAAGGCCTGGCCACTCTCAGGCGAGGAATAGAGATCGTTGGGCTTCATCCGCTTCGTGAGTTGAAATGACGGCGATTTGGCAACAAAAGAGGAATGGGGGAAACCATGGCAGAATCGAAGGATCGGCAGCGGGCGGTCGAACAGGCGATATCACAGATTGAGAGACAATTCGGCCGCGGCTCCATCATGAAGATGGGAGAGGATCATGTCCTAGACATACCGGCCATCTCGACCGGCGCCCTGTCGTTGGATCTGGCTTTGGGGATCGGCGGCGTGCCCAGGGGTCGTGTCGTGGAGATTTACGGCCCCGAGTCATCCGGGAAAACGACCCTGGCGCTCCACGTCGCCGCCGAGGCGCAAGCAAAGGGAGGAATGGTCGCGTTCGTCGATGCGGAGCATGCCCTTGACGTGGGTTATGCTCGCAAGCTTGGTGTCGATGTGGACGGCCTACTGGTCTCTCAACCTGACACCGGCGAGCAGGCCTTGGACATTGCCGAAATCCTGGTGCGCAGCGGCGCTATCGACGTCCTGGTCATCGATTCGGTCGCCGCCCTCGTGCCGCGTGCCGAGATCGAGGGTGACATGGGTGATCAGCATGTGGGCTTGCAGGCACGGCTCATGTCACAGGCCCTGCGCAAACTGACCGCCACGATCAGCAAATCGCGGACCTGCGTGATTTTCATCAACCAGATCCGAATGAAGATTGGGGTCATGTTTGGCAGTCCCGAGACGACCACCGGCGGTAATGCCTTGAAGTTCTATGCAACTCAGCGACTCGACATCCGCCGCATCGGGGCTATTAAGGATGGTGATCAGGTCGTGGGTAACCGCACCAGGGTCAAGGTGGTCAAGAACAAGATCGCGCCGCCCTTCAAGAACGCCGAATTCGATATCATCTACGGGCAGGGCATCTCCAAAGAAGGGGACATTCTTGATATCGGCGTCTCGCTCGAGATCATTGAAAAGAGCGGTGCTTGGTATTCCTTTGACGGCCAGAGGATCGGACAGGGACGGGAAAACGCCAAGCGATTCCTGACGGAAAATGTGGACATCCGCGACCGAATTGCCGACATGGTGCTCGAAAAGACCGGTCTCAAAAAGTCCAGGGAGCACCCTGAAGAACAGAAAGCAGAATAGGCGACGAGCTTCAGGTGGATAGACTGAAGGTAGAAGCTGGAAGGAAGCAACCAGAAGGAAAAGGGCTTCCTATGCCATGTCCCGCAGGGCTTCAAGCATATGAGTTGGCTCAAATCCTCAAGCCTTCAACCTAAATACCTGGACAATCAAGACGGGATAATCGGATGAATTTTAGAGACGTTAGACAGAAGTTTCTCGACTATTTTCGAAACCAGGGTCACGAAATCGTAAGAAGTGCACCCCTCATTCCTTGGGACGACCCCACGCTCTTATTCACCAATGCGGGCATGGTCCAGTTCAAGCGCCTCTTCCTGGGTGAGGAAATTCGCGGGTATACCCGGGCCGCCAGCTCTCAGAAATGTGTTCGGGCGGGCGGCAAACACAACGATCTCGAGAACGTCGGCCATACGGCCAGGCACCATACCTTTTTTGAAATGCTCGGTAATTTCTCGTTCGGGGACTATTTCAAAGAAGAAGCGATCCTGTGGGCCTGGGAGCTTCTGACGGAGGGTTACGGCCTTCCGCGAGAGAAGCTTTACGTTTCAGTCTATAAGGATGACGATGAGGCCTTCGATCTGTGGGAACGAAAAGTCGGTGTTCCCCCCGATAGAATAGTTCGCCTCGGGGAGAAGGATAATTTCTGGGCCATGGGCGATACAGGCC
>CAZAGT010000124.1:0-13124 GCA_964484515.1 uncultured Desulfobacteraceae bacterium | reverse complement strand
CCCGGTTTCGGAAGCCTTGCATCTGGACATTTTCCATCAGCCTCTGAGAAGTCGGCTTTTCGATAGCTTCGGCACGGCGATGATAAATGGGCCGGATGAAAAAAGATCGACTTTTTCCAACAACCCACAAAATTATAGCATAACGAGAAATATCAGTCAAGAGCTTAATATTCTTATCTATTTTCCCTTTTGTCGCCTCCAATTGCGTATCCCGACCATGTCTCGATCACGGGTGTCCCTCAATCTCGGCCAAGGTAGATGTGATCAAGTCCCCGGGAGATCATCGGTTCTCCAGGAGACAGGATCTTCGCATCAATCACCTTTCCAACAAAGAGGGTATGGTTTCCGGGTTTATAGCTCTCCGATGTCACGCATTCCAGATAGCCAATACACTCCGTCAGAATCGGGCAGCCAGTGAGGCCGGGCTTCCATTCAACATCCTTGAATTTCGCCCGTGGGTCGGGGCCCTTGAACCGGCTCAGGAAATCTTCCTGCCGAGCATTGAGTATGTGCAAGGCGAACCGACCGCTCCTAGATATCAATCGGTGCGATGCGCGATTTTGATGAATGGCGGCCATAATTAAAGGCGGGTCGTAGGATACCTGAGTGACCCACGAGGCGATCATGCCGTTTATTTCGTCGTTGTGACGGCTCGTGAGCAGGTAAATCCCGCTGGTCAAATAGCTGCACGTCTCGATCCACATCTTTTCCATGCACCTAGATGACCTCGTGCTCAGCCAGGAACGTTGCTACTTTTTCATCGACAGTCTCTGATGGCGTTTCTGGCCAGTTCATCACAACGCTCATTCTCAGGATGGCCTTCATGGCCCTTGACCCATTCCCATTCGATGTGGTGAGGGCGACTCAAACGCAGAAGCTCCTCCCAAAGATCCCGATTCAAGACGGGTTTCCTCTGCGAATTGACCCAGTTTCGTCTGATCCAACCCGGGATCCAAACGGTCATCCCTCTCACAACATAGTTGGAGTCGGTGACGATCCTGATGTTGCAGGGCCGTTTCAGATGTTTCAGGGCCTCGATCACGGCCCTCATTTCCATCCGGTTGTTCGTGGTGTTGGGGTCGCACCCTGAGATCTCCTTTGTCTTCGCACCATATCTCAGGATCGCGCCGTACCCCCCTGGGCCTGGATTGCCGCTACAGGCGCCGTCTGAGAAAATCTCCACAGTCTTGGGAGCTGTGGCCTTCTTTTTCTGGGGTGGCCCGGAGCCCATTAATAAGCCTTTTCGGTACGTTTGACGGTTTGCATAAAAAGATCGAGCTCAAAACGGAGACATACGGTCTCAAGGAGGTATCATGGCGCACAATGATCGGCGGGTGGAGGAGTTCTTTGATGTCATCAATCGTCGCGATCTGGGGCGGTTTGAGGGGCTGCTCGCAGAACATGCGGAGTTTTACTTTCCGAAGACAAAGCCGTTGAGGGGGAGAGCACGCATCCTCAGATTTTTCACGATATTGTTCCGCCAATATCCCAAGCTCGCATTCGATATTCAACGAAGAATCGTTGAAGGTGACACCGCTGCTGTTCAATGGAAGAACCACGGTCTCAACCGGAGAAACGAGCCCTATGAGAACGAGGGTGTCACGATCTTGGAGATGGAGGAGGCCGGGGTGGTATTTATCAGTGATTTTTTCAAGGATACGAGCAAGTTCTAAGGGAATCGAACATCAACCCACGAACCTTCCCCTTATCGGGATGCTGATCCTCGGCCTTTCGGGGTAATTGGTCATGAGCTCGAGTAGCCCGCGGAATGATTCCGACGGCCCCGGAACGTTCGTGAAAAGGATGCGATATCTCTTTCCCTTGTCGACCTCCTCGATGTGATAGTTCACCTTGGCATCGAGGGTAAAACGCCCCGTTTCGATCCGTAAGGGCTTATCGAGTCTTGCTGAAATCTCGACCGCCCTGGTAACCGTCTGACCGGGCTCGCCCTTGAGGTAGACATATCGAGGTGAGAGCTGAATAGCAACCTTGACAAACGCCTTGAGCGTTAGTTTCACGACCCGACGACGCGGATCATTGGTATGGACCTGCGCACGCTTGGAGATCCAGCCGTCGTAATTCCTCGTATTGACCTTCAGGGTGATTTTTCCTTCCCCGCCCGGGGGAATGGCCTTATCGTAGTCGGCCACGGCGCAACCTCAGCCGGGCTTCACCTCTTCAATCACAAGGGTCTCGGACCCGCCGTTGGAGATCGTGAAGGTGTGTTCGATGATTTCCCCTTCCGGGACCTGCTGGAAGTTGAAGAACCTCTCCTTCATGATCAACCGTGGCCCGGTGATTTCTTCCTCGGGGGCAGCCAAACAGGTCACAGCAAGGCACAAGCATATGACCAGCAATAGCCCCCATGATCCCCTATTCATGTTAGCCTCCCTTTGCTCTCATCGCTGCATGAACGACACGAGGATGATGATGCGCCAAGGCGTTTCCAGAAACAAAACCGTTACCAGCTTTGCATTTCTTATGCCAGGTATTTCACTAAAGGGCACCCGTCGAAACCCTCTGATGTCACCAGTCGATCGCGGCGAAAAACGAGTGCTCATAGTCGTTAGCCGTCCTCCGTGGCCGCTGGATAATCTCCATGCACACCTCCTGAAAGGGCCCGGGTGCGGCCGTAAACGAGAGCATCTGCCCACCCCGAGCCCGATTCAGGCCGCCAGTTCATTCTTGAGCTTGTAAGTGAGGACATCGAGCTTAATGGTGAAATCGATGTTTTCGACCAAACAGCAGTCAGGGACATGGATCTGAGTTGGAGAGAAGTTGAGGATTGCATTGACCTTGGCATCCAAAAAGAGATCAGCTATCTCTTGGGCAACGGAGGGTGGAGTTGCGATCACACCGATCTCCAAGCTCAGTTCCTCGACAGTCCTCTTGAGCTCTTTTATATCCCTGATCTCAATACCGGAGGCGACTACTTTGCCGATCTTCTCAGGATCGGTGTCAAAGGCGGCAACAAACTTGAAGCCCCGGTTCTGAAAGTTCTGGTAATGAAGCAGGGCGGTGCCTAGGTTTCCGACCCCCGCGATTCCCATATGCCAAACCCGATTGATCGCCAGGATCTTCTTGATCTGCTGTTTCAGGTCCCTGACGTCATAACCCACTCCCCGAACCCCAAATTCACCAAAGTAGCCCAGGTCTTTCCTAACCTGGGCGGGATTAACCTGACACAGCCAGGCCAACTTTTCCGAAGAGACCATTCGGTAGCCGTCAAATTCAAGGAGTTCCAGCTGCCGGCAGTAGAGGGAGAGTCTCGTGATGGTCGCCTTAGGGATTTTTAGATCTCGATGAGGCATCAGCCCTTCTTCCCGAAGCGAGACGCATCCGAAAAAGCGTTTTCGTGTATCACCCGCCTTCGCCCGGACGCCCCCTGCGGACACACAGGGCGGAATGGCGACAGACCACCGTGAAGAAACCCAGACGGCCAAGCCGGGCGGCTTCGGCGGAGTTCCGCCGACATTTTAAAAAGATGCCTCGCGCGAGAGCGCCGGATGCTTCAATGTGAGTTTTTGAAAAAGCTCAATCGGATAAGGTCAAACTGCTATGCTTCCGTATGATGACTTAAAGAAACATCAAAAACATAACACAGCGCAAGACGGGATAACAACAGAATTGTGCTGACAGAATTCTCGGTTCTGCAGTAAAATCCGCTAGTCGACGGAGATGTGTTCCCCGCGGGCCCTAGGCCGAGAGATGGTATCAGGCCTGAAGGCCAAGAGCACAGAGTTCCAAAGGCATACAACTTCTGCAGGAGAAGAATTCGAGCGTGTATCAGCGAGAGGTCGCCCACCCATGAAACGGAATGTCGGCCCGACTCCCGAAGGGAATCGTGATTCGCAGGGTCGCTACCGCACCTTACTCGATTTTATCCCCTATCCGATGGTCGTGTTCACTGTTGATGGACGAGTGAGCTATCTGAACCCCGCCTTCACGGAGACTTTTGGATGGGCTCTGACTGAGTTAGAGGGAAAGAAGATTCCCTACGTGCCAAAAGAGCTCAAGCAAGAGACCATCGTTAGCACACAGAGGCTTTTTCGCGAAAAATTTATTCGCAGATACGAAACCAAACGTCTGACCAAAGACGGCCGGGTCCTTGACGTCATTATGAGAGGGGCCGTCTTTTCGGACCATCAGGGCCGGCCGGCCGGCGAGTTGGTCATCATCAGAGACACCACCCCGGAAAAGCGTTTGGAGTCCACCAATGAAACCCTTCTCCGAATCAGCCGGGCGCTTCCTGAATATCCGGATCTCGAGGACCTCTTAGACTACATCAGCAGCGAGATCAAACGGGTTCTCAACGTGGAGGGGGCCCTGGTCGTGTTACTCGATCAGGAGCGAAACGAGCTCTTCTTCCAAGGGGTGGCTCACGAAAACCGGGGCATCCAAAGGAGGGCGAAGCGGTTTCGGTACCCGGACAACGTTACCGTGGGGAGCAGGGTCATCAAAACCGGTGAACCGGTCATCGTGCCTGATACGGCGAAAGATCCCAATTTTTACGCCGGACTGGACGATCAACTCGGTTTTCATACCCGCAGTATGCTCGACGTGCCCTTAAAGAGCAGTGATCGCGTCATCGGCGTGCTGTCGGCCATTAACAAGAAAGAAGGCGGATTCGACCAAACCGACGTGGAACTCTTGAGCATGATTGCGGGAACCGTGGCGCTCTCGATCGAGAACGCCAGGTTTGCCGAGGAAGTCAAGGGCGCCTACCGGGAAGTCACGAGCCTGAATCGGGCCAAAGACCGGGTCATCAACCGTCTCTCCCACGAGCTGAAGACACCCGTCTCCATTCTTTCAGCCTCACTCAATATCATCGAAAAAAAGATAGTAGAACTGCCTGAACGTTCCTGGTATCCAACCCTGGAAAGGGCTCGTAGAAATGTCCAACGGATCTTGGAGATCCAATATCAGGTTGAAGACATCATGGAGAACCGGCAATACGAAACTCGGGATCTCCTCGCTCTGCTTTTGGAGCAATGTGCGGATGAGCTTGAATCTCTTGTCGCCGAGGAGGTGGGCGAAGGGAGCGTCGTTGAACGCGTAAGGAACCGAATCGAAGAGATCTACGGATCCAGGCAAAGCGAGATCGCGGAAGTCCCGCTGGACAGTTACGTCCTGGAAAGGGTGGAGACCTTGCGACCGCAATTCTCGCATCGCCAGATGGAGGTCATCACGCGCATGGCCGAGGTGCCTCGGGTCGTGATTCCCGAGGAGGTATTGAGAAAGGTGGTCGACGGCCTCATAAGGAACGCCGTAGAGCATACACCGGACGGGGGGAAGATCGAGATCTCGGTTCACACAAAGGGCGATGGCGTCGAGTTGGTGGTTCAGGACTACGGTGTCGGTATTACCACGGAGAATCAGAAGCGGATTTTCGAAGGCTTCTTCTCGACCCAGGAGACGATCGCCTACTCATCCAAACGTCCGTTCGACTTCAACGCCGGTGGAAAAGGGGCCGATCTTCTCAGGATAAAGATCTTCGCTGAACGCTATGATTTCAAAATCCATATGGATACAACCCGCTGTCACTTCATCCCCAGAGACGAGGACATTTGTCACGGAAAAATCAGCGAATGCCGGTTCTGTCACGGGAAAGAGGACTGTCTCGCTTCCGGCGGCACCGCCTTTCGGGTCTTCTTCCCAGAAAGGGCCATTGAAGGCCACCTCCACCCGGATGACGTCTCTTCACAAACGGTCCAAGGGCACCTGTAGAATCGCTTCGGAGACGAATGCCATGAACAATAGAACCATCGACACGATCAAGCAGAGGATGAAAAATGAGCCCTATGCCCGCAAACTGGGCCTGGGGTTGGTGCTGTTGGAGCCCGGTCGGGCCACCGTTGAAATGACCCCTCAGGCTGAGAACGCGAACCTCTTCGGCATGACCCATGGAGGTGCGATCTTCTCCCTCATCGACGAGGCCTTTCAGCTCGCGTGCAATTCGCACGGAACCCTCGCCGTGGCGCTGAACATGACGGTGACATACCACCGGCCGCCCGATATGCGCAGTAGGCTCAGAGCCAAAGCAGAGGAGGTCCACTGCTCACGCAAGACGGCGACCTACGCGATCAAGGTCGTGGATGAGAGGGAGGCCCTGATCGCAACCTGCCTGGCATTGGCCTACCGCAAGGGGGATCCCCTGCCCTTCACGGACGACCAAGCCGTCGTCCCCGAGGATTCCACCAAGAAGAATGTTTCTTGAGAAGCCTCGCTGTAACTTCATGAAAGGAGGTCGTTGACGCCTTAACTCGAACAGACGTTGAAAAATCTCAAAATGTCGTATCAATTTAGATTTTTGAAACAAGTCAACGTCCGGCCATGGGGGTCTCTTTTCAAAAACGAAACGATACCCGCTCGAACGCGGAAGAAGCTGCCAAGCAAGGCGGCCGACGCAGATTGGCAGAATGAGCCCAGGCACTCAGCCCGGCTTATTCCCAGGTGGCCCTTCGGCCGCCTCGGGTAGCGCCTTATGCCTAGACCTTGCACTCAATTCCTCGTTTTTGAAAAGAGACCCTCATGACCGGACGGATCGTATGCGCTAACGCGTTTCAAGAATCTAAAATGTCAAAAAATGTCAAATTCGAGTATCAACTTCATGAAGTCTCCCGGTCGATCAATCTGGCCGCCCTCCCGAGGCGGGCAAACTCCTGTGGCAAGAGGCGGAGCCGGCATCGAACATCAAAGAAAATGCAACGATCTTTAGAGATAGTAAGATAAAGTTGCTTTATCCTATTGACATTTCTTCAAAAAACCAATATTTTTGGACGTTACGCCCGTATATCTTTGGGCTTTGCGGGGACAAACGAGGAGAACCTTGGATTGAAAAAGGAACTGGTCCTGTCCAAAGAGACCATACTGAAGAGGGTGCAGGAACTGGCCCGGGAGATATCGGCCGACTACGATGGCCAGGAACCCGTCCTGGTAGGTGTCCTGAATGGTGTGGTCTTTTTCTTTGCGGACCTGGTGAGGCACCTGACCGTACCCTCTAAGATCGATTTCATTCGGGCGGCAAGCTACGGTTCGGGTATGTCGACGAGCCGCGAGGTTAAGCTCACCAAGGATTTAGAGATACCGATTGCGGGCCGAGATGTGATCATTATCGAAGATATTGTCGATACGGGTCTCACACTGGCTCGCATCGTTGAACGATTCGAAACCGAGAATCCCCGATCCATCAGGATCTGTGCCTTAATCGACAAACAGGAGCGCCGGGAGGTGGCGATTAACGTGGATTATTGCGGCTTTCCAGTAGCGAAGGGCTTCTTGGTCGGCTATGGACTCGATTACGACGAGCAATACCGCTATTTGCCTGAGATTTACGCCTTGAGATAAGCCCTACCTGATGGCACATCAACAGGAGGGGAAGGATGCTACTTGAGTGTGAGCAATGCCATTCAAAATTTAACCTAGATGATGGTCTCCTCGCAAAGGAAGGCTCCCGGGTCAGGTGCACGGTCTGCCGGCATACCTTCATGGTCTACCCTCCGGAGCCCGCGCCGTCCGAAGAGCCGGTTACTCAAGGGGAAGCCGAGGAGGAGCTTGAAGAGACGGTGGCCCTGGATTCCACGCTGGTGGATGAAGAGCAGGAGGCAGGGCGCGGAGAGGCTGCCGGGGAGGAGGGTTTTGAAAGGGCCTTCAAGGAGTCGTTGGACGAGGAATTCGAGACGGTTCCACTCGATGAGATGCCCGAACCCGAAGAGGAGGAAGAGACCGCCGAAGAGGCTCCGGAGGAACTGGAAGAAGAACGAGCGGAAGAGTATGAACCTGTAAGAGAGGCGGCGGCCGAGGAGAGGCCGGAGGCCGCTGAGCCGGCTCCATCTGAGACGAAGCCGCGGCGCCTCAGGCCCCTGCTCCTTGTTCTGCTCTTGCTGGTCTTGGTCCTGGGCACCTCTGCCGCGATCTTTCTCTTCGCCCCCCACCTTATCCCGGACTCCCTCTCCGTATTGAAACCCGCCAAGCGGCAAGAGATAACCGATCTCGGTGTCCGCCGTTTATCCTTCCAGGAAGTGAACGGTTTTTTCGTCCAATCAGACAAGGCCGGGCAGCTTTTCGTTATAAGGGGCAAGGTGACCAACAACTACCCCAAGAGCCGGAATTTCATATTTATCAAGGGCTCTCT
The DNA here is from genome assembly GCA_964484515.1 of uncultured Desulfobacteraceae bacterium. GTDB lineage: Bacteria > Desulfobacterota > DSM-4660 > Desulfatiglandales > HGW-15 > CAZAGT01. Next base: position 4,990 of record CAZAGT010000124.1, on the reverse strand, counting down.
CCTGGATGACAAGGGACAGGTCGTCCAAACGAACCTCATTTACGCCGGCAATACGATGACGGATGAGCAGATGAAGGATATGTCTCTTGAGGAGATAAACGAGGGGTTGAAAAATCAGTACGGAAAGGGGCGGATGAATTTCAACGTCCAGCCGAATGCAACGATCCCCTTTATGATCGTGTTCGGAAATCTGCCCGACAATCTCAGTGAATTTACAGTGGAGGCCGTCAAGTCTTCGCCGGCGGAGTGACTTGACGATATTTCATATCACCTTGACTTCCTGAAATTCGCGGAAACGTGTGCGGCCCGTAACGTTGTTTCATCAAGCTAGGATGATACCCATAGGCTAGACTGTTACGATCGGAATGCGTTACGATTTCACTGCAATGTCATCCGCCCGGAGTCTCGGGCGGGGTAAGGAGACTTCCGCTGAAGGGGCGTTAGGCCCCTTTTCTTTTTGGTCGGCCTGAGACATGACGCTCGACACCGGGACAAGGCCCTTGGGTCCACGGCAGGTTATACGCGGGTTCACGATCCTGCTGGGCGTGCTCGCCTTCGGGACCGCGGGATACATGCTGATCGAAAAGTGGAGTTTCCTGGATGCCCTGTACATGACGGTGATTACGATCACCACGGTGGGGTATCGTGAGGTGAGCACCGTCTCTGAAGCAGGAAGGATCTTCACCATTATCATCATCTTTTCAGGGATGGGCATTATCGCCTATATCCTGGGGATCGTGGCCCAGGCCATGATCGATTTCCAGGTGCGGTCCATCATAGGGAGGCGAAGATTAGGGATGAAGATAAGGACGATGAAGGACCATTATATCATCTGCGGATATGGTCGCATCGGAAAGATCATCGGGCGGGAGCTGCTCGCCAGCAAGATCCCCATGATTGTGATCGACAACGAACCGGATATCCATTCGACCCCTGAAAGCCCGGACATCCCGTTTATCCACGACGACGCTACGAGCGAGGATGTCCTCGTAGAGGCGGGGATCCAAAGGGCCAAGGGCCTCGTCTCTGTCGTGGCCTCTGATGCCGACAATCTCTTTATCACCATGACGGCCAGGGGGCTGAACCCGGGGTTGTTTATCCTGGCACGCGCAGAGCAGGAACATTCTGAAAAAAAACTCATCCGGGCCGGTGCCAACCGCGTGGTTCTACCCTACTTGATCGGCGGCCAGCGAATGGCTCAGACGCTCGTCAAACCAGCGGTAACGGATTTCCTCGAATTTGCCGTTCACAACCGCGAAATGGGGCTGGAGATGGCCGAGCTGGTGGTCGGAAAGGGGTCGGCCTTGGACCAATTGACCCTGATCGATTCCGGAATTCGACAGAAGTTCGATGTGATTATCGTGGCCATCAGGAAGAAGATCGGCGAGATGAGCTTCAATCCATCATCCAAGACCAGGATCGAGGCCGGCGACACCTTGATTGCGCTTGGAAAGAGTAAGGACATCGAGGAGTTGGCGGCGATCCTGTCGGGCTGATAGCAGTACAAGAACTTAAAAGGAGTCCCTCGCGAGAATTCGTAGGAAACTGGTATTTCAAACTGATAACTGTGGGGCGCGAGTGGAAGGACTGCGACATCTTTTCTTCGATTCCGGGGCTCCTGGGCTGGTCTTTTCTGTGCCTTATCTATGGGGAGTTCTGCCTCCTCCGACATTCCCCTCGACTTCGCTCGGGGCTGCGGCTTCCCCCACAGATAAGCCATGAAAAGACGGCGCCCTCCCGCCAGTCACTTCGAAAAGAGATCATAGTCCTCCCACTCTGGAGGTTTACACCATCTACTCGCCCGTCAATCCTTGTAACAAGCCGAGGACGAAAACCTGACATCAATCCTTATAGCTCTACAATGGAAGACATACCAAGACGAAGGAACGCATGATTCGGGGCCCGGAAAAGATCGCCTTTATCGTCAACCCCAACGCCGCCAAGAGGTCGACCGGGAAAGAATGGCCTCGTATCAGGGCCTTGGCGGAGAAGCGATTGGGGCGTTTTCAGTCTTACGTGACGGCCAGACCCGGGGAGGCCACGCGGTTCGCGCGAACGGCCCTCCAGGCGGGCACCCGATTGGTCGTCTGTGTCGGTGGGGATGGAACCCTCAATGAGGTCGTGAACGGTTTCATGGGGGAGGACGGCCATCCGGTGCGGCCGGATGCCGTGCTGGGATTTATTCCGCGTGGAACGGGCTGCGATTTCAGCCGGAGCGCTCTAGTCCCTCGGGACATCAATGAGGCCCTCAGTCTGATCAGGTCCTCGGAGGCCCGGCCAATAGACCTCGGGCGTCTTGAATACAAGGACCACAGCGGGCTTGCGGTCCGGAGGTACTTCCACAACGTGACCAGTTTCGGCCTGGGCGGTGAGGTGGATGAGCGGGTCAACAGGGGCGGCAATCTATTTGGCGGGTTTGTTTCTTTCATATGGGCGACCCTGGTTTCGCTCCTCGTCTATAATAAAAAGCATATTCGCCTCAGGGTGGACGAGGCCTTTGATCAACAGGTGACGACCTGGAACGTGGCCGTGGCCAACGGTCAGTATCATGGCGGCGGCATGTGGGTGGCGCCCGCCGCCAGCCTAGGGGACGGCCTTTTTCATGTCACCGTGGTGGGCGATTTGAGCCTGCCGAGGGTATTTAGAGAGCTACCGAATCTCTATAATGGGAAGATTTACCAGGTCAAAAAGGTGTATGCCTTGACGGGGAAGCGCGTGGAGGCCCATTCGGACCAGCGTGTCCTGCTCGATGTGGACGGTGAGCAACTGGGACAGCTCCCGGTCGTCATCGAAATGGTGCCGGGTAGACTGCGATTCATCACCGGACCTGAGAATGCCTGAAGCAAAGAGCTGTCCGAGGCCGAAAAACGTCCGCGTGAGCTAGGCTTGCCGCCTGCGCCGGAGTCCAAGGAACAGGTGGGGGATCATTGAGAGTGCTTGAACGGCATTCAAGCGAGATTACCCTGAGGATGATGCGGGTGCCGGTTGATTCACCGGGTGTCCCCGAGTGCCGGGGGCTTCTTGATCAGTTTAAGAAAGGAGCTATCGTCAGATAGCCCCTTTGCTTTTACTGATTAGCACCAAGGACTATTCGATCGGGATATCCAGACCCTCGAAATACCAGATCCGGCTGTGGCCCCCGGAACCGTTCTTGGTGTTCATGCACGGCATGACAAAGGCCATCCCCTTGGAGTTGGCGGCCTGCTGCACGTCTCCGCCGACATTCTCCGTGACGAAGATGCCGTTGCCGAGCAGGGTCACGTGGGTGATGTTGTTTTCCTGGCTCGTCCCTTTGCCTCTCTGACAGTGCATGGCAGCATCGATGCTCGTGACGTCGGTCAGGACGCCTACCACACCCTTGTCCTTCAGGTACTTGGCCACATCACCCCCGATGCCCGGGAAGTGGTAGGTCACCCAGTCGCGGTGCATCCCATTATTGTGCAGGGCCCACTTGTGGGTCATGTCTTGAGAGAAGCAAACGATGTCGCCCTTGTTGATCGTCAGGCCGGGATTCTTGTTCATCCAGTCCCGGAACATGGGCATGTCAAAATCCCAGTCCCCTTTCTCCGGGCCATAGCGCGAGGCGTTGACGACCACGCACGGGGCCACCCAATGGGTCAGATCCACCTTATCGATCGTCCAGCGCGCCCCTTCGCGACGGTGCGCGGGGGAATCCGTGTGGGTGCCGGTATGTTCATTGCAGAAGATCTGCTGCCCATACCAGCCATCGTATTGATAGCTGATCCATGGATAGATACCCCGGAAGTCATCCAGGTTGCCGACGCCGATCTGGTTCCCGCCGAAGACACCCATCCAGATGTGCATCCCGTTGCGAATATCGTTGGCCAGGTCGAACAGGGGGGCGGCCCTGAACTGCATCTCCAGTGCCTTCATGGAGGCCAGCGAGGCGGACATCCCCTTCGCCCGCACATCGTCCAGGACGAACACACGCGTCGGTGCACCGGACCCCTTGTAGATCTTCATGGGCGCCATAACGGCGTAGACCCACTTATCAGCTACCGAAGGATCGAACTTGACATTCTCGAGCACCCAGATGCTATTAGAAAAGAGGGCCCGGTGTGCCATCGGATTCCCTTCGTCAGCGACCCGCCTGTAGGTATCGATGGAGAGGGTGTCAAGCCCGACCCCTTTCAACCGACTGTCGGCGAGGTAATCGGCCGCGTCCTTCGTGATGCCCGGGAAGCCGTACTTCACGAAGCGCTCATTCTTGCCCGCAAGGTAGTCGTACCAGTACTTGTCCCAGCCGGTCCATATCAGCGCGATCGAGTGGGCCCCGTCCCGCATCAGGTCGCAGCCGGTCTTGCGCTCCCAGGCCTTGACATCGGCCAGGCTGATCTCATAGCCATCCCGGTCCCTCACCCACGGCCGCATGTCCATGATCACGCACCGGCCGTTGAACTTGTCGATCGGGATCTCATCAATCCGCCATGACCCATAGGGCTGGTGCGACGGGCTGTCCATGTGGGTGCCGGTGTGTTCGGTGAACTTCAGATCGTAGCCGTAAAAGTCCGGTCCGATCTTGTCGTAACACTCCGACTGGCTCTTGCATCCCCCCCACATGCTCATGCCTTCCCACTTGCCGGCCCAGGCGGGCATGCCGTTCTCGAATTTGTGTGTCAGGTCAAGTAATTTATAGGCGGATGCCGTTCCCGCGAAAAGCAAGAGGACGAAAAGGATGGTCCCGAAAACAATCGATAACCTCTTCATAAAGGTCATCCTCCTTTCTTAATAGTTGTTAGCACCTTTGCAGGCCTCCCGGAGGGCGCCCACCCTCAGTTGCATCACCGCTATGGATTATCACCTCCCTCCCTACGGTAAAAGCTCCCCTGAGAGGATTGGGGAGGAGGATTCCAATCCTCCTCAGGGGCTTATCGAGCGGGCATCCACACTGAAGGACCTCACGCAGCTAAGGAGAGGGGACAGACCCTTCCCCCAAGCACTCCGCGCTATCCGGTTTCTATGAACGGCT
>CAZAGT010000123.1:0-13215 GCA_964484515.1 uncultured Desulfobacteraceae bacterium | reverse complement strand
CCCATAGAGGCTGGAGGCTGTTTTGTCGCCCACATATTCTTGTGAGGAGCCTTTTATTCTTTGCCTTCAGCCTTTCACCTTCAGCCTATTTTCGTATGTCGCAAGTGGAATGCCGGCGGTCTTCGACCCTAAGGCTCAGACCCGAAGGGAGAATGCCGGTCAGGGGGGAAAGGGCCATTTCCGGATGGATACTAGCGCTGGGCCCGCCTACGCCGTCTAAGCCGGGTTCGCCACCCCCGGCTATTGGCCACCTCAGCCTGGGGGTCGGCAGACGTCCTGAGGGGCAAAGATCCCCTCCAGAGGCTTACGGTGGCAGCCACGTCACTATCCATTGCGATCGTGGCGCCCTCAACCTCAACGACGTAAGAAGGATATCGCTGGAGCATCTTGATCATCACGCCAGGCCTGATCTGAAGGGCATCTATTTTATGAAAAAGGTGCTCGTTCGTATAATTCACGTAGGCCACGCGTCCCGACTGCCCGATCTCCAACTCTGTCAGAGGAATGACCGAACTCTCGGCTGTCTTGGCGGAACGCTTACAGCAATCGCCTTGCGGGATCGGCTTACCGTGGGGACATTCTCGCGGGTGTCCCAGGAGGGTGCAGATGCTGTCCACCAACTCCGTATCAATCATGTGCTCGAATTCGCATGCCCCGGACTCGAAACGATTTCCCAGCACGTCATGAATGAGTCGCTCCGCGATCCGATGGGCTCGAATCACCCTGCGTGCTCGATCAACGCCTTTTTCCGTAAAGGTGATCCTGTGTTCGTCCTTGGTGATGGCGACCAAGCCATCGGATGTCAATTCATCCAAGACAGCAGCATCAAAGCCTTCGCCCAGAGCTTCCTTAAGAGTGTCCAGGGACTCTTCCCCTTCCTCCCGCATGTACCACAACCGTTCCATGTATTCGTCTTTTTCGTGTTGCATGCTAGCCATACGATTCGACCCTCCGATCCCCTTTCTAAGCTTGCGCAAGACGACTTCGTCTTAAAGCTGAGAAGATGGCGGATACCGTAGATCCAAGGCACCAAGAACAACGTCCCGACGTATCGGAACTGCTAACAGAAACCCTAGGGCAGATTGAAAACCCCGATCAGCGTCCAATTGAGCCAGCCGGCAATCATGAAGGAGCTGATGTTGATGACCAGGGCCATCACAAGGGCCTGCCTCGTGCCGAGTTCCTTCACCATGGCCATGATATTCGCAAGACACGGTACGAACATCGTTGCAATCGTGACGGCGACGATGCATTGCCGGTAGTTGAGCTTGCCTTGCTCCATGAGGTTGATGATTACGGCCACAGCAGCTTCGTGCCTCGCCATGCACAGGATAAGCGCATCCACCATTTCAAGCGGGAGTCCCAGTAGGCCCTTGATAAGAGGGCTCAAGCCCCGCTTCGCCGCCTCAAGGACCCCCAGCTTGTCGAAAGCGAAGAGGGCCACTGCTGCATATATGAAGACCGGTATGGCCTCTTTAAGAAACCAGTAGAGACGATAGTAGGTCTTTATGATCACCGCCTTTGGGCTCGGCAGCCGCATCGGCGGCAGTTCCTGCAGGAAATAGCTCTTCTCTTCCTTTCTGAGGACCCGGTTTAGGGTTAGCCCTGCCGCGATCTCCACGACGAAGAGAACGACAAAGGCCGTAATGAAGGCACTTGTCCCCATCCTGCCCAGGATGCTCATATTGAGCCCCATCTGAGGGGCACACGGAATGGCGAAGGCGATCAGATAGATGCTGATATAGCGCTCCCGCTTCGAATGAAGCGATTTTGTCGTCAGGGTGGCCATCGTCTTGCAACCGAAGCCGAGCACTAAGGGCATGATGGCACCGCCGCTCAGGCCGATCCTCTCGAAGATCCTTTTTGTCAAGACGCTGAGGTTGGGGATATATCCGCTATCTTCCAAGATGTGGAGCACGATGAAAAACACCGATAGGATTGGCAGGACCGTAATGATAGCGTTCGCTAGCCCCAGAGATAAGATTCCGTAATGTCCAATGAGGAAATCATGCCAAAACCCGGACGGGAACACACGGGTAATCGCGTTCTCTGTGGGGATCCACAGGATGGCATTCATCGAGTCTGCGATGTTGTTAGCGACATGGACGACAAGCAGGTAGGTGAGATAGACGATCATGAGCAGGATAGGGGTTCCCACAAGGGGATGACGACACATGCGGGCGACGACCGTCGCCACTTGCCCCATCGAAACCGTTTGCTTTTTGACAACCTTGGCGGCGATTTGGTCGGACCATTCACTCCGTTTCTTCGTCAGAATCCGGCCTATGTTGCCCCCCAGTCTCTTGCGCTGCGAGATGATCTTCGCCTTGACGGACTCGAGCTGCCGCCTGCCGTGGGACTTCTCAAGGGACGCCTCCAGGAGCGGATCCCCCATCAGGAGGAGTATGGAGACTTCGCGCTTATGAAGGAGATCCTCCGGGAGATCCGGCACGATTGCTGCGATCTCTTCCTCAAGACTGTCTCCGTAGAGCATCCACTGCGGGGCCGCTTTGGCGTTGAAGACGGCTGCTTTTAGTGCCTGCGTCCCTCTGCCGCTTACCGCGACGCATTCAACGACGGATAGGTTCAGCAAGCGGGATAGTTCCTCGGAGTCGATCCAGATCCCCTTCTTTGGAGTCTCATCAATGGCATTGAGAGCTATGATCATGGGAAGTCCCAACCCCAATAGGTCAGCCGTCAGATTCAAGGATTGTTTGAGTTGATTGGCATCAATACACTGAATGATGAGCGCAAGGGGCTCGTTGAGAATCAGGTCCCTAGCGATACGTTCATCTTCGGAATCGACGTAAAGCGAATGGATTCCCGGTGTATCGATGATTTCATAGGTTTCCCTCCCGATTTGACTGTAGGCCCTGCTGACACTAATCGTGGTGAGGGGGTAGTTGGCCACAAGGTGGTATTCCCCTGTAAGGTTGTTGAAGATCTGGGTCTTGCCGGTGTTGGGCAGACCCACGATGACGATCTTCCTATACCTGTCTTCTTCGATTGCCTGACGCATTCTTACCTCTATCCCAAAGGGTGTTTGTCGAGGCGTAAGAATTCGCCCGTTTGAGGTCTGAGGTAGAAACAAGAGACTTCAAATGTTCTCTTCCTTCTCTATTCTTTGCCTTCAGCCTTTTGCCTTCGACCTTTGCCCTTCTATGCACGTCGCAGATGAAAACCCGCGGATCTATCAGCCTCAGGCGGAGAATGCCGCTCAGGGGGGAAAGGGTCATTTCCGGATGGACACCGCCTAGGTCCTGGTTTCGTTAAACCGATCCAGCCACGAGTTCAAGCCCTTCGGGGCCTCCTCTATGAATTCCATGAGCTCGGTAAATCGTTCCAGGGTCTTGGCGCTGATAGCATGTTCCATCTTGCAGGCGTCGCGCGTCGCGGTTTCAGGGTCCAGGGCGAGGATCTTTTCCAGGAAGCTTCTCAACACTTCATGCTTCTGCATGACGGCGGCTGCGAGTTGGTTGCCCCGCTCGGTGAGGCGGACATAGCCATAGGGTTCCTGCTTGACCAGCTTGCGCCTCTTGAGGTTCTTAATGGCACCCACGACACTGGGATTCGAGACCGCTAAGCGAAGCGCGATGTCCTTGACCCTTGCGAGCCCGTTTTCCTCACATAGCTGGTAGATGATTTCAAGGTAATCTTCCATTTGTGAGCTGAGTGTCATGTCCAAATTCCTCTCCTTAGCCGTGGTTTTTAGGGTTGCCTAATATTATGTGGTCTGTGAAACTTTGTCAAAACAAATCGATGCGATTGCACGGAACCTATGAAGTCTGCTCAAAAGAGTTTGTGGGCCGAAAGACAGTTTTCAGACCCCAAGTACGGATTGATCCTTGACAACTTGCCACACCTCATTGTGAAATGACCGCACCAAGCGGAGTAGGGTACCTTTGGGAACCCAGGCTGAAGGAAGGTGAAAGACGTGGCGCATGCAAAGATCGAGGATGTCATCGGCCGAATGAATGACGATGAAGAGGTCGATGTAGAGGGGTTTCGGATTCCCGTCGCGGCACTGAGGGGTCTCATGGGAAGAGGGTATGTACATCTGAAACCGTATCGGGAGAATAGAACCGTCACGTTCTGGGGAAAGAGCTGTTCTGCCTGCTTTACTGAGAAGAGCCTAAGGGAGATGGCGTGACCTAATGCTAGTCGAAACGAATTGTCTGTGGTTCGGGATGGAGAAGGTCGACCACGTTCGATAGAGGTCGAAGGCTCGGGATACAACATGATCAAACGGAGACAGGAGAAATAGCGACAGAGAAAAAGAGCCCCCGGAAAGGGAAGGCCTCCACCACGGGATCAGGTTCGTTTCGCCCTGATCCAAAAAGCCGATCCCCCCGTCGGCGCCCTTCGCGGCAGAAGGGGCAGAGGAGCCGGCGAGTTGAGGAAGCGCCGGGACCATCCGAGGTTGCGGCATTACGCGAAGCATGGGATGCTTCTCAGTTCAAGGTCCCTGAGATCGAGGGTAAGACCCGGTTTCACGACTTCGGACTTCCAAGCCCCCTCCTGCACGCCATCCACGACCTTGGCTTCGAGTATTGTACGCCTATCCAGGCCGAGATCCTACCCAGCAGCCTCTCCGGTAAGGATGCTAGCGGCCGCGCTCAGACCGGGACTGGGAAGACGGCCGCCTTTTTAATCACCGTGATTACCAGGATGCTGGATAAACCCGTCGAGGGAACCCGAAAACCCGGCACGCCCCGAATCCTGATCATTGCCCCCACCCGGGAGCTCGTGCTCCAGATCGCCGAGGAAGCTCGCCAACTATCCAAATATTGCGAACTGAAGATCGTCTCGGTGTTTGGCGGCATGGATTACGAAAAGCAGAGGAAGCAACTGGCCTCTGGTCCGGTCGATATCATCGTGGCCACGCCAGGAAGGTTGCTTGACTTTCAACGCCGCCATGATGTTAACCTCAAAAAGGTCGAGGTGCTCATCATCGACGAGGCCGACCGCATGCTCGACATGGGTTTTGTCCCTGATGTACGAAAGATCATCTACAGCACCCCGCCAAAGGAAAAGCGCCAAACGCTCCTCTTCAGCGCGACACTGACAGCGGAGATCACCCGCTTAGCCTCGCAGTGGACGCGCAATCCCGTGACCGTCGAGATCGAGCCGGAACAGGTTGCTGTCAAGAGCGTCGAGCAGATCGTCTACATCGTAACGGCCAGCGAAAAATTCGCGCTACTGTTCAACATCATCGATCAGCAGAACCTCCACCGCGTTCTGGTCTTCTGCAACCGGCGGGATGAGGTGAGGCGGTTGGCCGAATTGCTGACCCGCTATGGGATCAACTGCTCGGTACTCTCCGGCGAGGTACCCCAGAAGAAAAGAATCCGCCGCCTTGAAGAGTTCAAGAACGGAAAGATACGCGTTTTGGTGGCAACCGACGTGGCCGGGCGAGGCATCCACATCGAGGGCATGGATCATGTCATCAATTTTACCTTGCCGAATGATCCGGAGGACTATGTACACCGGATTGGTCGCACCGGCCGCGCCGGTGCCGTCGGCACCTCGATCAGTTTTGCCGACGAGAAGGACGCCTTCTACATACCTGCCATTGAGGAGTTTACGGCCCGCAGCTTGAGTTGCATCACACCGAACGAAGATTGGCTCATCCTTCCGGAGCCGGTCAGTAAGAAGATGAGGCGGAGATCACGCCGCAAAAAGCCGGCCGGCGCAACTGCTCGGCGTCGTTGATAGCCAGGACCTGCTCTGTTCAAGCCAACCTGTGCCTCAGGTAGGTGTAGCGCCTCTCCATCCGATCGTTCTTGATCCCAATCGCCAACGCCTTCTTGGTCCCAACCATGACGACGAGCCGCTTGCCGCGGGTCACAGCCGTGTAGATCAGATTCCTCTGCAGGAGGACGTAATGTTGTGTGTGGACGGGGATGACCACGGCCGGATATTCAGATCCTTGTGATTTGTGGACCGAGACCGCATAGGCCAGGACGATTTCATCGAGTTCCGAGAAATCATAGGGCACTTTCCACCCCTCAAAAGACACTGTGACGACCTGACCTTCAAGATCAATTCGATCGATTCGACCGATATCCCCGTTAAAGACCTCTTTGTCATAGTTGTTCTTGATCTGCATGACCTTGTCGTTGACTCGCAGGTTCCGGTTGCCGCGAACGATCCCCTCCTTGCCGGGGTTAAGCGCTCTTTGCAGTTCGATATTGAGGTTCTCAGCGCCTAGGGTGCCTTTGTGCATGGGGGTCAATACCTGGATATCGTCGAGGGCTTGGAGACCGAACCGTTGAGGAATTCTCGTCTTCACTAGCTCCAGTATGATCCTGAGGACCTCCTTTGGCTCTTCCTGTTCGATGAAATAGAAATCATCGTTCGGGCCCCCCGGACCAAGGGATGGAAGGACGCCCTGGTTGATGTTGTGGGCACTCACCACGATGGCGCTTTCGCGAGCCTGGCGAAAGATCTCACTGAGCTCGACGACGGGTATGGCACCGGATGCGATAATGTCCCCCAGAACATTTCCGGCACCGACGGAGGGGAGCTGATTCACATCTCCCACCAGGATGAGGGTCGTGCCGGGCAGCAGGGCCTTCAACAGATGATACATAAGCACCGTGTCGATCATGGATGTCTCATCGATGATGACCAAGTCTGCTTCGAGCGGACTTTTCTCATTCCGCTGGAAACCGCCTTTTTGGAGACTGTATTCCAGCATTCGGTGAATCGTCTTGGCTCCATGGCCCGTGGCTTCAGTCATTCGTTTGGCCGCCCTTCCGGTAGGTGCCGCCAGCATGATCTTGATATGGAGTTCGGCGAAGATCTTGAGGATGGCGTTAATAATCGTGGTCTTTCCCGTGCCCGGGCCGCCGGTAATGACCATCACCTTGTTTGCAATTGCACTCCTGACGGCCTCAATCTGCTTTTTCGCAAGCGTGATCGAGAGCTGCTTCTGCACCCACGCGATGGCCTTGCCGGAATCGATCTGGCGGATCGCTTTCGGGGAGTTCAGGAGCTGTGCCATCATGGCGGCAATTCCGGTCTCCGCGGCATGGAATTTAGGAAGGTAGACGGCTTTGTGGTTCTGTCGGAACTCTACGAGTTCCCGATTGAGGTCCTCAAAGGTGATCCTCTTTTCAAGGGCAATCGCACCACATGCCCTGCTGATCACCTCCCGATCCACCTGAAGAATTTCCTGGCATTTCTCCAGGAGCTGCTCGTAGGGGTAGAAGACGTGCCCATCATCGGCCATTTGCTGAAGCACGTAAAGGATGCCGGCCTCGGCCCTGATTTGGCAGTCTTTGGCAAATCCGAGCTTTTCGGCGATCCGGTCAGCAGAGAAAAAGCCGACACCGAAGATATCTGTCGCCAGACGGTAGGGATTTTGCCGGACGATCTCGATGGCCCGATCGCCGTATTGCTTGAAGATCTTGGTCGCAAAGCCTGAACTGACCCCATGGGATTGAAGAAAGAGCATGACATCTCTGATCTCCTTCTGTTCATCCCAAGCCCTCTTGATCATTCGAATCCGCTTCTCACCAATTCCCTCCACGAGACTCAATTTCCCGATGTCTTCTTCTATGAGCTCAAGGGTTTTCACGCCGAATCGGCTCACGATACGCTTGGCCATGACTGGGCCGATGCCCTTTATAAGGCCCGAGCCGAGGTATTTCTCGATGCCGTAGACCGTAGCAGGAACCGTCGTTTTATATTCAAGGACCTTGAACTGCTCACCATACTTGGGATGCCTGACCCACTCGCCTCGTATCTTGAGGGTTTCGCCGGGAACGGGCCCCAGCAGCTTTCCTACAACGGTCACAAGGTCCGAGTGACCAGTCACCCGTAACTTGGCGATGGTGAAGCCGCTCTCCTCACTGGTATAGGTCACTCTCTCGATCTGGCCCTGAAGATCAACGAGCATGCCCACTTTCGTACCTCAAACACAGGAACGGTCCGGCCCCGTCTGAAATCCGACGAGGCGTTATCCTTGTGGCGTTTTTCCATGCGTCTGAAATGATGCCGATAAAAAATAGGCCAGGAAAAACAGGGGGATATACTCCTGGAAGACGAACATTACCTAAGAACCTTTGAGCACGGGAAGAAGCCAGCGTCATCAGGCGCATAGAAGCCTCGACAAGGGTCAAGATCCCTGTATGGGCTTGTGTCCCCAGCCTATTTCTCGGGCCCGCGGTCCTTGATCTTGGCCCATGTGTCACGCAGGGTGACCGTACGATTGAAGACCAGCATCTCTTCGGTAGAGTCATACCGATCGACGCAGAAGTATCCCAGTCTTTCAAACTGGTAGCGGTCCTCGGAAGATGCTCCGGCCAGACTTGGTTCGATCCGGCAGCCGTGCAGTACCTCCAAAGACTCAGGGTTGAGATGGTCCCGGAGATCATGGCCGCCCTTTTCACCGGTTGGGTTCGGCTTCAAGAATAGATGATCGTAGAGCCGCACTTCGGCGTCGAGGGCGTGATGCGCCGACACCCAGTGAAGCGTCGATTTCACCTTGCGGCCGTCCGGTGCCCATCCGCCCCGTGTCTCCGGATCATAGGTGCAATGCAGCTCGACGACTTCGCCCGTCTTAGGGTCTTTGGTCACGTCGACGCACTTTATGTAGAAGGCGTACCTCAAACGGACTTCGCGGCCGGGGGCCAGCCGGTAGAATTTCTTGGGTGGGTCCTCGAGAAAATCGTCCTTTTCGACGTAGAGCACCTTCGAAAAGGGAATATTGCGACTACCGAGCGAAGGGTCCTCAGGGTTGTTTAAGGCCTCCAATTCCTCCGTTTGACCCTCGGGGTAGTTCAGGATGACGACGCGTAGCGGTCTCAAAACAGCCATCACCCGGGGGGCGCGTTTGTTTAAATCCTCACGAACACAGTGCTCGAGGAGAGCGAGGTCGACAATGCTATCTCGTTTGGCCACCCCAATTCGGTCGCAAAAGGTCCTGATGGCCGCCGGGGTGTAGCCCCGTCTTCGCATCCCCACAATGGTCGGCATACGCGGGTCGTCCCAGCCGTTGACATAACCTCCTTCCACGAGCTCGACCAGTCTCCGTTTACTGAGGACCGTATAGCTGAGATTCAGGCGTGCGAACTCGATTTGCTGGGGATGGCAAGCGACGTCGAGCTCGTCGAGGACCCAATCGTACAAGGGGCGGTTGTCTTCGAATTCGAGCGTACAAAGAGAATGGGTAATGCCTTCGATGGAATCCGACAGACAGTGCGTGAAGTCGTACATCGGGTAGATGCACCATGTGTTACCCGTCCGGTGATGAGGGACCTTCCGGATCCGGTAGAGCGTTGGGTCACGCATGTTGAGATTTGGCGATGCCATATCGATCTTTGCTCGCAGGACGTGGGTCCCGTCCTCGAACTCCCCGGCGCGCATCCGCTCAAACAGGTCCAGGTTTTCCGCCACGGATCGATCTCGATAGGGGCTGTTTTTACCGGGCTCCTTTAAGGTCCCGCGGTATGCCCTGATCTGATCAGCATTCAGGCTGCAGACGTAGGCTTTGCCCTTCTCGATCAACCGTACTGCATAGTCATACAATCGAACGAAATAGTCGGATGCGTAATAGAGATGATCGTCCCAGTCAAATCCTAGCCAGTGTACGTCGGTCTTGATCGATTCTATATATTCGATATCTTCTTTGGTCGGATTCGTGTCGTCAAAACGCAGATGACAGACGCCCCCTTCGTTTTCGGCAGCGATGCCGAAATTGAGACAGATCGACTTGGCGTGGCCGATGTGGAGATAGCCGTTGGGCTCCGGGGGAAAGCGCGTCACCACGCGACCCCCGTTCTTGCCTTCTTTGAGGTCGTCCGCAATTATCCGGCGAATGAAATCCAACGGCGGTTTCGATGTTCGTTGACTCATGGACCTGTCTCCGATGTCGTCTCACCCCGGACCGGGTCCTCCAATTTCTTCAGAGGCGGCCAGAGGTCATGATTGCTGGATCCAGCAGCTTCCTTAGTACCTGATTTACCGAATGATGACAAGTGATTAACTTAACTAGCCCCAATCTTTTGCCCGATGATCCTCAGAGCCGTGGTTATAAGAACATGGTTTGGACAAATCGAGTCGGCCAGGTATGAAGAAACCCGGAACAACGGGGTGGCAGATTTTTCGTCGCGTCGAAAACCACTTGGAGGATGATGCCCTGTGCTCCGTGGCAGGGTTGACAACCTGGGATACGAGTGCTATAATTTTTTGCCATACTCCGTATTTCGGAGAAATATGCCACGCAATGCTCGGTATCCCGGCTGACGGCGGGATAGGATGGCCTCCCAGAGAGGAACGGGGCGATGAGACACTACAGCCGAGGTAGTGGTGGCAGACTCACTGAGTTCTCTTGCGATCGCGCAACTCCGGCAATCGGAGTTTTGATGCGCGGCATTCGCCCCTATGATGAACATTAACTTTTAGACCGTCAGACGTAAGGCCGCTGCCTTGGCAGCGGCCTTCGTTTTGCCCCCCAACAAGTCACGAACAAAAAACGGCCTCTAACCTCGATCCATCGATCTCTTACCCTCCTCCTTTACGTTGGCCTAAGTCCCACTCATCTTCGCCACGATCCCTCCTGCGGAAGCACGGGGTGCGTGACTCACGTCAAGTCAGTACCTGATCTATTGGCCGGCACTCGGGTCTTAAACACCCTATCTCCATCCCTTTTTCTCAAGGATCGAGGTAAGCCTTTCGCGCTTTGGCCTTGAAAAAACAGTCAGCCTCTCATATGGTTTTGTCATGGTTTATGGCGATGTGGTGACTGGGCGTGTGTTTCCCATTTCGTGGAGCCCTGTAAACCAAGTTGCTGTGTTACTGTTATGAAGACAGCAAACGTCTTCAATGGGTCCACCCTACGACAAAGGTGGGCAGCAGAGAACAGGATATATATACCAGCGCGCTCCTTGACGCAAGGATGTGCGCGTTTGCCCGACAATCAGAGTAAGAAGCGGTTCGCCTCTACTTGAGGGATCATTGATATCTTCGGTCAGGATAGGTGCGTAATCAATGAATGAGAATTGAACTGCGAGTTACGGGGTCTTTTGCGGAGGTAATCGAAATGGAGACGTACTACAAACCCGAAGATCTTCCGAAATTTGAGGAAATCGGCAAGGAAGCGCCTGAGTTAGCCAAGAAGTTCTTCGAGTATTACAACGCCGTTTTTGCCGAAGGGGAGTTGACTGAACGCGAAAAGTCCCTCATTGCGTTGGCCGTGGCGCATACCGTTCAGTGCCCCTATTGCATCGACGCCTATACCCAAGCTTGTCTCGAAAAGGGTTCAAACGTGGCAGAAATGACGGAGGCCGTGCACGTGGCAACCGCCATCAGGGGAGGGGCGTCTCTCGTCCATGGGGTTCAGATGCGGAATATTGCCCAGGGGCTCTCCATGTGATGGTGATCTCCGCGAGGATGAGGAAATGGCCTCACTGCAGACATCCTATCAGTCAAGCGACGGTTCAGACCGGCAGGTCGGTGCGGTCGAGTCTTTTCGCGCGACGCTCGCCACACATGGCTTGAAACTGGAGCGGGCCAATCCGACCACCCTCCAGATCAATGTAGGGCTCCTCTGCAACCAGATCTGCAGACACTGCCACCTCGAGGCCGGGCCTACCCGCAAGGAATTGATGGACGAGCGAACGATCGAGGCAATCGTGTCTTTTGCCAATCGATTTCGCTTCCAAACGATCGATCTTACCGGCGGGGCTCCGGAACTGCATCCACGCTTGCCGGAGATCATATCGAATTTCGCTCCCCTTACCGGCAGACTCATTGTTCGATCCAACCTGTCGGCACTCGAAGAGACTGAGCCCGATCGCCTGATAGGGAGGTTCAAGAAACACCGCGCCGTCGTGATCGCCTCTTTTCCGGCCCTCAACCCGGCCCAAACCGAGTCTCAGCGAGGAACCGGGAGCTTCCGCACAAGCATCCAGGCTCTGAAGAGATTGAATGCGGCCGGCTATGGTCGGGAAGGCTCCCCCTTGGAACTCGACCTGGTCTCCAATCCGACTGGCGCATTTCTCCCGCCCTCCCAGGATCAGGCCGAAAGACGGTTTCGAGCCGTGCTGGAAAAGAAATGGGGAGTAGTCTTCAATCAGCTTTATACTTTCGCCAACGTTCCGCTTGGAAGATTCGGCCGTTGGCTTTCCAAGACTGGCAACTTCGATCGATATGTCGGCCGTCTGGCCTCTCGTTTCAATCCCTGCGCCGTAGAGGGCCTCATGTGTCGAACGCTAATGTCGGTCGCGTGGGACGGGGCCCTCTACGACTGCGATTTCAATCTGGCAAAAGGGCTCTATATGGGGGGCAGGAAGGTGTATATTTCAGAGCTGAAGAGCCCACCGAGGCCGGGTGAGCCGATTGCAACCGCCGACCATTGCTATACCTGCACGGCCGGATCCGGCTTCACGTGAGGGGGGGCGATCAGCACCTGAGTTCAGGTTGCGCCGAAAGTCTGAACGGATCGTTGACGAGGAGGGTCGGAGTAGAGTGAATATCTATGAGGTTATAGCAGCCCGCAAAAGCGTACGTGCCTTCAAGCGGGACGATATCCCCCAGGATGTCCTGACCCGGGTACTCGAGGCCGCGCGCCTGGCGCCGTCGGCCAACAACGCCCAGGAGTGGCGATTCGTGGTGGTCCGCGATGCATCGGTAAGACAACGCCTTTCTCTCGCTGCCTGCGGCCAGGGTTCCGTTGCGTCGGCCCCGGTCGTGCTCGTCTGCTGCGCCGAGACTGATGAGCACAGGATGACGTGCGGACACCTCGCGTATCCGATTGATGTCGCGATTGCTACGGATCACGTCACCCTTTGTGCCGTCACGGAAGGTTTGGGTACTTGCTGGATTGGCGCCTTCAACGAAGAGCAGGTCAAGGAGGTTCTCGAAATCCCAGACCCAATCCGCGTCGTGGCACTCCTGCCCATCGGTTATCCCGAAAACCCCGCCCCTGTCAGGAAGCTTCGCCTACCGCTGGCAAAAATTGTAAAACACGAGCGTTGGTGAGTTTTCGGTTACTCCGGGAAGACACAGCAACCTGTACACCTGAGGGCACGAGGGTCCTTCTTTGGTTGGAGGGTCTGGCGATTATCCAGGATGATAGTAAACCCTACTGTTGCATAAACAACGCCTCGAAAGGTGTGGAAAGACAAGAATAACAACGCCCTGCGCCATTTTTCGCGTTCACTCTGGATATCACCGGCTGTGACATCCAGCGTAACCTAAAAGACGCCG
>CAZAGT010000122.1:0-13218 GCA_964484515.1 uncultured Desulfobacteraceae bacterium | reverse complement strand
CGTTATTCTTGTCTTTCCACACTTTTCGACGTGTTGTTTATGCAACAGTAGGGTGTAGGCATTCTAGAACAGCTTCAAACACCACATGGGACAGAACGACGGTGGCGTTCCCATCAAAAAAGGAGAGGAACCTGGACCCATTTATCTTATGGAAGGTCCGTGCTGCGTGTTATCATCCTCAGCACCCTGTGACTCCTTGTCGCCTGTGCACAGCAGAATAAATACGCCGAACCGCCGCCCCCCAAGGTGACCATCGCGGAGCCTATACAGAAGACGGTCGTCAACTACCTGGAGTCTACCGGAAACACCCGGGCCATCGAGCTGGGCGGCAAGACCTACGACATCACCTCCAGCTTGAGCCGTGCCCCCTCGGCCAGTATTGCGATCTATCAGTTGCCCGGCACCAACGCCTCCAACGCGGCCACGGTCTTTATCGTCATGGACTCGTGGGAGGAACGATCCGACCCGAGCCTCAGCCAGGAGGCGATCCTGGCCAACCGGCAACGGCAATCGTTCCAGATCCAGGAGGCCATTGACTTCGCCTTTCGGTCTCCGGCCATCAACGGCCTCGGTAACACCGGCGGCTTCCAGATGCAGCTCCAGGATCGGGGAGGTATCGGGCTCGAAGAGCTCCAGAAGAACGAGCGGTTTCTGATGTGAGTTCTGATAGGGAAATAAATCTTAAAAATTTAAGGGCGTCCCTTTCTTCTCTCTTTACACAGGCAGGGGGTTGTGAAATCATGGAATGTATCAATAGAAATCGTTTGAATATGGATGTCGGCTATTTTTGCAGACCCGGTCCTGGTGGCCGAAAGACTCCGTTATGCAGGCCCGCCTGCAAACGTGCGAGTGGATGGTCCCCGCCGGGAACTCTCCGTGAATCCCTACCGGGCTTTTCGTCCAACCTTATAAAGAGGAGGAATCTATCATGAAAAAAAGAGTGGCGATTATAGCCTTGTGTCTACTCATCTCCATCCCCATCCTTTTCGGTGGTTGGGCTTGTGCCCAACAGTCAGCGGAACAAAAGAAATCGGACCAAATGACAGCAGCCCAGAAGGGAGCCATTGGTGGGGGAGTGTTGGGAGTCGTTGCGGGGGCCTTGCTCGGCGGCGGCAAGGGTGCCTTGATCGGTGCGGGAGTGGGCGCTCTTGGGGGGGCCCTGACCAATGATGCCTTGAAGAAGGGTAAATAATCGGCTTATTGTGAAACAGATTTCCGTGACCTAGGAAGGGAGATGCAGACATGACATCTTTACGCGCAGAAAAAGCGACGCTCCAGGAGCGGGTGGAAAGACTTGAGAAGCAAAATCGATGTTTGAAGAGCTGTATGGTCGTCTTGGTCCTATCTGTCTTGGCCCTCGCTGTAATGGGGGCCAAGGCGGCACCCCGAGACGGGCATTTTCGGCAAATTATTGCAGAAGGCATATCCATTGTCGATAGCGCAGGCCAAGAACGTATTCTCATTGGTTTCCGGAAAGAAGAGGGGACTGGAATAAGAATTCTTAACCAGGCGGGAAAAAGAGTCGTGGGAATAGGAATTACCGCTGATGAAGGAGGGAGCGGTATTCTGCTCGCTGATAAAGAGGAAAGACCCCGAATCGGGTTGGGCATGGACGAGGGTGTACCCAGCCTCGTCATCGTCAATGAAAATGGGAAGAAAACCATAGCCATGGGGGGAGACGAGAGAGGATATGGCCTCGTCATCATGGATGAGAATGAGGTGGAACGGGCCGGTCTGGGTTTCAAGGAAGGGAATACCGGAGTCATGATCTATGACGAAAACGGGCAATACGTGAGAGGTATGATCCGGCAAAAAAACGGGACTCATTACAATTCCTATGTGGATGAAAATGGTAAAGAGATCATTGAGAGATAAGCGGGGTGATCGCCATGGCCAAGGGGAAGAGCGAAATTCAATGAAACAACTCTTTTTGTTGGCATCACCATCTTCCCAAAGCCTTTGGCTGTTTTTGCTTGCGCACGACGGCCTAACGAGAATGTCGAACAACCGATTTCTGAGAGGCTGATGGAAAATGTCCATCCCGCTCTCTTCGAGCGGGACGAAACCGGGGACCCGCCCCGAAGGGGTGGGGACTGAGTTGAGCGAAGCGAAAGTGAAGAAATCCCGAGGAGTGAGGCGTACGCAAAAGGCGTGAGGCTTGAGGTAAAGAAAAGGACTCGCTTACTGTCTTGCCTTGCGACTCACGCCGGGGAATTCATACGTCGCAGTGACGAGGGATGAGGGTAATGCAGCCCATCGGCATTGCTCAGGGCCGTGAGGCTGTCGAACGGCCTTTCGAACGGCAGATGGGCGTTTTCCGACAGCCTCAACGCTGGGGTTGACCGCCAAAGGAGCCCATTACAGCAAGGAGGGGCTCCCGACTGATAGGCCGCCTGCAGCGGACGACAAATGACCACCGGAGGACATGCGACCCCCAATATGGCTGAAAGGAGCGTGGCTGCATAGGAACAACCATATGCGTTAAAACGCATCCGGGCGGATGTTTGTTGTCCCGGTTTTTCCCCGTATTCCCGAAGGGTCTCAGGAGGTGATCCCATGTATGTGATCAGAAAACGTTGGCTGCTCATTTTGGCGCTCCTCTCCCTAGCGGCCCTCGCATCGCCTGCAGGCGAGAGCGAGGCAGCCGCCCAAGCGGACCCGGACACCGGCAGCAAGACACGCGGGGAGTTCGAGATCAAAAACAAGCCGTGGAAAGGTGACTTCGATGAGATGTTGCAACGCCGTTATATCCGCACGCTCGTGATCTACTCGAAGACCCAGTATTACGTGGACAATGGCCGGCCCCTTGGTATGGTCTATGAGGGCCTCAAGGCCTTCGGGAAGTATGTAAACAAGAAGTACCCCCCGAAGGTGAAGCACGTCAAATTCCATGTCGTGTTCCTTCCGGTTTCTCGCGATGGCCTCATCCCAGCCCTCCTGGAGGGGCGGGGCGACGTGGCGGCGGCCGCCCTGACCATCACACCTGAACGGGAGAAGCTGGTGGATTTCTCCGATCCTACTGCCCGCAATATCAACGAGATTGCGGTCACCGGCCCAAGCTCGCCCCCGCTCGCGGCCCTCGACGATCTCGCGGGCAAGGAGGTTTTCATCCGCAAGTCCTCCAGCTACTGGGAACACCTGGAACGCCTGAACGAGCGGTTCCGCAGCGAGGGCAAGGAAGCGGTGAAGCTGCGTGCCGCGCCCGAGGAACTCCAGGATGAGGACCTGATGGAGATGGTGAACGCCGGGCTGATCGGGATCACGATCGTTGACGACTACAAGGCCAAGCTGTGGGCCAAGGTCTTCAAGGACATCCGGCCGTGCCCGGAGATCGCGATCAACACCGGCGGCGCCTTCGGCTGGATGTTCCGCAAGGAGAGCCCCCAGCTCAAGAACCTGATCAACGCGTTTGTCAAGGCCCACGGGCAGGGGACCCTTTTCGGCAACACGGTCATCAAAAAGTACACAGGCGGCACGAAGTTCATCAAGAGCGCGACCTCCGAGGAGGAGATCGTCAAACTGCGCCAGACAGCGGATATCTTCCGCAAGTACGGCGCAGACTACGACGTCGACTATCTGCTGATGGCCGCCCAGGGGTACCAAGAGTCGCGGTTGGACCACAGCGTTAGGAGCCCTGCCGGCGCGATCGGGATCATGCAGGTGATGCCGGCCACCGGCAAGGAGATGAACGTGGGAGACATCCGGGAGCTCGACCCGAACATCCACGCGGGTGTGAAGTATATCCGCTTCATGGTCGACCAATACTTCGAGAAGGAGCCCATGACGAAGCAGAACAAGGTGCTGTTCGCCTTTGCGGCCTATAACGCGGGGCCGGGGCGCATCGCGCAACTGCGGCGCGAGGCGGCTAAGCGGGGCCTCGACCCGAACGTATGGTTCAACAATGTCGAGATGATCACGGCGGAGAAGATCGGCAGCGAAACGGTCACGTATGTCTCGAACATCTTCAAATATTACATTGCGTACAAGCTCGTAGCCGAGCATGCCAAGAAACGCCAAGAGGCGCTGGAGAAGTTCAAGGGTGAAGAGGGTAAGGTGAAAAATTGACAAAACGCCCTTAAGACACCAATATTGCAAAAAAATAGTGAATATTTCGCTCGGCACTAAGAAATGTAATTAGTATCTAAGAATGGTTTGCTTTCATGTTGGCGGTCCTCCATACTCATCCTTCATGCAGTTCAGGGTTTTCATGAAAACTCGTCCCTTATCAAGAAGAAGGTTTTTGCTTACTGTCCGTTATTTTTTGTCCCCAACCCGGCCAAAGCATGTACTCTGGGTCATTTTAGGTTGTGGTTTCATCGCCTCGACCGGCTGCGCCCCAAAGCCTCTGATCAAGTATTCTGTCAGCACGCCGCCGATGATCCTGGTGCCTGCGTCCATGACCGGTGCCCTTGATGGTCGCGCCCGTTTCCGGGAGATCTATTGCACGATCACAAACGAGCGGGGAAAAGAGCTGCCGGATTATCGCCCCTGTGAAGAAGCCCTGCTCAGGTTGGAGGGTGAAGGGCCGCCCACCGGCAAACCGGTGGATTTAGGCGCCAGCGCCTCTCCGTTCAGGGTAGTGTGGGTCTATGGGATCGGGTGGGGATGTGTCAAGAACTTCGTAGGCGCTGACATGTCGTTGACGAGGCACCTTTCCCGGTTTGGTCATGAGGTCACCGAGATAGAGGTCGAATCCTTTTCCAGTAGCACGCGTAATGCATGGCTTATCCGCGAGGCCATCATGGCGATGCCAGAACCCGAGCATGGCAAACGCCTGTTGCTCTTGGGGTATTCAAAGGGTGTTCCGGATATCCTGGAGGCCGTCAGCGCCTTTCCGGATTTGCAGCAAAAGGTCGCAGCGGTGGTGAGTATCGCTGGTGCGGTCGGAGGGTCTCCGTTGGCCAATGATATGACTCCGTCATCTCTGAACTTTCTGCACTATTTTCCGGAGGCGGAGTGTACCCCGGGTGATGAGGGTGCGCTCGAGAGCCTCAAGCCGGAGGTGCGCATACGCTGGCTGGCAAGCCACCCGTTGCCTGAATCAATTCGTTATTACTCCGTTGTCACCTACCCCGATGCGGAACAGATATCCTCTATACTGCAGCACACCTATAAGAAGTTGTGTCAAGTTGATTCCCGCAATGATGGTCAGGTAATCTTTTATGATCAGGTGATTCCCGGGAGCGTGCTGCTGGGTTACTTGAACGCGGACCACTGGGCGATAGCCGTCCCGATCAACAGGGGACACCCTTTTCTCAGCGCGACCGTTGTAGACAAGAACGCGTTTCCGAGGGAGGTCCTGCTGGAGGCTATCATCAGATATGTCGAAGAGGACTTGAATAAGATCTAGCGATTGCGGTTCGAGCGAAATCGATGGGGAGCAGAATCCGGACGAATTCTTCATTCATGTCTAGTGGCTGGAAGCCCGTCGTTTGATGGTAGGCGTATTGAGCAATTTGACCCGGAGGCGTGGGCAGGCGTAACCAGACTCGCGCCGCATAGGATTGTCCTTCCGGTGGCTTTTGGAGAAGAGGACATGACTTTGATGCTTGGGATGAATCGGAGTCTCCCTCTATTTTCGCTCTGCTGCGTGGCGGTTGCCCTTTCAGGTGCGACCGTCCATGCCGCACGGGAGCGTGGAGAGAGTCCGTACCGAACCACACAGCTGGAACTGCAATCCCGGTTGATGAGTTACGCCGACCACTTCGCAGCCGTCCTTGGTCAGGTGCAATATGAGGTATCGGCAGGACAGCCGGACCTCGGCGTGCGAACCCTTGTCCGAAGTGACTTTACCTATTCAGCTGCTTCAGCCTTCACGATCGCGGCGGGACCAAACCCTGAAGTCGGAGTGCTGGACATGGTTGTGATGGTGACGCTTGGTCGCATGATCTATGAAGAGCGCTGGCGAGCGGAACTCGGCGAAACCATCCAGCCCATGCTGACCGCGTTTAAACAGCTCGAATCCGATGTCTGGTCGATTGCCGCCAAGGTGCTTACCCCCAGTGAGCAAAAAGACCTGCGTAACTTGATTAACCAATGGCGCCGTGATCATCCCAATCAGTTCGTCTTCTCTCATATCCGTTTTAGCGATTTCGCTGCCGAACGTCACGGGGCGTCCCGTCGAGAAGGGGAGAAACTCACCGGCTTATTCAAGTCGGTGAAACAGGCGACGCAGAGCGTCGATAAGATGCTTCTGCTGGCGGAGCGTGGACTTTATTTGGGCGCACGCATCCCTCTGCTGGCGAATACGGTTGCCCAGACGGGACTAATGCAAATGCTCGAGACAAAGGAAATCCAACAGATCCAAACCGATGCAAAAAGACTGACCGAGTCCATGAGTCGTCTGGCTGATGCAAGTGAAAAATTGCCCGACGACCTCCTCCAGGATCTCTTGTCCGAAGATAAAAGATTACGAGGATTGCTTAGGGACCTGAACAAGACCCTCACAACGGGAACCCAATTTATGGCCACTGCGAACACGACGCTCAAAGCGACAACAGACCTCGCTGTACGGCTGGGCCTAGAGCAAGCGGCGGGCGATGGTCAATTGATCGACGTTAAGGCTATGACCCACATGGTTGAGCAGCTCAACACTGCGATCACATCACTTGGACAGGTTCTGAAGTCGCCTGCATTGGAAAAGGTCCTCCCCCACGTGCTGGAAGAAAAACGACTGGAAGGACTGCTGGTTAATATGCAGAATACTCTTGCGGCGGGAAACGAGTTTGTGGTTTCGGCAAATACGACTCTGGACGCGGCATCCGAAGTCGCGACGCGACTCGGCCTGGATCAAGCAACCAACAATGGCCAAACGGTCGATCCTGTTGCCTGGACAGGCCTGGTCGAACACCTCAATACCTTTACCGCCTCACTCCAACAACTTCTGGAGTCGCCGGGCTGGGAGCAGCGCATGCCACAGTTGATGCAGCTGATTGAACGAACTGAGAAGACTGGTGAGAACGTGGTTGATCGCACCTTTACGCGAACCGTCGTCCTGATTCTGATTTTTCTTTGCGGCAGCGTCTTGGCAGGACTGCTCTATCGATACGTGTCGAAAAAACTCTTCGGTCTGATTTTGTGACGATTCAGTTTGGACGGAAGTTCATTCCCGCTACCGACCAGCTGATTTTCACCCTTTTTCCGTCGACCGTACGTGATACATGTAGGAGAAGGAAAAGTAATGAGAATCCAGGCATTTGAATTTATGGATCTCCCGCAGACACCTCGATTTCTGCGAGATTCCATCGTCGAGAGCCTGGGCCACTCATTGCGCTGGAGCCGTATCTATAGGAACGCAACAGTCCTATTTACGGAGTTCTATGCAAACTTAGAGGGCAATACACTGTTAGATATGTGCAGCGGTACCGGCAAACACGTTGCCATCTTGTTAGACGGGCTGATTAAACGAGGTGAAAAACTGCCGTGTTTTCTTCTATCTGATCTGTTTCCAGTCATCCATGAAATGGAAAAGGTTGCTGGCCAATACCCCGAAAATGTTCAGGCGATAGACGCGTCTATTGACGCCCTGAACGTGCCGGACAGCTATCCGCACTCAGCAAGGATCGTCATCAGCGCATTTCATCACTTCCCACCCAACGCGGCAAGAGACATATTGCGGGATAGCGCCGAGAAGGGGAAGCCGATTTTTGTGCTTGAACCCATGACCAGGAGTTTTAGATCGTTCCTTAAGCTGGGATTTTTCTATTTACTAGCGATGATGGTAAACCCTTTTTTGAGCAAAAAAGATCGGCTCCTAAAGGCGATGTTTACGTACCTCATTCCGTTGATTCCTTTTATGGGATTATGGGATGGTGTGGTCAGTGTTATGCGCGTCTATACCGAAGAAGAATTCATGGCATTGACGTCGACCATAGACGCCAAATACCAATGGAGATTTGAGAAGATTCGAGTGGGCTGGAACGGCAAGATCTCAGCATTTTTGGGCATGCCGGATGAGGCGAGCATAGGGTGTGAATCGGCGGACATATGAATTCAGCCGACGCAAAAAAACGCATCGATGTTGGTCGAAAGCCACGGCCGTGAGCGTCTAGGGAAAGTCTCGGCCTGGAGTCGTGGCAGGTACGACTCAGGGAGAGGAGTGAAAGCGAACGCTCGCTGAGGCATCAAGAGAGTCGTCGCACGGACAGGAGTAATTCCAAATCTTATGCGAGGAGGCCAACGATGTCCAAATTGAGAAGCGCCGTTCTTTATCTGCTGTCGGTGACGATGATAGCCCTCTTACCAGGATGCGAACAAGAAGGCCCTGTGGAGCGTGCTGGAAAGAAGGTTGACAACACCATCGAGGATACAGGGAAAGCAATCAAAGACATTGCCAAGAAAAAAGACCAAAAAAAAGAATAGCTAACTTTACTGGTGCCAAAGAACAAATTGACCTGCTTCATGAGAGTTTTCGAGGTAATGGGTTACTGGAGTATGGGTCTTATTGCCGACCACTCCATAGTTCCAGTACCCCAGCTTCTTACAATTGAGACCCGAACTCGAGGTTCAGAAATGTTGAGGCGGTCGCCGGCAATAAAAGTACTATCTCGCTTAGAAGATGATCTAGGAGCGTGAATTAGCAAGGGGGCGCAGAGCAAGAAGTAATGGAGCACACGCGGTTGAGATGTTCTGGATGCGGGATATGCAATGCCGGAAGAGCTCTGCGGGACCGGCAGACGAGTTCGGGCTTTCTGTGGCATCGCCGGTTGTTGACGCCTGATTACTTCGGAGGTGGGATCTCCGACTCGATAAATTTGACCTCATCGAGGGCAACCGGTGGGCTGGATACCCACAGCACGGCGCGCAAACCGTCGGTGAAATAGTGATCTCCGGACAGATTCTGCCGCGACGATTCGATAGGCGCCGCACCGACCCCTTTCACAAAGGCAAACTGCCTAAGCCCGCGGGAATAATACAGGTCCTGGATAAGGAAGCCGCGGGCTTCATCCACGTCCGGATCGATCTTGTGGGTGACGATCGTCTTGGTGCTAAAGCGCACCCCGATGTCGCGGCTGATCTGGCCCACAAACACCAATTTCCCCTGAAATTGCACCGGTGCCAGCCACAACCGCAGGTGGTTGCGGGCGTGGACCGTGTGGCGGGCCTTTTGCAGGGCCACGTCCTGGCGGCGGCCGAAGACATACAGGGCACTGACGGGCGAGTAGCGATAGCGATTGCCCAAAAGAAAAGCAAGCACGGTCTTCCAGGCAGATGCGGTGGTAACGATTTCCGTCTCGTCCCATCCGGCCCGGATAAAGGCATGATAGATATCCTCACCGCTCCCGATGACCACCAGGTTCAGCGGGTCACCCGTTTTGGTTCCGCCTTTGTCAACCGTGCAACAAGGCAACCCTGCGAGGTATCGGAAAAGGTCTTCCATCTCTTCAAACTGTTGCCACTGGTCCGCCGGATACAGGCTCTTGAAGTCGATTTGGCGGTGATCGACTTTCAAGCCGGGAACGGCAATGAAAAACGTGAAGGTTCTGACCTGCCGGTCTTCTCCCACCACATCGACCGCAAAGCCTTTGGTGCCTTCGTCCAGGTTGGTGAAGACAAAACCCGACCGGACACTGCCCGGAGGGATGTACATATCCTTTCCCTTTTCAAAAAAATAGCGATCCATCTCCTCGTTGGCACTGTTCGAAAAACGAAAATGGCTTAGAAATGATGTTTCGAGGGGCGAAAAGTACATCGGATCGATACCGGCGGGCAGAAACCAGAGCGGTTGGTCATCCATGTTTTTGATCTCGACCCAGACCGGCTGAACCCCATTGCGGTAGAGATCGACACCGAATATCCGCCGCGTTTCCGCCGCATCGGGTACGGCCGCCCTAATGCGTACATTGTTTTCGATTTGTGTTTCGGCCCGTGCCAGGAAAAGAGGCTCGCTTTCCAGACGCGGGTTGAATGAGGCACATCCGTAAAGGACAATAAAGGAAAACGCAATAAGCGAAAGATTACGAACGCGACCCATGAGAAGACTCCCGGTTTTCTAAATCACATTCGAGTCATATCGTTCGACGGTTGCAGAGCGCTACTGCCCCAGCAGTATTTTTCTTCTTTCGACAACGGGCGTCTCCCAGTGCAGGAACTGAACCTCCGACAACGAGACGGGTTCACCGGAAACCCAGATCACGACACGCAGCCCATCGGTAAAATAGTCATCGTCGTGCAGGCCCTTGCGGGGTTTGGCTAACGTGGCCACACCGACTCCTTTGACATAACCGTATTTCGATATGGCCTGAGCGTACCATAGATCCTGACGTAGGTAACTGCGCGCCTCATCCACGTCCGGTTCGATAATAAATTTGTTCCAGGCAGACCGCCGGACAATGCGGCTGATCTGCCCCACCCAGACGTTTTTACCCTCGAAAAGATACGGACTCAGCCACAGGCGCAGCTGATTGCGCTCGTTCAGGGTGGAACGGGACTTGCGGAAGGCCACGTCTTGGGGCCGTCCAAAGAGATAGAGCGACTTGACGGGTTGGTATCGAAACTCCCATGGGAGTTGGCTCGTAGGGTCATACGATGATTCCGCCGCGGTTTCGTCCCAGTGGCTGCGCAGCAGGGCGTAAAGGACATCCCGACCGTCTCCGACAATAACAACATTGATCGGATCCGCCATCCGGGTGCCGTCTGCACCGGTTGTGCAACAGGGCAATTGTTCCAGGGCTTTTCTGAAGGCCGCTAGGTCGTCAAATGCAACGATGTCACGGGTCGAATACAGGCTCCTCCAGTCCACCTCACGGTGATCCACCTTTAGACCCGGTACCGGTATCAAAAACGTAAAGACCCGAACATCATTAACTTCGCCGATAACCTCCACGTTGAAGGCTTTGGTCCCCAACTCCAGGTTGGTAAAGACGAATCCTGAACGGACACCACCCGGATCGATGGGATTGTGGAAAGCACGTTCGTGAAAATACCGATCTATTCGGTCGTTGCTCACCTTTGAGAGGGGCGAATGGTACATGTAGGCCACTTCGAACGGCGCAAAATAGTTGCGGTCGACGCTCAGCTGTAGAAACCACATGCGGTGCCGGGTGTTGTTCTTGATCTCCAGCCAGACCGGCTGGATGCCTTTCTTGTACAAAAGTCGGCCAAACACCGCCTCGGTTTCTTTCGCACTCAGGACCGCCGCAGTCACGCGGACACCTTCTTCTGTCTGGGTTTCGGCCCGCTTCTGAAAAGGCACTTCGTTTATCGGTCGCGGGTTGAAGGTCGCGCAGCCCCAAAGAATCGTGCCTGAGATGATGCAAAAAGCTACCGTGCGTAAGCTTTCATGAAAAGCCATTTTCTTGCGGCCATACGCAGAAATGTTCGTTCCGTCAGGTTGATAGATCCTCAATCATTTGTGTCTTTTTACAAGAAAGTAGGCCTCAGAGCAAGTTTTTCAGGTCCCAATGCTTCCGGATGGAAGGCGGGATGCCCTAAAGATTTTCACTTTTTTACCGACGTCATATCCCAATTGAGCGATGACACTCAATGTCCGTTGTCCTTGGTCCTTTGCCCGCCGTTACGTGGAACCCTGGGTTCCAACACAATTTGCCGACCTATTGAAGGAGGTGGGCCCTTTCTGAAAGGCAGGGGCCTGGTTCTTACGGGATACCTTCTGGAGATCACCGTTTCGGTTAAATCTGTGATATGGATAGGCTTCCTCAAACTACGGGCAATCCCGGGATAAGAGTCGACGTGGGAGTTTGGAGAATACGACAAGAGGCTGGGAGGTAATCCCAGCCTCTTCTAGTCCGTGCAGTTTTGAAATGTCTAACAGGCCATGTCCTCTTCGTAACCTTCCCTTTGAACAGATTATACGTCCAGATCTGATAGGCGAGTACAATCGGGACGAATATGATGACGACCACCAGCATGATCTTTAACGTCAGGGGGTTGAGGCTGAATTGTGGGCGGTCAGGCTGAATGCGGTATCAATACCGGACGGAAACATATCCGTTTCATTCGAACATCTTCCATTGCAGGGGGGTTAAATCCGCATTTTTCAAGCAACAGTTGGGCAAGGTTCGCTTCATGCAACTTTTCCCTGAGTTGATTTCTGGCCTTTCCCCGTCTCTCGACTGATCAGATGCGAATTTTGGGACGCCTATTTTACATGGATCTTTTTAGCTGCTCTTTGCATCACCTCGTCAGCGGAGAACAACGTGGCGCCCCGCTCTGAGGCGAGGGCAAGATACACGGCATCGTATAAGGTAAGCCTAAGTTCAAGGGCAAGATCAAAAGCCGCGGGGATTAATGGCCTGTGTGAAAAATAACGGATCGGCATGGATAGGACCTCGCTGAGCAGCTGAGTGCCTTCAGCTTCTGAAATTTCATCCAGTCTTCTCTTCCTGTCCTGCCGTATCATTTTGACCGTGTCCGCAAATCTTCGCCCTTTGAGCCGTTTCCGCCAATTTGCGGCCGTGGCCAGTGGCGAACTTCTGACCATACTGACTTCCCGTTCGAGGATGTACTTGATCTGCTCTTGTAAGCTGCGATGATTCGCCTTGGCCATCTCTTGCAAGGCCGTATAGACATTGTCGGGAACGTTGCGAACGCTGATTGATTTCATTTTGCCACCCGAAATAGATGCTTTTTTGACTTCAAGGATATGACATCAAAACAACATCCATCATTCATCCTGTCAAGGCCCAAAGCGCCTTTTGACCTGTACAAGCCCATTGACATCCAATCGTGGTTAGAGTAATCCTCAACCCTATGTGAGCACGACGAATGAGATGAGAAGGAGGGAGAAGGGTATGAGTGAAGCGACACTCGATAGGACCTTTCACTTCATCATGAAACGGATGGTGAAGACCGGACAAGCGCCGTTCTATACGGATATCGCCAATGAGTTGGGGGTTTCGGTGGCGGAGGGGCGCAAGGCGTTGCGCGATCTATTCTCGGAGATGATTCCCTGCTGGCTCGCACCCGGCACGGATATCATCACCTCTTTCGCCCCCTTCAACAACCTGCCCACCCAGTACCGCATCACGGTCGAGGGCGAGCAGAAGTGGTTCGGCCAGTGAGCCTTCGAGTCGCTGGCGGTCTGCTGGCTGTTTCCTGAGAAGACGGTGCGGGTGGATTCGCCCTGCCTGGATTGCGGGTCGCCAATTCGGGTGGAGATTAAGGACGGCACCCTCACCTGCGTGGAGCCGGAGACTATTGTGGCATACGTGGCTGTGCCCTTCTGGCGCTGGTACGAGAATCTCAGCTACGCCTGAA
>CAZAGT010000121.1:0-13219 GCA_964484515.1 uncultured Desulfobacteraceae bacterium | reverse complement strand
TTGTTATTTTTGTCTTTCCACACCTTTCGACGTGTTGTTTATGCAACAGTAGGGAGAAGTTAAAGGTTTGAGGCAAAAGCCTGATTGAGTCAAGGGGCAAAACGGGCGAACTCGTGTCGGGGAATCTGAAATAGCCAAATTCAAGGACCCTTTTCATAAAGCTTCTCGGTCGATCAAACGGGCCGCTCTCCCGAGGGGGTAAACCTCAGCGACCAGTAGCGGGGCTGGTCCCTACCTCCCGTTTTGTGAAGACAGATATTAAACGATTTCGCTCAACGAGGATGATATCAAAGGAGAAACGGTGAATGCAGCGGGTTAAGGGATATCACGGCGAGTGGAACATGGGCAGTCCGGGCGGGTGGGAATACCAGCGCATGGCACAGCAATTGGGGAATCTGGCCTGGGATCGGATCCGAGAGAACGTCGAGGTCGATGTTGATCTCAGCTTCGAACACCCTCGGATTAACGCCGTGCCGGGATTTGGGCGGATGCTCTTAAGGGCACATGCACGAAGGCACGGAAGGAACTCTGTCCATGCGGTCCTACTGGCCGAGGCCGAAACTCTCGATATTGTCCTTGAGAACAAGAACTTCGTGGACTACCTCAATCGCATGGAAGGTGTCAGGGCTTCGCTTGCCGGCCCCGCCGATCTTGCGGTCGTCAACGATGAGATCCATTGCAGAGGGGCGGCCGTCACCGTCATGTTCATGGACTTCAACATGAACACGTTACCAAAGATCGCTGCCCGAGAGGACGTTGAGCCGATCATGCAGGCGATCAGACGGGGTATTGTGGTGAATCCACGCGGCATGGAGCCCCTGGGAGCCAAGGGTGTCTTTGAGGCGATCACCGGTGATTTAGGGCCCGAGCTAAGTGAGCAGACCAGGATGCATACTCCCTGGACGCGCCAATTCTACGCGCGTGCTACGACCGGTCCTCAGGGGGAGCCGATTGAAGACCTGATCGCATGGACCGAGGCGCACTGGGCCGACGTGGTCCTCAAACCGGCTCACGGCTATTCCGGGCACGGGATCTTTGTGGGATACAAGGAAGAGAACCCTGTCCTGAAGATTCAGACAGCGCTGGCCGCCGGGGACTACATCGTTCAGGAGCTCGTTCCTTTGGGACTCTGGTCGGAAGAGACCACGTGGCCACAATATGATGAGAAATCCTTGTTTCGCAAAGAATGGCAGACCGACTTCCGCTGCTTCATTACGGACGAAGGGCTTCAGGGCTTCCTGGCGCGTTTCGGTGGTGTCCCCACGAACGTCGGTTCGGGCGGCGGGGTTCAGCCGATCGCCGTGCTGCAAAAGGATACGAACATCCGCCGAGCCGTGGACAAGGTCAACCAGGCGCTTCAGAAGTTGGGCTACGCGGCCTACAACCAGATCAAGGAGGAGATCGATCAGAGGGCGCTCGATATGGGCTTTACCTATCTGGACGGCCCAATCATGATCACGCTGCGACCGAGAATACTCACGATGGACCAGATTGAGGAGCTCGAACAGTACGCACAGGACCTCTGGCATGACGCGCTCAAACTGGAGGATCGTTGGAGAAGGGGAGGGCTGGAAGACTTGGTCCAGATCGGCCAACAGGAAAAGGCGCTTGCCCTGGAGCAACCCTGGGAGGGGAGTCCGGCCTTGATGGTATCGGATGGCCTTTTCAGCTTTGGGGCCGATCTGATGAATTAGGAGAACTCGGATGGAAAAGGCTGATCCGGATTGGTGGAAACGGCTTTTTGATGAAATCTATCTGGTGACGGACGCCCGGTCGGTCTGCGACAAGGCGCTGACCGGGAGGGAGGTCGACTTTCTGGAGCGGGCGCTAACGCTTCAGAAGACATGGCCGATCCTGGATCTCTGCGGTGGCCATGGACGCCACTCGCTTGAGCTCACGCGGAGAGGCTTTGAGGATGTCAGCGTCGTGGACTACTCCGAGTTTCTTATCGATCTCGGAAGGCGGAGATCGCAGCACGAAGGGCTCGATACCCGTTTCATTCGATGTGACGCACGCGACACCGGGTTGCCTTCGGAGAGATTCAAAGTCATCGTCATCATGGCCGGATCTTTCGGCTATTTTATCGACGAGGGTGAAAACTTGAAGATCCTGCGGGAAGCATTTCGGCTGCTGCGGTCCAGGGGAAAACTCTTGCTGGACCTACCAAACCGGGACTATGTCCTGCAGCACTTTGCAGAACGAACCTGGCACGAGGCGGACGAGGATACGGTGGTGTGCCGGCAAAGGAAGCTCCGGGACGATATCATCAACAGTCGTGAAATGGTCCTTTCAAAGCACAAAGGCCTCATCCGGGATGAGGTCTATTGCGTTTGCCTGTACACTCGCGAAAGAATCGCCGGCATGCTCGCATCCGTCGGGTTTGATGATATTCAGGCTCAGATGGATTTCTCGCCTCACAGCACGAACGGGGACTATGGCTGTATGACCAACCGAATGATCGTGATTGCAGAGAAGAGGGACAGCTAAGGTCTCTGTCAGTGACCTCCATGGATGATATCAAGATAGCCGCCGTCTGTATGAATTCGACGCCGGGCGAGATCGAACGCAATCTAGCTCAGGTGGAGTCTTTCGTTTCAAGAGCAGCGGCGGAGTCCGTCGACATCATCTGTTTTCCAGAGCTTTCGGTAAGCGGATATGTCACCGAGGATCCCGATCGCCTCTATCCGGCCTCTCTTTTCGAAGAGATCGTCGACCGGATCAGCGACCTCGCGGGCGCGACCGGGTTGCTCATCCTGGCGGGCGCGATAGAGATCCCTCCCGACGGCAGCCCCTACATTGCGCAGATCGTGGCCGGCCCCCAAGGATTATTAGGGTGCTACCGCAAAACACACCTCTCTCCGCCCGAGAAAAGGGCATATGCGGCCGGTCAAACCCTAGGCCTCTTTCACTACGGAGGGGTGACCTTCGGGCTTCAGCTCTGTTACGAGGCCCACTTCCCCGAGATCAGCACTGTGATGGCCCTTGGCGGCGCTGATGTCATCTTGATGCCCCATGCCTCTCCCTGGGGGACGCCGGAGGAAAAGCTCCAGAGCTGGTTGCGACACCTCCCCGGCAGGGCCTTTGACAATGGGCTTTTTGTGGTGGCCTGCAACCAGGTGGGCAAGACACCCCAGGGGCTCTCCTTTCCAGGGGTCGCCCTTAGCTTGAGCCCAGCCGGTAGATTGATCGCAGAGTATGCCGGCGCAAAGGAAGATATGCTATCCGTGGTGTTGAAGGGCGAAGCATTGAAAAACGCCAGGGAACATCGCATGGGGTATTTTCTACCCCACCGGCGACCGGAACTCTACAAAGGGGTCCTCCGGAAAATCGAACAGACCTCGGAGGTTGGTTTGGGGGGCGATAGATAAGAAAGGGCACGCCAGGCCGATCAAAATGCCTGTCGTGCCCCAATCGAAGCGTAAGAACCTGTGACGGAGAACGGGCGGTTACACGCAGCCGGTCGGTTTGGGCAGTCCGGCCATCTTGCAGGCGCCCTTTCCCGGACCAGATGGAAATAACTCATAGATGTACTTCAGTTTGAAACCGGTAACCTTGGAAAGGATTCTAACCATCGGGGCAATGCCGTTCTTCTGATAGTACTCTTGGAGAACCTTGATGACCTTCCAGTGCTCGTCAGTCAGCTCCTCGATGCCTTCCGTTTGTTTGACGTATCGCACCCAGGCCTCATTCCAGTTGTTGAAATCATCAATGAACCCATCTTCGTCTACATTGAAATTATTCCCCTCAAAATCCACCGTGGGCATATCCAAAAACCTCCTTTACGTTGATTCCATAATCATATAGATCGCGTTTTGTGAAAAAAGACACATAACGCAAATTGCAGCCTATGTCAATCTTCGTTTTTCCGGTCAACAAAAAAATTCTCGTATGAGACTTCATGAAATGAGGTCTGTGATACCTTATCGCTCGGGCATGCATTGAAATGTCTGAGAATGCCAAGCTCGGGCACCACTCTTATGAAGTTCATCGCTCGATCAAACTCGCCGCCCTCCCGAGGCGGGTAAACTCCTGCAGCAAGCGGCGGCGCTGACTCCTCGCAAAAACTCGTGGAGGAAGAACAGATCCCAGGCTCAGGGGTGGGAGGTCTTTGCGGTGCGCCACTGCTGGGCCGCGTGGCATAGGCTCGTTGCCCAGCCGGGATTGCCTCCCACATGGAGGTGGGTATAGGTGGCGAGCAGGTTTTTCTTGCAGAGACCGTCACGCTTGCCCCCAAAACCACGTCCCCGTTCCACTTCAAAGGAGAAGGCTATATCCTCCGATGGGTGTATCACCGGCCTGGAGTAGTGGAACTCGTGCCCGCGCAAGGTAGTCCCCACCGGGTAGTAGGGGTTTTGGCGAGACACGTTCAGGATGGTATAGCCATGGCCCTGCGGCTTTGGCTCCAGGACGAAACTCACGGGCAAGGCCCCCGTCATCGGATAGGCGTTTTCGGCTAGCACGAGCTCTTTTCCCATGTACATCAGGCCACCGCACTCCGCATAGACCGGGAGGCCCTCTTCAATAGCCGCCTTGACGGAATTTCGAAAGGTCTCGTTGGCTGCCAGCGCCGCGGCCTGCGTCTCCGGAAATCCGCCGCCGATATAGAGGGCGTCCAACTCGGGGAGTTGGGTTGTTCTCATGGCGTTGAGCTTAACCAGGTGCGCTCCTCGCTCCCTCAGTTGTTCCAGATTCTCCGGGTAGTAAAACCAAAAGGCATCGTCCCGGATGTACCCGATGCGCGGCGATTCGGACGTCAGGTTCGAGGTCTTCGCCTCTTCGAACTCTCCTTGGCCCGGCTCAAAGGGGGGCGCCTCATTGGCCATTCGTCGCAAGGCCTCCACATCGATGTGGCTTGACACGGCATCACGAGCCCATGCCAACGCCTTTTCCGAGTCCCGGCTTTCGCGCCGCGGCACGAGCCCCATGTGCCTTTCGGGAAACAGCCCGCTCTCGAGCCTCGGCACGGCACCGAGGACGGGAAGGCCGCAATACCGTTCGATCGTGGCGCGTACGAGCCCCTCCTGACGTGACGTTGCAACCCGGTTGAGGATCACGCCCTTCATGGCAAGATCCTCGTCAAACCGCTGGCACCCCATTACGAGGGCCGCGACGGTGCGGGTAGCCATGGTGACGTCGACGATCAGGATGACCGGGGCCCTGAGGAGTTTTCCCAGGGTCGCCGTGCTGTATCGACCCTCCGGATCGAGGCCGTCGAAGAGGCCGCGGTTGCCCTCGATGAGTGCGATATCCGCAGAGATCGAATGACGGCGAACGGATTGAAGGATCTGGGTGGAGTCCATCATGAAGGGATCCAGGTTGTGGCATGGCCGACCCGCGGCGAAAGAGAGCCATCCGGAATCGATGAAGTCCGGCCCCTTCTTGAAAGGCGCAACGCGAATCCCTTGCCGCGCCCAAAGGGAGGCCATGCCAAGGGACAGGACCGTCTTCCCCGATCCTCCTCGCAACGCCGAGATAATGAAACGTGGAATAGAGTAGCGCATATTTTTACCTATCGTTCGACGGACGTGTGATAGCCCGCACTCTCGCCTTCGCCCTCGCCTTGCGAGCACCTCTTCCTGAAGTGGGCCCGGACCTTCCGATCGTGAAAGACCACCGGTGTCGGAATTCCTCGTGAACTGTGCCTCGCCCCTTTACCATTCATGGGCAGGATACCTCAATTCCTACAGCATGAGGAACTCGTTTTTTTCGTTGACAATCTCGATGTGTTACGACTATAGGGTTGGATTTGATTGTCTGAAGGTCAGACAATCTCTTTCATTAGCGTGATTACGTTGCGACGGGCTTTTGGGCACCTCACATGGGTCCTCGCAAAGGAAACTCTTCGGCAGCTGTTCCGGGGGTGAACCCCGAAACAGGCAGCAGGCTCTATTTTGCAAAAGGAGGCTTTGATAATGGCTTTTGAACCCAAGGAGGAACAAAAAGAGCTGAAGTACGAGGAGCTCCGGATCTATTCAGACGAAGAACTGAAGAACTACACGGATGAGGAGCTCAAGAATTTCAAGATCAAGCATTCGATTCCGATGTGCGAGGAGCTGGAAAGCGGTCCTTGGCCGAGTTTTGTGGCCGATGCCAAACGGGCCGCGCTCCATCGCCAAAAGCTGGGTCAGGACCGACTCATGATCGAGGAAGGGGTCGTCGAGGACCTGCTCGGCCAATTGGAGGTCTCCTTCAAGGATGGCGAAACGCACTGGAAGCACGGCGGTATCGTGGGTGTCTTTGGCTATGGCGGCGGAGTGATCGGCAGATACTCGGACCTCCAGGATAGGTTTCCCTCGATCGCCCATTTCCATACGATGCGTGTCAATCAGCCTGCCAGCAAGTTCTACAAGAGTGACTACCTGCGGACCATCTGTGATCTCTGGGAGTATCGCGGCAGCGGGATGATGAACATGCACGGTTCGACGGGCGATATCATTTTCTTGGGTACCTTCACCGAGCAGTTGGAACCGATCTTCTTCGAGCTCGGTCATGTACTCCAACAGGATCTGGGGGGTTCGGGGTCCAATCTGCGCACCCCGTCCTGCTGCATCGGCAGGGCGCGCTGCGAATGGTCGTGCATCGACACACAGGACCTCTGCTACGAACTCACCCATCACTACCAAGATGAGCTGCACCGGCCCGCCTTCCCCTACAAATTCAAGTTCAAGTTTGACGGTTGCCCCAACTGCTGCGTGGCGTCCATCGCCCGGGCCGACATGTCCTTCATCGGGACCTGGCGAGACAGCATCCGGATCGATCAGAAGGCCGTTCAGGCCTACATCGGCAGTGAGATCGCGCCCAATGGCGGGGCCCACACGGGCAAGGATTGGGGCAAGTTCGATATCGAGAAAGAGGTCATCGATTTGTGCCCGACCAAGTGCATGTGGATGGAGAGCGGGAAGCTCCAGATCGAGGACACGGAGTGCACCCGCTGTATGCACTGCATCAACGTGATGCCGCGGGCACTGAAACCGGGAACCGATACCGGTGTCAGCATCCTGCTCGGGGCCAAGGCTCCCATCTTGGAGGGTGCCCAGATGTCTCTCCTGACCGTTCCCTTCATGAAGTGCGAACCGCCCTATGACAACGTCAAGGAAAAGGTGATCGAACCGGTTTGGGACTGGTGGATGGAAGAAGGCAAAAACCGTGAGCGTCTCGGAGAACTGATCCAGCGCCAGGGCATCCAGAAGCTCCTCGAGATCCTGGAGATCCCGCCCATGCCCCAGATGGTGAAGGAGCCCCGCTCCAACCCCTATATCTTCTGGAGAGAAGAAGATGTACCGGGCGGCTGGAAGAGAGACATCAAAGACTATCGCGCCAGGCATAAGAGATAGGAGGATATGATCATGGCTTTATCTCAGGAGAGATTGGGACTATATAATCCGGACAAACCGATGGAAAACCGCCTCACGGACCTGGGGCCAAGGCATTTCTGGCAGTATTTTCCGCCTGTAATCCAGAAGAACTACGGCAAATGGGCCTATCACGAGATCGTGGAGCCCGGCATACTGGTTCACGTGGCGGAGAACGGGGACAAGGTCTTCACGGTCCGTTGCGGCGGGTGCCGCTTCATGACCGTCGAACACGTCCGAGAGATCTGCGATATCGCCGACAAACACTGTGACGGCTATGTCCGCTTCACGACCCGCAACAACATCGAATTCATGGTAGAGAGCATGGATAAGGTCGAGGCCCTCAAGAAAGACCTCATCAGCCGCAAGCACGTCTCAGGAAGCTACAAGTTTCCGATTGGGGGTACCGGGGCCGGGCTAACCAATATCGTCCACACCCAGGGGTATATCCATTGCCATACCCCGGCAACGGACGCCTCCTCCATGGTCAAGGCGGTCATGGACGAGCTCTTCGACTATTTTCAGGGGATGACCCTCCCGGCGCAGGTGAGGGTGTCGATGGCCTGCTGCCTGAACATGTGTGGTGCGGTCCATTGCTCGGACATCGCGCTCTTGGGCTACCATCGTAAGCCGCCGATTATCGACGATGAGGTGTTGGAATCGGTCTGCGAGATCCCGTTGGTCATCGCCGCCTGCCCGACCGCGGCCATCTCCCCCACGAAGACGGGCGAGGGCAAGAAGAGCGTCAAGATCAAGGAAGAGCGGTGTATGTTCTGCGGCAACTGCTACACCATGTGTATGGCGGTACCGCTGTCGGATAAGGAAGGGGACTGCGTCACCGTCATGGCGGGTGGAAAGGTCTCGAACCGTATTAGCCCACCGAAGTTCTCGAAGGTTGTGATTCCGGCCTTGCCGAACAGCTTCCCGCGGTTTCCCGAGACGTGCGAAGCGGTCCGCAAGATCATCGAGGCCTACGCCGCCGACGCCAACAAGTATGAGCGCATCGGGGATTGGGCCGAAAGGATCGGCTGGGAGCGATTCTTCGAGAAATGTGATTTGCCCTTCACGGAGCACCTCATTGATGATTATCGTTTGCAGTATGACACGTACCGGACCTCGGCCCAATTCAAGTATACGGACGCCGCCTGGGCGGTCTCCAAGGCCGTGGGTGGGATTGACTAAGGGTCCATCCGAATCCAACGAAGGAGCACTTCCATGGAAGACATCAAGCAAATAATCCTTGAATTTGCCGAAACCAGCAAGAAGACCAAGTTCTATTTCAACGATATGCAGAAGGCCGTACAGAAGGTCAAACCCGATGCCAAGGCGCGCGAGGTCAAGAAGGCGGCCACGGCCCTGGTGCAGGAGCAGAAGCTGATCCTCTTCTCCACGGGAAGCACGACCATGTATGGCCTCAAGGGTCGGGGCCAGACCGAGGATCATTAGGCCCGGCCTTCAGCCCTCGAAGTGAGAATCGTACGACAGGTCGCTCTCCTCAGAGGGGGGGCGACCTCTTTTATTTTAGTGGGGTCATAGCATGAAAGAGCCGCAAGGATCCGAAGAGTTCATTGCGCAACAGAAGCGGACGTTGGCCGAGAACCCCGAGTGTGCCAGCTCGCACTACAATTTGGGCGTCGCCCTGCTGAAGCAGGGAAAACTGGACGAAGCGATCGGAGCTTTCAATGAAGCAATCGCCAATAGCGGGCGTATGTTCGAGGCCTGGGTCAATCTCGGTTACATCTACTTCAAACAGGGCGACCTCGACAAAGTCGTCCACGCGAACGAGAGGGCCGTTGAGATTGAGCCGCGATATGCCCGCGGGTACGCCAACCTTGGCTTTGCCCACTTGCAGATGTCTCAGTCGGATAAGGCGATCGAGGCCCTCGAAAAGGCGATCGAGTTGAACCCGAGGATCGTGCAGGCCTGGAGCAACCTCGTCAATGCCTACCTACAGAAGGGCGAGGTGGACAAGGCCGTCGAAACAGGTCGCAAACTGACCGCGTTTGCGCCAGACTTTGCCCTCGGGCAAAACAACCTCGCCTGTGCCTACTACAACCGCGGCGATTTTGAAAAGGCCGTTGAACACGCAGACAAGGCGACAGAACTAGGATTCCAGGTCCATCCCGATTTTCTCAAGAGTTTGGAGCCGTACCGCCGGTCATGAAGATCGCGCCCCTGTTTCATAGTTACGAGCTCCTGGTGGATAAGGCCGAGGCCGCCTTCCACGAGACAACGGTGAGCCACGGCCAATGTGTCACCTGCCATCGACACTGCTCGGATTGCTGCCACGCGGTCTTTGGGTTGTTTCTGATCGAGGCGGTCTACCTTCAAGGGCACTTCGCTCGATTAAGCGATCCTCTCCAACAGGAAGTCCTGCATCGCTGTCGGCAGGCTGATGAGGAGCTCGAGGATATGAAGAGAAGATTCGAGGCGGCAGGTCCTGATTCCCAGCACGCGATAGATGCTCTGGCCAGGGAGCGCATGCGATGCCCCCTGTTGGACGAGAACCAGGATTGCGTGCTGTACCGCTATCGGCCGATCACGTGTCGGGTTTATGGCATCCCGACGGCGGTTCACAGGAAGGTGCGCGCCTGCGGCAAGAACCACTTTCAGAAGGGACAGACGTACCCCGTGTTCGACCTCGACGACACGTACCGGGACCTCCATGTCCTCTCCATGGAGTTGCTCAGGGCCGAAGGGCATGAGGATCTCGAAAAGGCGTCCCTGCTGATATCGATCTCGACCGTACTCCGAACTCCCCGCGACTGCCTCCTCTCAGAGCTATCATAGATCCCGATACCCAAAACCTTCATTAGAGACTTTGTCGCCCATTTCTCATCCCAGATTAGATCTGCGGCTTCAATGGCTGTGACCGGATTGGGAATCGAACTGGAGAATGTTGAATCTCGAACCGGAGAATTACGCAGGATGGAATCGCTACGCTCTGTCTGTCGAACAAAAATGATGAAATCTTTTCTCTGAAATTCGATATTCATCCGCCTCCGAAGGAGATTGAGTGGCTAGAGTCTCTTTAGAGCCTCCTTGGCCAGTTGTCCGACCGTCTGCTCTTGCAGTTCTCCGTTCCCGTAGACCTCAAGCACCGCGGAATCATCCTCGAGTTTCCTGAGATCGTCCTTGGCTTCGCGCGCGCCGAGGAATCCGAGGAGGCTAACCGCATGCCCGCGGACCTCGGGGTTTCCATGCAGGAGGAGCGCCGGGAGGTGGAGCGCCGCCTTGCGGATGAGATTGGGCCGGACCGCACCGATCCGTCTCAGGGCACGAAGGACCTCCGGCAGCAGCTCTTTGTCTTTGGCCCAGGCGTAGATCTGAGGGATGTATCCAGCAAACTGCTCAGGGCTTTGGCTAATGATCTCACCGATGGCATCAAGGGATCCCCAACTCGACGCGGCCGTGTCCGAAAGCGAGGTAAAGAGGCCCTGCAGGAGCCTGGACACGGTGGCGGGATCTCGTTGGGCGATCAGGGCGCAAGCCTTTCCCAGGAGTTCCGCTGCCCGTAGCCGGGAACGGAGGTCGACAGCGTAGAGGAGGCGTTGAAGATCTCGAATGACGCGCCTATCCTGCCTTGCCAATTCCAGCAGGCCCTCCACGTCAAAGACCTGAACAAGCTTTTCGACGTCGGCCTTCGTAAAGGCCTTTCTGCCTCTCGGGCGCCCGGACGAGCTTGCCGAAGCGGGGGTAGCACGCTGCAACTGCCTTCTGGCGCCAGCTTCCGTCACCTCGCGAACGTCCGAGTGCAGGCGAATGAAATAGAGCGTTCCCGAGATCTGTCGCCCCTGATAAGCACCGCCCGGCACGATCAGGTGAGATTCGAGGTCATAGTGTTTGACCTGTTTTTCAAGATAGTCCTCCTCGGGAAGCAGGTCCCAGGCCAGATCCCAGTCGCTGTTGCAGCCAAAAACAAGCGCTTCAATCATCGCCGTCCCCAGGTTATGACCGGTGACGTCAAAGGCATAGACGGCGCCACACGAACAGGCGCCCACCGGCATTTCATGAGGCATTCGAACAGCCAGCTCCTTGGGCCTTTCGATGAGAGCCCCACAGAACGGGCAGCTGGGGCGTTCGATAACGCCTCTTCCCAGAAACCTTCCTTCCACGGACCTTGTCTTCCTTCTGTTCAGAAAAATAATTGATGTAAAAGATGTAATCCGGGTTTTACTTCAAGGGTCCAAATCGAGACCGCAGCCTTCTTCGTCAAATTCAAAGTCGGTGATTGCGAAGCCGGATCCGGCTGACTCAAAACGAATATTCCAATGTCGGTATCGTTTGCCGGCGAAATCGCAATTCAAGACACCCCGCCGTCCATGCAAGCTTTGGAGTCTCGGCTCGATCTCTTCGGCAAATACCGCGGCGATGTGATCCTTGTCCTCATCCGTGAGCTCATCGCTCACTTTTGCGTCCTCTTCATTCATGGTGACCTGGTTAAAGGCCCGACGGCGCTAAGGATTCACAGACCTTATTTCATGACGTTTCATGCGAGGGAAGGTATGGAGCACAAAGCCGGAGGATCATTTCGTGGGTCCTGGGATGTCCAGGGTCATGCACGTGTTTCCAGAACTGCAAGACCGGGTGCTGATCTTGGGTTTTGTCCCGGCCGGACCGGTTCCAAGCGCATAGTTGGCCCTGCTGACAACCCGTTCAAAGGCCTCGCAACCGCAGTCGGGACAATCAATTTCCGCCTTTTCATCCGAGCTCATGAAGAGCTTCTCGAAGATGCTGCCACACTCGAGACATCGAAATTCAAAGATCGGCATCCTGTTTCTCCTGAGATCAAAGTCCCATTGATTTTCCAGTAAAAAATTGATTTAGAATATAGGCGTTTCCAGGGACATAGTCAAACCGGGTTTTGAGATGGACACAACTCCATGATTCTCTCCTTTCACCCTTGTTTTGAAGCCGATGCCCAGATCACCTTAGCGGACCGCGATCTTGCCGTCGCTGATTTCGACCTGATCCGGCAGGCGCAGGCGATCCTCCTGCCCCAAACGTGCTCTCGAAGGCTTTATGAGGCTTGCCGTGAATCGGCGGGATTCCTATTTCCGAATTATGACACCCGTTTTGAGTACCCTGGAAAGATAGACCAAATCAGGTTGTTCAAGGACCTAGGATGTCAGCTCCCGAAGACGTGGACGTGGCCCTCTGTGGCGGCGTTTGAAGCTCATCGAAAGAACGAACCGGGCGTCTTTTCCCTGGCTTGGCCCTTTTTTGTCAAGACGAACAAAGATCACGAAGCGGAGGGCGTCTATCTGGTGACAGACGAGCGCGGGCTGGAAGCGGTCTTGGGCCGCCTCCGGCGTAAAGAAGCCGCACACTCGTCAGGTTTCCTGACTCAGGAGATGATATCGGCTGAGGGCCATGCGTTGCGAGCGGTGGTGCTTGGCAGGAGAGTGATTACGTACTGGAAGCGTCCACCTCAGGAAGATAGCCAAGCCATTACCACGATCAGCCATGGCGCAAGGATCGATAGGGATTGGCGACCCGACCTGCAGGAAAAGGCCACAGGACAAACCCTAAGGCTGGTGGCCGCTACCGGGATCGATCTCGCCGCCGTCGATTTCGTCTTTCCCCTGACCCGTCCCGATCCGGAGCCCCTGTTTCTTGAGATAAACTACTACTTTGGCCGACGCGGGCTCGGCGGGACTCTCAACTTCTACCAACTGCTCCTGGAGACGATTCGGGCTTGGCTTCTGGAGCACGGCCTCAATCCCGCGGCGGTTAGGCTCCTGTAATCGGCTCCGCAGCGAGATTTGGGGGCAAAAAACAGTATTCCTCCTCCAAGTTGGGAGGACTGCGGTGTCTTTTCGGAGTGACTGGCGGGAGGGCGCCGTCTTTTCATGGCTTATCTGTGG
>CAZAGT010000120.1:0-13232 GCA_964484515.1 uncultured Desulfobacteraceae bacterium | reverse complement strand
GGCTGAAGTCCTTTACGGCCCTTTCAAACTGATCCCAATCCATCATCCCATCGGGCCCGGCTTCAATCAGGAAGATCCCACCGTTTCCCCCTT
The DNA here is from genome assembly GCA_964484515.1 of uncultured Desulfobacteraceae bacterium. Classification (GTDB taxonomy): domain Bacteria; phylum Desulfobacterota; class DSM-4660; order Desulfatiglandales; family HGW-15; genus CAZAGT01. The sequence goes on along the minus strand of CAZAGT010000120.1, from coordinate 13,139 downwards.
TGACCGCCTCGGTTTCAAAGCCGGCCATTGCGGCGGTGGCAGGATTCGTTCCGTGGGCGGAGCGGGGAATGAGAATGACATCCCTTTGTGCACCTTGACCACGTTCGGCATGAAAGGCCTGAAACATCTTGATCGAAACCAATTCACCTTGAGCACCGGCCACCGGTTGCGTCGTAACCGCGGCGAGGCCGGTGATCTTCTTGAATGCCTCCTGGATTTCATGGAGAACGGCAAGTGAGCCCTGTGCATCTTCTACGGGGGCCTCTGGATGGAGCTCCGTGAAACCGGGCAGACCGGCGGCCCAATCGTTGATTCGAGGATTGTATTTCATGGTACAGGAGCCCAGGGGATACAGGGTGTAGTCCGGGCTGATGTTCTGCTGTCCGAGGCGATTGTAGTAGGTTGTCAATTCGGCGGTTGAGAACCTTGGCAGGTTCACGGGTCCCGTTCTACGATGCGTCGCTGGGATCGGTGGGGGTTCTGGCTGCGGTGATCCTTTGGGGAATTGGGATTCGAAAAAGGCATCCAGACGCTGGATATCATCAGCAGCATGAATGTCAGAGAAACAGAGAAGTAACAGATGCTCTCCGGTCGGCACCCGGGATGAGACATCGGCCCCAAGATGGATCCCCTCGACCCGCGCTCGCTTGATCAGATCTTGGGTCGGGATAGGCAGTTTCAGGGTGAACTCGTTGAAGAAGGGTGTTTGCGGGAAACGTAAGCGCACGCCCTTGTATCGGATCAGTCTACGGGCGGCCTCGGAGGCGTTTTGACGGGCCTGCCCACATGCTCGCGCCATGCCATCCTCGCCCCTTGCTAAAAGGGCGGCACCGGTGAGGGTCGCCATGAAGGATTGATTGGAGCAAATGTTGGATGTCGCCCGCTCACGGCGGATATACTGCTCACGGGCCGCGAGGACAACGGTTTTGCACGCTCGCCCTTTGGCATCGTGGGCCGCACCCACATACCGACCCGGCGTAGCGCGGATTGAGGTTCTATCTTCATCGTTATAGCGCACCCCAAAGATCCCCAATCCCGGTCCTCCGAAATTCGGACCGATCGCCAGGTGTTGGCCTTCGCCGATGATCATGTGGCAGCCCTGACGCCTCGATCCAAAATCGACGGGAGGCTTTAACCCTCCGGTAGCGAGGTGCATGGGGTCGATAACGGCGATCGCCTTTACTCCCTGTCGTGTACAAAGATCCGTCACCAAATCGACATCTTCGATATTGCCAAGGCTATTCACCTGTGGAAAGGCGACGGCGGCTACATTTGGAGTGGAGGAAAGGGCTTCATCCAATTGGACATAGTCCGTCAAGCCGGTGGTGGCGTCGACATCAACGGTTACGATCCGTAGGGAGGTATATCTCGCCAGCGAAAACAAGACGTCAAGGTCAGCGGGATAAACCGCTCGGGTTACAATCACCGTATTTGCACCTTTCACGATCCGCCGGGCACATCTCAGGGCCTCAAAGAGGCATGTTGAACGGTCGTAGAGCGATGCATTGATGGCTTCGAAGCCGGTTAGCATGGACAGGACGGAAGCATAGATCCAGAGGCTTGCCAGGGTACCCTGGGAGCGTTCCGGTTGATAGGGCGTGTAGGCCGTGGAAAGTCCGCGGATCCTCGCGACGATTTCCACGATGGACGGGATCTCATATTGCGGCAGGCCGTCGCCGATGAAACTGAGAGGCACCTTGTTCTTTGCCGACAGTTCGAAGAGGTGCTGCTGTAACTCTTGATAGCCAAGCACCGAAGGGATCTGCGGTTCATCATCCATTAAGACATCGCCGGGTAGGTCGCGATAGAGGTCTTGAAGCTCGTGATGTCCCAATTCCTTGAGCATCGCCTCGATCTCGTCATCGCGGGCGGGGATGTAATGGGGGCTCAACTCCTGCGGGAATTGCCTGGGATCGTAGGGAAGTTCGGGCGTGTTGATTTCCATGAGGTTCCTTCCCAGCAACAGGTTCAATCAGCGCAGGATGGGTAACCATGGAAAGAGCCGGATCTCCGACGGGCCTCCGCCATCCATAGGGACATCATCCATCCGAGCTGCTTTTGAAATAAGTCTAAATAAGGTAACATTTTAGATTCTTGAAACGCGTTAGCGCATACGATCCGTCCGTTGACTTGTTTCAAAAACCTAAATTGATACTAAATGAGTTTATGTAATTGTTTAACGAGTTCATTGAATTCGCCATCTTTGAAACAAAATTGCATCTCAAGGAATTGCTTTCTCAGGGCGAGCACTGCTTCTCTGACACTTCGCTGTTCGATGATGACATCGCGGATCAGCTGAGCCAGTTCCTCAAACTGAGCTTCCCGCATCCCGAATCGGGTCATTTCAGCAACACCCATGCGGAGGGCGCCGGCCGCCGTGAACCCTTCGTCATAGGGCCCGGCCTGGTAGTTCACGATGATGTTGTTGTCCTCAAGGCGTCGGGCGATCTCAACACCACATCCATAGCCGACTTGGACGATCACCTGATGGGTCTCGGTGAAAGAGAATTGCGGATCGCCGGCGACATCCACACCGGTTGCGCTGAGGGCCCTCGCAAAGGCCTTGGCGTTGGCCAGTACTTGCCTCTGGTACTCCTCTTTGAACGAATTCATTTCATAGGTCGCGAGGAGGAGCCCTAGGAGCGTTCCCAGGTGGTGGTTACTGAGGCTGCCGGGAAACGTTCTGCGCTCGATAGCCTCCCAGAGCTCAAAGCGAGGATCATCCCGTTCGTAATCGGATGCGATAATGCCCCGTTGGGTTCCGAAAAACGTCTTATGGGTCGAGCCAGTTACAAGGTCGGCTCCCTCGGAAAAGGGCTGTTGAAAATGGGGGCCGACCAAGCCCAGAACGTGAGCCATATCGTACAGAATGACGCAATCGACATCGAGTTCCCTGACGAGGGCGCGTATTTCTGAAACCGGTTCCCTATGGAGCATCATGCTCTTGCCGAAGATGATCAATTCGGGCGGGTATGTCTCGATGAGTTCGCGGCAGGCGGGCACATCGATCCGGAAGGGGTTTTCCTCAAGGACCGGAAAATTGACGACCGCGGGCTTCTCCGTCCGGGGATCGCGCATGACAAAATCTCTAAGGGCCCCCATCGGTTGGGCACTGAGATGGCCTCCCTTGATGATATGATGGTTAAAGACCCGTCGGATGCGACGTTGCTCGCTCTTGCGGTCGGCGCGATTCAAATAATCCACCATTCCACTGAAGACGGCCATATTGGCCATTTGCCCTGATACGACCCGTGTTTCCGTTTCGGTGCATCCCAGGAATCGCCTAAGTTCACATTCGAGCAGCTCTTCGACCTCGGCAATGAAATCGGTTCCTTGGTAGTAGAAGACCTCCGCTTCACTAAAGGCCTTGAGCTCTTTGTGCTCGGCGTAGCGTCCGACAGGGTCGAGGATGGAAAGCATCCTGGCCATACGGGAGGGGGTTTGCTCAGATGGAATCAGATTGATGCATCGCTGCTGCCGCCACAACGTATTCTCGATGGAGCTACGAACGAGAGTCTCCACGGAGCGGACGGTCCCTTCATCAACGGTACGCGCAGCGCAGATTTCATCGGCTCGATGGAGGCAATCAAAGGGAATGGCGTGGGAAAAGGGGGGCGCTTCACTTCTCAGATGGTAAGGCACGATGATCCCCTGAACGATCTTTCCCCGGATTTCGACGGCGACCTCGTCTCCTTCCCATAGGTCGCTATCGATCAAGGCCAGACAAATTGCCCTCCTTCCCTTTTCCTTCGAGATTTGAAACCCAAACCCGGAGCGCTCCGTTTTCCAATAGGGCACCATAGTGCCGCTGGTCACATATCCGACGCATTTGCTGTCGCGATACACCCTATTTCCTGCACGGGCAACGCCTCGCTCTTTCAGGGCCAGCGGCATGATCATTCGGGGAAGTGCCTCCACCAGATCGTATTTGCGGTCGAGGATGGCCTTAAGGGCCTGAAACTGTTTCAAAAGGGCCTGTTTGCCCACATACTCACCCTTCAAGGGAGAGAAGCTGACGGCGAAACGGGCCAGCGGGGAGGCAAAGATGGGAATGTCGTTGCCCTCCGCATCCGGTCCCAGTTCTTGACCGTAGAGCGGCAGGCCTGCCTCGAGCCGAAGTGTATCCCGCGCTCCCAGTCCCACGGGCTGGGCGATTCTGCCGCCGATCAGCAGATCCCAGAGCATCGGGGCGTCATCGCGCTCGACGAAGAGCTCAAAGCACAGGGGTTCGCCCGTATATCCGGTCCTCGAAATCAGGACCTTAGCGCCGTTGACCTCTGCCGTGCTAAGATCGTTTCGAATCGGCTCCGGGAGGTCCCCGGACGTGACAATCTGGGAGAGAATTTGCTTGGACATCGGCCCTTGCAGGCTGAACATCGCAAGATCGGTCGTGCGATCCACGAGTTTCACCCGACCGAAGCGTCGAGTGAAGGAGGTCAGGTGGCGCCAATCTTTTTCGCGATTGGCGGCATTGACGACCAGCAAGTACTCGTCTTCCACAAATCGATATAGGTAGGCGTCATCGATGGCGCCTCCGTCATTATTGGGAATCATGGTGTAGTGGCCTTCGTCGAGCTCCAGGGCCGCCGCATTGTTGGTCAGCACATGCTGCAGAAACGGCACGGCCTCTTTGCCCTGGACGGCAAAACGCCCCATGTGGGAGACATCGAAGAGTCCGGCGCCCCGACGCGTTTCAAGATGCTCCTGCACGATACCCTGCCCGTAATGAAGCGGCATTTGCCAGCCACCGAATTCAATGATCTCCGCTCCCAGCGCAACGTGCCTGTCATAGAGCACGGTTTTGTTCGGTTTATTCATGGTTGAGCCCTTTCTCGACAAGATAGCCAGTCCCACTGTGACCCTGGTGCTGATTCGTTGAAGCCTGATCCGAGGGGATGCCAGGATCAAATGTAACAAACAGGCCAGTGGTGTCAAATGGCGAATTCTCTTTTTTGTATCGGTCTTCGACCGGTTACCAGCGTATGGGTCTCTTTTTTCAGTTGACAGACGGTCGATTTTGAATAGTCTTAGTTTGGGTTGTCGGGAGCTGCTGACTTCAGATATCTCGCGCTGGCGGGTTTCTTTATCTTTGTATGAGAGATAGCTGAGGCGTCGATTTGGATTCCTACGCATCCTTCAGAGGTGCTTCCATGATGGACGCAGAAGTAGGTGCATTGTCCCCAAGGGTATCACCCGGTCGCGTAGGTGAGAATCCTTGGTCCGCAGCCCAGATCCGATCCCAGCCTTCAGAGCCTCAGTGCCGTCAAATCCCGTATGCCCGAGGAGTGGTTCTCCTCCCGCAAAGATAATTGGCCAACTCGTAAAACCGGAATGCTTAAAGAAGAGAAGATGGGAGTCTTTGAGAGAGATGGGGACAGACGATAAGGAGACAGGCCTCTTTTTGAGCACCTAAAGTGTTAACAGGTAGGAGGTGGACGAAGCATGGGCAAGATAAGGATTGCGATCGCCGGGGTTGGGAACTGTGCCAGTTCTTTGGTTCAAGGCATCCGTTACTATCGCGATAAGAACCCTCAAGATGCCATCGGGCTGATGCATTGGGAGATTGGGGGATACACGCCCGGCGATATCAAGGTCGTGGCCGCATTTGATATCGATAAACGTAAGGTCGGCAAGGACCTCAATGAAGCCATCTTTGCGGAACCCAATTGCACAACGAGATTTTGTCCCGAAATGCCGCTGTCCGGAGTGGCCGTGCAGATGGGGAGGATCCTTGATGGTGTTTCCGATCACATGCGTGACTACGAAGATCGGTACACGTTTGTAGCCGCAGATGAACCCCAACCGACCAAAGAGGATGTCATTCAACTCCTGCGGGAATCAGGTGCCGAGATACTGCTAAACTACATGCCCGTGGGCTCGGAGGAGGCCACCCAGTTCTACGCGGACTGTGCCCTGGCGGCCCGAGTCGCTTTCGTCAACAACATTCCCGTATTTATTGCAAGCAGCCCCGTTTGGGCAAAGCGTTTTGAGGAAAAGAACCTACCCCTGATTGGAGATGACATCAAATCCCAGTTGGGTGCCACCATCACCCATCGCATCTTGACGGACCTTTTCAAAAAGCGTGGCGTTAAGCTGGAGCGCACCTACCAGCTCAATACCGGTGGTAACACGGATTTTCTCAATATGCTCAATCGTCACCGGTTGGCCTCCAAGAAGAAATCCAAGACCGAAGCGGTTCAGTCGGTCGCCGCCCGACGTTTGCTTAACGAGAATATCCATATCGGTCCCAGTGACTATGTGCCCTGGCAAAAAGACAACAAAGTCTGCTTCATCCGCATGGAAGGGAAGCTCTTTGGGGATGTTCCTATGGATTTGGAAATGCGGCTTTCGGTAGAAGATTCACCCAATTCAGCCGGAGTTGCCATAGACTCCCTGCGTTGCGCCAAGTTGGCACTTGACCGCGGGCAAGGGGGCGTCTTGGATGCCCCTTCGGCCTATTTCTGCAAACACCCGCCACGACAGGTTGCCGATGACGAGGCCTATCGGATGATGGAAGAGTTTATCGCGGAAGAAGGATCCCCGGCGCGAAAAGTATCTGATCTAAGATAGGAGAGAAAGGTCAGGGCCGGCGGGGAACTCTATTACAGATCAGAAGTGATCCCTCTTTTCAAAGAGTCAACAGGAGCCCCGAGCAGAAGGGGGTTTATCGCAGAGTTCAGATGAACCTCGATGGATTGCAGGAAGAAAAAGATCCGGGAGGATAGATCCATGAAATTGAAGAAGGGCCGCAGGTACCCCCTGGGGGGATTGGCCGTGATGGCGATGGTCGCGATCGGTGTGGCGTTCTCTTGGCCTTCCTCGGCGTACAGCAAAGATAAGGACGATCTGCCACTGCGAAAGATCTCGGTGGCCCCTGAATACCCTGGTATCGTCGTAGCGGAAGGCAAAGACGTGAGTATCGACCTCAATGTGACGAACGGTGGTCGCGAAGATGAAACGATTGACATTACCTTGCCCGAGATCCCCCAAGGCTGGAATGCCTGGATAGAGACCTACCGCTACGAGATTACGGGTGTCTACGTGCCGAGCGATGACTCCAAAACGGTTACCCTCAAGGCGGAACCCGAAGATAGCGTGGGACCGGGCACGTACACGATACTCATTAAAGGCCAGACTCAGGACGGTGCGTTGACCTCTTCAAGTCGTCTGGTGATTACCGTCAAAAAGAAGGAAGAGGAGAAAAAGTCCAAGGGTCTCGCCATAGAGACCTCATACCCGGTGCTGCAGGGGCCGACGGACGCCACGTTCGAGTTCTCGCTGGAGGTAAACAACGAATCCGACAAGGACACCATCTTCAATCTCACTGCCCAGGGACCTAAGAACTGGGATGTCTCTTTCAAACCCGCCTATGAGCAGAAATTCATTTCGAGTCTGAGAATCAAGGCCAACCAGACGCAGACGATGGCTGTCGAGGTAAAACCCTATCCCCTGGCCGAGCCGGGCACGTACCCAATCGAGGTCAAGGTCACTTCGGAGACGGCGCAGGCTGAAAAGCAACTGAAGGTCGTCCTAACCGGAACCCACAAATTGGAGGTGGGGACGCTCGATGAGTTGCTCTCTCTGAGTACCCTCCAGGGGCAGGCGGCCAGCATCTCGATCTACGTGAAAAACAGCGGATCGGCTACTCAGAACAACGTGCATTTTATGTCTTTCAAGCCCGAGAATTGGAAAGTCGAGTTTCGTCCCGAGAGGATCGATACCTTGGCCCCGGGCGATCTGAAACAGGTTGAAGTGGTGATTACCCCGGCCGCCCAAGCCCTTGTCGGCGACTACTCCGTCACTCTGGCGGTGGAGGGCGAAAAGGCGACAAAGGATGTGGAGTTGCGTGTGACCGTGCAGGCCTCCACGGTGTGGGCCTGGCTCGGCATCGGAATTATCGTGATTGTTATTGCCGGTCTGGTTTTCATGTTCGTTCGTTTGGGAAGACGATAGATGGCATCGCAGAGAATCATCGAGGCTACCGAACTCACCAAACGCTATAAGCACCATCTCGCCGTTGATCGCCTCTCTTTTGGGATTCAGGAAGGGGAGATCTTCGGGTTCTTGGGTCCGAACGGGGCGGGCAAAACGACAACCCTCTTGATGCTCCTCGGACTGAGCCGCCCTTCGGCGGGCAGTGCCCGTGTCTGCGGTCTGGACCCCGTCCGCGAGGCCAAAGAGGTCAAGCGGCAAGTAGGTTATCTTCCTGAGAACGTCGGGTTTTACGAGGATCTGAATGCGATCGAGAGCCTAGAGTATATCGCCGAGCTCAATGGAATGGGTCCAAGCCAGAGCCGAGAGAAGATCCTCGAGGTGCTTCGTGTCGTGGGTCTCTCGGAGGAGGTTCATAAGCAGGATGTGGGGACTTATTCGCGGGGGATGCGCCAGCGCCTGGGGATCGCCGAAGTCCTTATCAAGGAACCGAAGGTGATGTTTTTGGACGAGCCGACACTGGGCCTGGACCCGGATGGTGCGTGGCGACTCATCGAGCTCGTTAAGTCGTTGAACGAGGACCATCAAATGACGGTCCTGCTTTCGTCCCACCATCTTCAGCAGGTTCAAAAGATATCCGACCGCGTGGGTATTATGATCAAGGGGCGATTGGTCGTTGAGGGCACCATCGACGCCCTGGCCGAGGAGACGTTCGGTGTAGGTGAGGAGAAGTACACCCTGGAGGAAATATATATGAAGTACTTCCGGGAGGACTGATGATGAGTGGTCTCTTCGCCATTTACAGAAAAGAATTGGCCGACCATTTCAGTAGTTATCGATTTGTGATCCTTTTTGCCTTGATCGCGATGGTGAGCTTCATCACCAGTTATATGGCCGCAGTCAACATCAGAGAGATCCTGGGCGGTATCGCCAAACCCAAATTCGTTTTTCTGCTGCTATTCAGCACTTCCGGAGCGGTTTTTTCGATGGTCCGTTTTGTGGCCTTTTTTGGACCTCTACTCGGGTTGGTACTCGGTTTCGATACGATAAACCGGGAACGAGCCCATGGGACCTTGAGCAAACTGGTCTCTCAACCGATCTACCGCGACGCCGTGATCAACGGCAAATTCCTGGCCGCTGTCACTGTCATCACGGTGATAGTGGTCTCGGTTGTGCTCGTAATTACCGGTTTTGGTCTCGCCCTGTTGGGCGTCGTACCCGGCATCGAGGAGATGTGGCGATTGGGTATCTTTGTCCTTGTCAGCATCTGTTACGTCGCCTTTTGGCTAGCCCTGGCGATCCTTTTCTCCATCATGTTCAAGAGCATAGCCACGTCGGCCCTGGCCTCGGTTGCCCTCTGGATCTTTCTGTCGTTCTTTATCTCTCTAGGGGCGAGCGTACTGGCCGACTCCATTGCTCCGGTCGATACTAGGCAGGGGATCAACACGGATGCGCTGATCAAGAACGCGAGTGTCAAAGAGACTATTTCGCTTTTCTCGCCCATGGTGCTCTACTCTAAGGCGACCGGCACCATCATTGACCCCACCCGCAACACAACCCGCGCACTTGTGCTTATGGGTACCGCGGAGGAACTCTCTGCTGCTCGGTTTAAGGGCCCCCTTTCTTTGGGGCAGAGTATCCTGGTTGTCTATCCTCATCTCCTGGTGCTCATGGCCATTACCCTACTATGCTTTGGGATATCTTATGCGGTCTTCATGCTTCAGGAGATCAGGACCTAGCGTCGTCAGTGCAGCAACTTTGAAAACGTTTTGATGGCCGAGAGGGCAAAAGGGCATGGCAAGACTAAAAGGACCTGACGGACGTTCGGGGTTAATCCTGTGCCGGACTTCGCAAACGACCATTGACAAAGGCATCCCGATCATCACCTCCGGTAAGGGAACCCGGGTCTTTGACCAGGATGGGAACACCTATCTCGACTTGACCTCCGGTGTGACGCGACCGGTCCACGTCGGGCATGGGAGGACGGAGTTGGGAGAGACTATCGCGAGGCAAGCGGCTGAACTAGCCTATTTTACCCCGATGAGCTTTGCCAATCCTCGTGCCATTGAACTGGCGCAAACCCTCGCCGAACTGACTCCGACCGGCATCAACAACTTCCTTTTCGTGTGCGACGGATCCGAGGCCGTGGAATCGGCCATGAAACTGGCCAGGCAGTATCACTACGAACGAGGGGAGAAAGAGCGCTTCAAAGTCATCGCACGGCGGGGGGGGTACCATGGCGTGACCTCGCTGGCCCTGCGCGCCCTCGGAACGGTCTTACAGTTGCGGCGCTACTTGGAGCCAATGACACCGGGAGCGGTCTTTGTCGACTCCCCCTACTGTTACCGCTGCCCGCTTCACCTGAGCTATCCGAGCTGCGATCTGGCCTGCGCACGGGATATTCGGCGCATCATTGAATTCGAGGGACCGGGGCAGATCTCGGCCTTTATCGGCGAGCCGATTCAACAGGGTTTCGGGGCCCTGGCTCCGCCCCCGGGTTACTGGGACATCGTGCGAAAGATCTGCGATGATTATGGTATCCTGCTCATCATCGATGAAGTGATTTGCGGGTTTGGGCGCACCGGCCGCTGGTTTGGAATCGACCATTATGGAGTACAGCCTGATATCGTGACCATGGCGAAGGGGATTTCCAGTGGGTACGTCCCCTTGGGCGCAATCGGTTGTACGGATCAGGTGATTGAGGCGGTGGATTCCCTTGAGCATATCCATACGTACTCCAATCATCCCGTCGCCTGTGCCGCGGGTTTGAAAAACATCGAGATTCTTAAGAACGAGAAGTTGATCGAGCGCGCCGCCGAGACGGGACAGTTTTTCCTCGAGGCCCTAAAGCCCTTGGAGGAGCAATCCATCGTGGCGGAAGTCCGGGGAACCGGCCTCTGGCTTGGTCTCGATTTCACTGTCGACAAGCAGACCAAGGGGATTTTTCCCATGAATCGGCTGGAAAGCCTGGTTGAACGGGCCAAGGGCAGGGGCCTAATCATCAAGTTGATGGGCCAGGCCCTGGAACTGGCGCCACCCCTTATCATCGAAAAGGATGACATCGAGGAGGGGGTCGAGATCCTCACGGAGTGTATCGTTGAGGAGGCAAGGGATATGGGCTTGAGCTAGGTTTTCGCCGAAATACATCGAATTGACTTGAATCTCCACTGGCCGATATTAGTTTCCCCTATTCCTTTTTCGGGACTCCCCACCGTTAGAGGCACGCTCCGAAACAATTCATGAGCACTACGAGGGTTAACCAGGGTCATTGACCTTAAGAAAGGAGAAGATCGTATGCCCAGTTTGAAAGGATCTAAGACCGAGCACAACCTATTGGCTGCCTTTGCAGGTGAGTCGCAGGCCCGTAACCGTTATACCTTTGCCGCGAGCATTGCCAAGAAAGAAGGGTATGAGCAGATCTCAGGAATCTTCCTAGAGACCGCCTTTAACGAGAAGGAGCATGCCAAGCTCTTCTTCAGGCAGCTTGAAGGGGGAGAGTGTACGATCACGGCCGCGTACCCGGCCGGCGTCGGCGGCGATACCCTCGCTCAGCTCAAGTCGGCGGCGGCCGGTGAAAAGCTGGAATGGACCACGCTTTACACAGGTTTTGCCGATGTGGCGGCGGAGGAAGGGTTTAAGGACGTCGCCACGGTCTTCAGGCAAGTGGCCGCCGTTGAGGAGTGGCATGAACGGCGTTACAACCGGTTGATCGAGGCGGTCGAGCAGGGCGCCGTCTTCAAGAAGAGCAAGAAGGTTTGGTGGAAGTGTCGCAACTGTGGACGGGTTGTCGAGGCCGCCGCAGCCCCCGCCAAATGTCCGACCTGTGATCATCTCCAAGCCTACTTCGAACTCTACGAGGAGAACTATTAGCGGCGAGAAGTGCCGGGCGCGAACTGGCTCAGGGCAGGGCTACGCGCCCGGGTGCTTCATCCCCTATGAGAACCCCGATAGTGATCCTTCAGTAAATCCTCGCCCCAGTCGTTCGCCACGTCACGCCATACGCTGTGTATGTGATTGGCGTCATTCTGGGTGTTGTCATACTCGGCGAAGAAGCTTGGCCCGTGGAGCCTGTAATAATGAGGACGTCCACGTTCCTCGGAACCTGCCCAGGCAAAACAGATATGGGCCCTGCCGGCCTTTTCGATCCGGTTCAGACATGCATCCGCCACGTCCGGCGGTATTCGGCGCACGTACAGGACCACGAGATCCATGAACAGCCCTTGCTGATCCGTTGTCATTTCCCCGTAGGCCAGACCGAGCGGTTCATCGAGATTCACCCGCGGATCGTTGTCGGTCAGGATATCCGGCGGCGCCTCCTCGTCAATGACTGTCCGCCTTCTCTGGTCTGAGTCCAGGGCATTCAAGAGACGACGGGCTTGATCCTCCTCGGGCGCCAGCGTCCTCAGACCTGCCAAAGGCCCGCTTGGGACCTCGGCCGGATTGGCGCCAAAGAAATTCGGGGTAGGCCCAATTTCTGAGCCTTTGACGATGAGATAGTTCAAAGATAGGTGATGACCTTCGATCCTCCAGCCCCAGGGAGTATCATCGGCGGGTTGCCCGAACACGGAGATATAATAGAGATCAGGGTCACGATCATAGCGACGGTTGGGCCCCTCCAATTCCCCGAGGACGGCTTCAAGGCCCATAATGGTGAGCGCCTTGGCTTGACCCGCTCGGCTCAGGCCGCTCGCGAGGAGCGTGTAGGCCAGTTTTCTTTGGCTGGCGTTCATGGCCTGCAGCGGGAGCCCCACCCTTTCTCGAGGCCTGTAATCCCATTTGAGACGCTCAGGACTGTCCAGGCGGAAACAAGCCGACGCGGATTCATCCGGACTGAGAGAGGCAAGGAAATTTACAGCCGCGTCTGCCATCCTGGCTGCGGTCTCCGATCTGACGTCAACCGGCCGTGTGCCAATCGCTGGTGAGGGAATGTGCATCGTGGATCTCCATGCGGTTATTCATGTCATGACGATAGGTCGCACCCGGCCCCTCGTCAAGCTGGAAGCAGGGCTTTTGGCTTGACAGGTCGACTGAGGTGAGGTTATCTCCAAGCGACGAAATCGGGAATACATCCGACCGCACTTTGCCCCGCAATGGGAATCATGGAATTCTGTAACATTTCAGATTCTTGAAACGCTTTGGCAGTTGGTCCGTTCGGTCATGGGGGTCTCTTTTCAAAAACGAGGAATTGAGTGCGAGGTCTCAGTGTA
>CAZAGT010000119.1:4012-13306 GCA_964484515.1 uncultured Desulfobacteraceae bacterium | reverse complement strand
TGAGCCTTTCGGCCACGAGCTCAAGGCCGAGTGGCTCGAGGCCGAACGGCTTGCACGCTTCTTCAGCGTTCGAGCAGGTCACGTTTCGTTTCTTGAAAAGAGACCCCCACGGCCGGGCGTTAAGGTATCAAAGATCGCCTTTCATGGTGTTTCATACGAAAATGGAAAAGATGGGCTTCAGGGGCTCGGGGTCACGAAAGGTCGACTCACACCAAAATGAGCGAGTTGGTACTGACAGTTAAGGAGATAGCCGAGCGAGTTCAAGGAGAGCTCGTTGGGGACGGCGACGTCGGGATTCGTGGGGTCAACTCCCTTGGTGGGGCATGCCAGGGGGATATCTCCTTTTTTGCGGACCGCCGGTACGCAAAAGAGCTGGGCAAGACTGAGGCCTCGGCCCTGCTGGTGGCCGCTGTCAGCGATCTCTACCCTGGTCCGCAGATCGTTGTCGGCAACCCCTTGCTCGCCTACGCACAGGTTGCCCACCTGTTCAGCCCGCCTTTGACGAGATTTCCCGGTGTAAGCCCGCAGGCCGTCATCGGCGAGGGGACCAAGATCGGGACGGATGTGTCCATTTATCCATTCGTCTACGTCGGCGACGGCGTCGAGATCGGCGCTGGAGCTACTCTCTTTCCCGGTGTCTTCGTGGGTGAAAGGGTCAAGATCGGGACTAAGACGGTCCTAAAGCCGAACGTGAGCGTCATGCCCGACTCGGTTATTGGAAATGAGGTGATTATTCATCCCGGCTGTGTCATCGGGAGCGACGGTTTCGGCTTCGTGCGTGACGGTGCTACAAATGTCAAGATCCCCCAGCTCGGTTTTGTCGAGATCGAGGACGGAGTCGAAATTGGGGCGAATAGTTGTATCGATCGGGCCGCCTCCGGGAAGACGCTCATTAAAAAGGCGGTTAAGACGGATAACCTGGTACAGATCGCCCATAATGCCGTGATCGGCGAAGATACGGTCGTCGTGGCTCAGACGGCCATCGGTGGGAGCGCCCACATCGGTAAGGGAGTGATCATCGGCGGACAGTCGGCTATTTCGGATCACGTCAGGGTTGAAGATCGGGCGATGATCGGCTCCAAGACCGGTGTGCCCAAACCGATTGCAGCGGGTGAGCTGGTCTCGGGAATCCCGGCAATGCCTCACCGTCTCTGGCTGAAGACGAGGCATCTCATCACGCGCCTGCCACAACTCAATGAGCGGGTCCGTGGCTTGGAGCGGAAACTGGAAGAACTGGAGGCACGCCTCAAAGAGGGCTGATACTATTGCGCGCCGGATCCCGGACAGGACCGATATGAAAAATTCGGACTCTTTGCGATCTTATCCATGTTAGGATGCGAGAGTAGATAGGTGGTAAAGATGGAACTTCCGCTAAACTACGCAGATATTGCCAAAATCCTCCCGCACCGCTATCCTTTCTTGTTGGTGGACAGGATCACGGAGCTCGAGCTGAACGAAAGGGTTGTCGGCATCAAGAATGTGACGGCCAACGAGCCCTTTTTCCAGGGGCACTTTCCGGGCAACCCGATCATGCCCGGGGTCTTGATCATCGAAGCCATGGCTCAAGTGGGAGGCATCCTGGCGCGCGTGTCCCTGTCAGAAACGAAGGACGAAGAGTTCGGCGATTTGCCCTTTTTCATGGCGATCGACAAGGTCCGCTTCCGGAGACCCGTCGTTCCCGGGGATCAGATTGTGTTCGAGGTGACACCTCTCAGGACGGGAACCAAGGTCTGGAAGGTGGCTGCAAAGGCCTTTGTGGGTGAAGATCTGGTAGCGGAGGCCGAACTTGTTGCGAGGGTTGGATAAGGTGGTTGGAAGGGAGTCACATTCAACAATGGAAATTCATGGCTCTGCGGTGGTGAGCCCACGGGCGGAGTTGGGGCCCGGCGTCCATATCGGTCCTTACAGTGTAATCGGTGACCAGGTCACGATAGGACGCGACACGCACATCGGCTCCCATGTAACCATTGAGGGAAACACGCGAATCGGTGAACGGAATCGAGTCTATCCCTTTGTCTCAATAGGTTCGCCGCCGCAAGACATCGGCTATAGGGGAGAAGACACACGGCTGATCATCGGCGACGATAATCTCATCCGGGAGTATACGACCATCAATCGGGCCACGACCAAACAGAACTGGGAAACCGTGATCGGAAACCACAACTACATCATGGCGTATGCCCACATTGCCCACGACTGCCTCTTGGGCGACAGGGTCATCATGTCGAATGTGGCCACCCTCGGCGGCCACATCACGGTGGGTGATCACGCTATTCTCGGCGCTATGGTGGCCATCCACCAATTCACCCGAATCGGCGCTTACGCCTTTCTGGGGGCTAAATCCGGGGTCGATCGTGATGTACCCCCTTTCATGATTACGGCGCTGCCGAGAGCAAAGCTCTATGGCGTCAACCAACGTGGATTAAGGCGTCTCGGTTTTTCGCGACAAACCATCGAGGGACTGAAGAAGGCCTATCGGATCATTTGGCGTGACAACAAGACCTTTAGCGAAGGCATCAAACAGGTTAGGGAAGAGATCGAGTCATTTCCTGAACTGGAGATCCTGTTGGGTTTTCTCGACGGTTCGAAGAGAGGAATCTTGCGTTAGGCGCATCTGCCATCCCCTTGCTGCGGCCCACACCTATGCTTCGCGTCGTTTGACCGAAGATCGCATCCCGGAGAGTTGTATTCATAAGCGTTTCGTCTTTTGAGACTCAATGAGATATAATTCTCGTTGGGTGTTTCAAGAACCAAAATCGAATTTCATATTTCTATTCGGATTTTTCGGAGTCAATTATCACTCGTAAAAGGGGCAGCCTTAGTATTCGTATTCACCGCAAAGACACCGAGTACACAGAGGGCTTTTTTTTATTTTTTTGCTTTCCGCTGAGAAGGTGGAAAGCAAAAAGCGGCAACCCTTCGGGATTTTCCCTTGCTGTTGGCATCGAAATGCCCCCTGGTGTTTCGATTGGACGCCAAGGCTGAACGCCTTTCCTTTGCCGTCCTCTCAACGGCAGAGGAAAAATGCTATTCTTCTCTCTGTGATCTCTGTGCCTCGAGCGAAGCGGGCGGTGGATTTCACTCACCTACTCGCTTAGCAAAGCTGGGACCGCCTGCATAGCTGATGGTTTAAGGGATTGAATGAATGCTCAAAAAGGACGAAACCCTAGGTCTCATCGCCGGCGGCGGCGCGTTTCCGCTTCAGGTGGCCGAAGCGGCCGTGACGCAAGGACACCGCGTCGTGGCGATCGCCCACCATGGTGAAACCGATCCGGCCCTCGAAGAACGCGTCGACAGAATTGTTTGGGTGAACCTCGGGCAGCTGGGAAAGCTTATCAGGTCCCTGAAGGAAAGCGGCGCCCGCAAGGCCGTTATGGCCGGGACTATTACAAAACGGCGCATGTTCGGCCGGGTGAGGCCCGACCTCAAAGGATTGAGCCTGATGTCCAAGATCGCCGTCTTTCATGATGACGGCATCTTGCGACGCCTCGCCGATGAGCTGCAAAAGGAGGGTATCGAGATCATTAGCTCTACGGTTTGCGTGCCGGACCTGCTGGCGCGCTCTGGTTGCCTGACCAGCCGGAAACCCACCAAGGGCGAACAGGAGGATATCCAATTCGGCTGGGACATTGCCAAGGTCCTTGGGCGGCTCGACATCGGCCAGTGTGTCGTGGTGCGTAGAAAGACGGTCCTGGCGGTGGAAGCGATCGAAGGCACGGATGAGACCATTCTCAGGGGAGGCAGGTTGGCACAAGAGAAGGCGGTGGTCATCAAGGTAAGCAAGCCTGAACAGGATCTGCGTTTCGACGTGCCGGCAGTGGGCCTGAAGACGCTCGAAACAATGGCTACGGTCAAGGCGTCCGTCCTGGTCATCGAGGCCGGCAAGACCCTGATGTTTGACAAATCCGCCATGATCGAATATGCAAACACCAACCGGATAGCTATCCTGTCGCGGTGATCGGAATGGGCTATTACCTCTATTCGCCGAGTTTGCGTCAACAAGCGGGCGGTACTGTCAGCGAAAGTCGACACGCCGGCGAGGTGGCCTGTGATTTGAGCAGCGCAAGGAGGCAAACAGATTGAAGCGCAACGAGAGGGTGCGGATCGGCGTCATCGGCGTTGGTCACCTCGGTGAGTTCCATGTTCAGAAATACAAGGCCATGCCCGGCGTGGAATTGGTCGGCGTCGTTGACACAAACCCGGATCGCCTGAATGAAATTGCAGGACGCTACGATACCAGGGCCTTTCAGACCCATTTTGATATCATCGACAAGGTCGACGGCGTCAGTCTGGCGGTACCGACCGAGTTCCACTTCGACGTTGCCAAAGATGTCCTTTCAGAAGGGATTCACCTGCTCATCGAGAAGCCGATTACCTACGACATCGAACCGGCAAACGAACTGATCAGGATGGCACTTGAATCGGATTTGGTCCTCCAAGTCGGCCTGGTGGAACGGTTCAATCCGGCGGTTGTTCAGATGGAGTCGATGTTGAAGGGACCTATCTTCATCGAGTCCCACCGCATGAATCCCTTCACACCAAGGGGCACGGACGTCGATGTGGTTCTCGATCTCATGATTCATGATCTCGACATCATGCTTCACGTGGTCCCGGCCGAGGTAAAAGAGATCCATGCCGTGGGGATGTCTGTCATCACCGGGAAGACGGATATCGCCAATGTCAGGATCATCTTTGAAAACGGGACCGTTGGCAATCTCACGGCGAGCCGGGTGTCGAACAAGGCCCTCAGAAAGCTGCGTGTCTTTCAGCCCGATGCCTATCTCTCGGTCAACTACTTGAAGAGGAGCATCAGCGTGACACGCCTGGACGGCGTACCTTCGGCATCGAATCAATCACCTCAGGTGACCACGAGTAAGATGACCTTTCCGGACAGCGATCCCCTGGCCGATCAAGTTTCCTCCTTTGTCAATGCCATCCTCAACGGTGCCAAGCCGGTCGTGAGCGGCGCTGACGGACGACGGGCCCTTGAGGTTAGTCTCGCCATTATGGACCAAATTGAAAAGGGGTGTCAGGATTTCAAGACCATTTGCTGAAGCCGGTGCCCGCAAGCGAGTCCTGATCGTTGCGGGTGAAGCCTCGGCGGACCTGCATGGCGCCAACCTTGTTCAGGCCCTGCAAGACCTTGACGCCTCGGTCGAATTCTGGGGCATTGGCGGTGACGCCATGGAGGCGGCCGGGGTGAGGATCCTGATTCACTCTGCCGACATGGCGGTGGTCGGCCTGACAGAGGTCTTCTCCAGACTGCGAACTATCGTGAGGGCCCATACCAGACTGAAATCGATCCTGCGGCATCGTCGCCCGGACCTCCTTATCCTGATCGATTATCCCGATTTCAACATCCACCTCGCACGAACAGCTAAGCGTTCAAACGTCCCGGTCCTGTACTACATCAGTCCCCAGGTCTGGGCCTGGCGTCGCCGCAGGATCAAGAAGATTGCCAGGCGGGTCGATCGCATGGCGGTGATCCTGCCTTTTGAAAGGGACGTCTATAAGAGCACCTCGCTGCACGTTGAGTATGTGGGCCATCCCCTGCTGGACATCAAGCCCCCCAGGCTTGATCGGGATGGGGCCATCATGGAGATGGGGCTCGCGGATGCCGTGCCGATTCTCGGGCTCCTGCCGGGGAGCCGAAAAGAGGAGATCGAGACCCTCCTTCCGGCGATGGTCGGCGCGGCGGAGACCGTCGCCGAACGCTATCCGAGCTTGATGTGTATCCTGCCCCGGGCCTCAACCATTGCACCCGACCTGATTGAACCCCTAATCAGGGATTCGGCGGCAGTCATAAAGGTCTTTGATGGCGATATCTACCGCGCCCTCTCGCTTTGTGACCTGGCCCTGGTCGCCTCCGGTACGGCCACCCTCGAGACGGCGATCATGGGCGTTCCGATGGTCATCGCCTATCGGGTCTCGCCGGTGAGTTATCGGCTCGCCAAGATGGTCGTGCGAGTCCCCTTCATCAGTCTGGTCAATCTCGTTGCCGGTGAGGAGATCGTACCGGAGCTGATTCAGGATGAGGTCAAACCCGAAAGACTGGCCGCTGAGGCCCTCAGTATCCTGGAAGACAGAGCCCTGAGGGACGCCATGAAGGCGAAGCTCGCAGGGGTGCGAGATCGTCTCGGCCAAGGAGGCGCCTCCAGGAGGACGGCGCGGATTGCCCTGGAAATGATGACAAAGGACGTTGCCCGGGAGTAAAATACCGGGCCATTAGCCCGAACGATTCGCGGAGTTGATGGAGCAGCAATCGAATGGCGCGCACCATATTGATCGTCGATGATGAGGCGAGCATCATTCAGTCGTTGGAGGGGATCCTCTCGGACGAGGGCTTTGAGGTCATTAGCGCCCCCAGCGGTCTCGAGGCCATCAGCAAGATCGAGGAGGTCATGCCCGACCTGGTCCTCCTGGATATCTGGATGCCTGATATCGATGGTATTGAGACCCTCGATCGGATCAAGAAAGTCCACCCCCATCTTCAGGTCGTCATGATGTCCGGGCACGGAACCATTGAGACCGCCGTCAAGGCGACCAAAATGGGGGCCTATGACTTCATCGAGAAGCCGCTTTCCCTCGAAAAAGTACTCCTCTCGGTCAACAACGCGCTTGACTACTACAAACTTGAAGAGGAGATCAGCCTCTACAAGGAAAAAGAAAAGGGGAAGAGTAGCATCACGGGCAACAGCAAGGCGATCAGGGAACTGAAGGAGCAGATCAAGATCGTGGCCCCAACCAACGCCTGGGTCCTCATCTCAGGCGATAACGGCACCGGTAAGGAACTGGTGGCCCACACCATCCACGCGATGAGTAAACGGAGTCACAAGCCGATGGTCGAGGTCAATTGCGCCGCGATTCCGGAGGAACTCATCGAGAGTGAGTTGTTCGGCCACGAGAAGGGGGCCTTCACCGGCGCGACCACCATGAAGAAGGGTAAATTTGACCTGGCGCACGAGGGGAGCCTGTTCTTGGACGAAATCGGCGACATGAGTCTCAAGGCCCAATCGAAGACCCTGCGCATACTCCAGGAGCAGAGATTCGAACGGGTCGGGGGCTCGCGAACCATCCATGTGGACGTTCGCGTGATTGCGGCCACCAACAAGGACCTGGAGGCCGA
Source organism: uncultured Desulfobacteraceae bacterium (assembly GCA_964484515.1). GTDB lineage: Bacteria > Desulfobacterota > DSM-4660 > Desulfatiglandales > HGW-15 > CAZAGT01. The sequence continues at coordinate 6,180 of CAZAGT010000119.1, read as the reverse complement.
GATCGAAAAAGGGACCTTCAGGGATGATCTCTATTTCCGGCTCAATGTGATCCCGATCAGGGTGCCGCCCCTCAGGGAGCGGGTGGAGGATATACCCGCCCTCTGCGGTGAATTCCAAAAGGAGGCGGCGCTCAGGACCAACCTCGATGCCAAGGTGATCTCGGAAGAGGCCATCGAACTCCTAAAGACCTACCCCTGGCCCGGGAATGTCAGGGAGCTTAAGAACCTGGTCGAACGTCTGATGATCATGACCCCCGATTCGGTCATCCGGGCCAGCGACATCCCACCCCCTTTCAACCGTGCGGTGGACGCCCAGGACGATTTTGAAACAACCCTTCAAACGAGCTCTTTCAAGGATGCCAAGAGCCGGTTCGAAAAGGCCTACATCGCCAAGAAGCTCAAGGAGTACAACGGCAATGTATCTCAGACGGCCGAGGCCATAGGCATCGAGAGGAGTAACCTGCACAAGAAGATCAAGGCCTACGGTCTGGAGGATTTTCGACCTCAATAAGCCCGTTTATGTGCTGCCAGAGATCCGGTCGGCCCTGGAGCGTCTTCGCGGAGAAGATCGTCGGTGGATCCGGTGCAAAGGCCTTCAACTGCCCGCTGATCAGCTCGGCCCGCCGAGCGCACCGGGAGCGCGAGAGCTTGTCGGCCTTCGTGAGCACGGGGATGGTGGAAACCCGGTAGCGCTTCAGCCACTCCAGGAGTTGAATATCCCCTTCCGTCGCTTCCCGGCGAAGATCGAGGATGAGTACGACCCCCCTCAGATTGGCCCGCCTTTTCAGGTAGGTCTCGACCATGGTGCCCCACGATCGCCTCACCTCGAGCGGAACGCGAGCATATCCGTATCCCGGCAAGTCCACAAAATAGTATCGATCTTGGATCAGGAAGAAATTGATGGCCTGGGTCCGGCCCGGGGTGGAGCTGGTGCGGGCCAACTTCTTGCGGCCAAGGAGGGCGTTGATCAGGGAGGATTTACCGACATTGGACCGGCCTGCAAACGCGATCTCCGGTTTATCGGGAGGGGGATAATGGGATTCGAGAAAGGCGCTTTTTAGAAAGGCGGCCTTCATCTAGCGACGATTGAGGAACGCGCTGATACGCTCCAGGCCCTCTTTGATGTTCTCGAGGCTGTTGGCGTAGGAAAACCGGAGGTACCCTTCGGCATTGCGGCCGAAATCGATACCGGGAGTGACACCCACCCCCGCCTTTTCGAGGATCTCAAAGGCCAAGTCGTAGGAATTCGTCGTGAGATGTTTGGCATTGACGAAGACGTAGAAGGCCCCTTCGGGCTCCACGGTAAGACCGAAGCCGAGTTGCCGCAGCCTCTGGATCATATAGAGACGGCGCTCGTTGTAGATCGCCTTCATCCGCTCCACGTCCGGGTCGGCCTTGGTCAAGGCGGCGATCCCGGCCCATTGGGCGATGCTGCCTGCCGAGATAAAGAAATTCTGTTGGATCTTCTGCAAGGGCCGGATGAACTCCGTGGGCGCAATGATGTAACCCAGCCGCCAGCCGGTCATAGCATAGGCCTTTGAGAAGCCGTTGAGGACAAAGGCCTCGTCCGTGAACTCAAGGATGCTGTGTTCGGTACCCTCGTACACGAGCCCGTGATAGATCTCGTCCGAGATGACCGGGACGCCCAGATCGACGATCCGCTTTATCCGCTCGGTGGAAAGCACATTGCCGGTCGGGTTGGACGGTGAATTGATCAGGATGGCCCTGGTCCGGGGCGTGATGCGTTTCTCAATCTCTTCCGGCCTGTATTGAAAGCCGTCCTCCTCAAAGACGTTGACACAGATCGGGTTGGCCTTGATGAAGTTCGCAAAGTTCGGATAGCAGGGATAGTGAGGATCCGAAAGGATGATCTCGTCGCCCGGCTCAAGCAGGACGGAGAAGAGCATGAAGAGGGCCGGCGACGTTCCCGATGTGACCACGACCTGATCCGGTTGGACGTGGACCCCGTACTTCTTATGGTAGTGGCGGCAAATGGCTTCGCGAAGCTCGATCAGGCCGAGACTATGGGTATAGTGGGTATGGCCGGCCTTCATGGCAGCGAGCCCGGCCTCGCAGATGCAGGCCGGTGTCTCGAAATCCGGCTCCCCGACCTCCAGATGGACGATGTGGCGGCCCTCACGTTCCAGCTCCTGGGCCCGCTCCAGCAC
>CAZAGT010000119.1:0-4002 GCA_964484515.1 uncultured Desulfobacteraceae bacterium | reverse complement strand
GAAGGGCGGGATCTCCCGCGCCCTCTCCGTCACGGCTTTTCTTATCTCGATATGACCTTTCGCCTCCATCCCGGCCTCATATCATCACGACGACGGACCGCGAATCCGCCGGTCCGATCGGGGATCATCTATTCAGGTGTCCGAACCTGGTCCAGGAGTTTCTGGGCCTCACCCCTGAACTGCCCGCGACTGTCCTTCTCTATCGCCAGCATCAGTGCATCAGCAGCCTCCTGGTGACGATTGAGTCTGAGATAAAGCCGTCCCAGGTGCAGGTAAGACAAAGGAAAATCCGGCGAGAACTCGATCGATTTCTTGTAGGCCTCGATGGCCTTGTCCCACTCATTGAGCCTCTCATAAGCGAAACCCATGTTGTCATAGGCTGGACTGAACCGCGGCTGCAGATCGATGGCCTTCTGATAGTAGGCGATCGCCTTGCGGTATTGCCGCATGTCGTAGTAGACCCGGCCGATATTGTTGTAGGCACGGTGGCGGTTGAGGTATGTTTCGTCTTCGGCCGCCTTGGTGAGCACCTCGAGGGCCTGGTCCCATTCTCCCGACCTGATGTAGACCGTCCCGAGATTGTTTTGGGCCGCCGCATAGTTGGGGTTGAGCTCGAGGGCCCTCTTGTAATGAGTAACGGCCTTGTCGTACTCGCGCAGGCTCTGGTAGGTGTAGCCGAGACCGTTCTGGATCTCCGCGTTCTGCGGATCAAGGGCTGCGGCCTCCACGAGCTCCTTCAGGCCGCCCTGATAGTCCCCCTGGCTCACATAGGAGAGTCCGAGGTCCTTCTTGGCTTCCGCCTTTTTTTCGTCGACGACGCTATTCCCGGTGGCGCAACCCCAGAGGGATAACACGAGTCCAAGCCAAAAAATCAGGTTTTCTCTTCTCATCATATCACCTTGTTCAAGGCATATTCGATGATCCCTTCGGCACCGGCGCCCATCAATTGAGGGATCAACTCGCGGACAATCTTTGAATCGACCACGACTTCCAGGGACACCCAGGAGGTGTCGTAAAGCCCCGCGACCGTCGGGGCATTCAAGCTGGGAAGCTGGGCGATGATGTCCTCCAGCTTTTCTTTGGGGACATTCATCTTGAGCCCCACCATGTTTTCGGCCCTCAGGGCCCCCTTTAGCAGCAAGATGATCTGCTCGATCTTGGCCTTCTTCCAGGCGTCCGCATAGGATTGCCGGTTGGCGATCAACTGGGTGTTCGACTCCATCAGCTCGTGGATGATCTTGAGGCCGTGGGCCTTGATCGTACTCCCGGTCTCGGTGACCTCCACGACGGCGTCGGCCAGGCCCGTGACGACCTTGGCCTCGGTCGCGCCCCAGGAAAACTCGACCTCCACGTGAATGCCCCGCTCCTTAAAATACCGCTCCGTGAAGTTGACGAGCTCGGTGGCGATCTTCTTCCCCTCCAGGTCCTTCAGCTCCTTGATCGCGGAGTCGGAGGGGACCGCCAGCACCCAGCGGGCCGGTTTCTGGCTGGCCTTGGAATAGACCAGGTCATCCACCACGACCACCTGCGACTGGTTCTCCTCGATCCAATCCTTCCCGGTCAGCCCCGCATCGAGGGTCCCGTTTTCCACGTAGCGCGACATCTCTTGGGCCCGGCAGATGGCGCATTCAATGGTCTCGTCGTTGATATCCGGAAAATAACTGCGACCGTTGACGTTGATCTTCCACCCCGACTTCTCGAACAGATTGATGGTCGCCTGCTGAAGGCTCCCTTTCGGAATGCCGAACCTGAGTTTGTTCATCGCTGGTACACCTTCTCCGGGTCGAAGACGCGCGCCCCCACGGTCGATACCTCTCCGTCGCGGCCGACCCGTTTGTGAAAGCAGGTCTCGTAGCCGGTGTGGCAGGCCGCACCGCCTACCTGCTCCACCCTGAAGAGGACCGTATCGTCATCACAGTCCACGTAGATCTCCTTGATCCGCTGTACGTGTCCCGAGGTCCCGCCCTTGTGCCAGATCTCCTGCCGCGAACGGCTCCAGTAATGGGCCTCCTGCGTCTCCAGGGTCTTTTGCCAGGATGCCTCGTTGATGTAGGCGAGCATCAGGACCTTGCCCGAGCTGTAATCCTGGACGATGGCGGGCAAGAGCCCGTTGCCCTTTGCAAAATCCAACTGAGTCATGTTTCCGAATCTCGGCTCTTCTCTTGTTGGCCGAACCGACTAAGTCGACCAACGCCTTCTAGCCACGCTTTGAAGAGAAACTGCATTCACCGCAGAGACGCCGAGCACGCAGAGATTTTGTTTCACCTTTTTGCTTTCCGCTGAATGGGCGAGAAGCAAAAATCAGCAGCCCTGCGGGGCGAATTACATCGATGATACACCTCGTATATCAGGAACTTCATATAACTCACGCACTACTCAACCGTGTGGTTACTGACCTTTATTTGCCGCCCTCTCAGCGGCAAATAAAGAATCATTTCTCTGCGTCCTCTGTGCCTCGAGCGGAGCGGGCGGTGAGAACCAACAGAATACATCCTCGCTCAGTTTGCCCAATTAATCTAACAGGATAACATAATGAGTCCTCAAGGCAAGTACAATTTGGGGGTGCTCCTATAGATGGGCTTCCTTGGCAACCACCTCATCCGCTTCGTCAGAGGGAGAGGGATACGCTCCGCTCAATTGACCACAGGCGGCGCTGATATCCTGACCCTTGCTCTTGCGGATGATGGCCGTGAATCGGCGCTTGATCAGGATCTCCTGGAAGCGGAGGATGCGCTCCATCGGTGGAGGGGACATGTCCGGGGCTGAGCAGGGATTGAGCGGAATCAAGTTGATCTTGGCTCTCAGGCCCGCAAGGCGCTGCGCCAAGCGTTCGGCGTCCTCGTCGCGGTCGTTGATCCCGTCGATGAGCACGTATTCGAACGTGATCATGCGGCGGTTGGGCAGGGGGAAGGCCTTGCAGGCCGCGAGCAGCTCCTTGAGCGGGTACTTGCGGTTCACCGGCATAATGACATCGCGGGTCTTGTCGTCGGCGGCGTTGAGAGAGACCGCCAGGTTGACCGTGATATCCCGGCCCAGGCGCTCGATCTGGGGGACCAGGCCGCAGGTCGAAAGCGTGACCCGCCGGTGGGACACGTTCATGCCGTCTTCGGCGATGAGATTGCCCATGGCCTTGAGGACCGCATCGTAATTGGCCAGGGGCTCACCCATGCCCATGAGGACGATATTGGTGAGCCGGTCCGGATCGCTCATCAAACGCCTGGCCTGAATCACCTGGTCTATGATCTCGGCCGCGCTCATGTTGCGTTTGAGGCCCTGTGCCCCTGTCAGGCAGAAACGGCAGCCCATGGCACAGCCGACCTGCGACGAGATACAGAGGGTGTAGTGGTCCCGTTCCGGGATCAGCACGGATTCGATCCTCTGTCCGTCTGCGAGCTGAAAGAGATACTTCTCGGTCCCGTCTTCAGATGTCTGCGACTGGATCAGCGCGAGATTCTCGATATTGGCCTTCTCTTTCAGGGCCGCGCGGAGGCCCTTCGGGATATTGGTCATATCGTCAAAGGACGGGACGAGCTTCTGGAAGAGCCACTGCCGGATTTGACGGCCCCGATAGGCATCAAGTCCCTGACTCAAGGCCCAAGCCTCCGTCTCCCGCAGGTCCAGGCCCTTCAGATCTGTCATTTCTTCGTTATCCAGCATCCTACTTGTCCAAGGGAAAATTCCACCACAGAGCCACAGGGAACACAGAGATATTGTTCTTATTTGTCGGGAGATACCGACAAATATGAAGACTGTCCAAAGAACGGTTTTTCGGAAGTATCATGGTCTAATTCTCTCGTTCATCCGGTCTCTTTGAGAATGTGAACACAGAAATGGCCGGGGTACAAATTTGACTTGAGGCGTTCTTTTCGTTCATCGATATCTCACGATGGACGAAAAAATCGGTCCCCTCTCCGTGACCTCTGAGCCTCTGTGGTGGCACATCCTTTTTAGGGTTCATCCGGCAAATGCCGGGGTGTCGATAATGGTTGAATGAGATACGGG
>CAZAGT010000118.1:0-13318 GCA_964484515.1 uncultured Desulfobacteraceae bacterium | reverse complement strand
CACGGTGGGTGCCGGTGTGATCAGTGACATTATCGAGTAGCGCCGTCTCAGGGTGGGGCGTGCGCATCGCATGATCGTCGTCGGCCGGTGCAAGGGCCTTGACTGACATGAGCTCAGGTGGGAGGCAGCGAGGTCATCTATGCGGGATATCATCACACTAGCTTGTGAAGCATGTAAGCGGAGGAACTACACGACTACCAAGAACAAGCGCAAGACACCTGACAAATTGGCATTCAAGAAGTACTGTTCGTTCTGTCGGGCGCATACCCTCCATAAGGAGACGAAGTAGCTCAACTTACTCTGCAGGCCAGTAGCTCTAACGGCTAGAGCACCGGACTCCAAATCCGGGTGTTGGGGGTTCGAATCCCTCCTGGCCTGCCAGCTTTATACAGGGTAGTATGGCTTTGCGAGGTATTGTGCGCAGGCCGGGCCCTGCGGAGTGTTATTGAAACGGTGTCCGGCTGACAAGGGACGAAAACCCTAACCAAGCACAGAGAAAAACAAGGCGATGAAGAAGGCTGCGCATAAGAAGAAGAAAAAGGGCACCCGCAAGAAGACCGACGTCCCTTCGAGCCCAAAGTCCAAGCCAAGCGCGGAAGCGAGATCGGGTCGTCCGCCGATGGAGGCCAAGGCCAAGACGCTTCAACCGGTGATAAGGAGAGAACCTGAAAGACGGGCCGAACCAAAGGCGAACATCCTGGGATACCTGAACGTGGCAACCCAGTTCTTGCGAGAAGCCAAGATGGAACTGAAGAAGGTGAAGTGGCCCACACGCAAAGAGCTCCTGGCGTCGACCGCCATAGTTATATTTCTGGTGCTGATTGTCTCTCTTTTCCTCGGAGTGATCGACTTTGGGCTCATCAAAATCATCAAGAACATTGTTGGCTAGAGAGGGAGATTGAGGACGTTCCGATGGGGGGAGCGGAAGAAAACGTATCGAAACTGAAATGGTACATCGTACACACCTATTCGGGATTCGAACATAAGGTCAAGGCGAACTTGGAGGAGAGGATCAAGACGCTGGGGCAAGAAGCCTTTTTCGGTAAGCTTCTCGTCCCCACAGAGCAAGTCGTCGAACTCAAGAAGGGCCAGAAGAAGACGTCCTCCCGGAAGTTTTATCCAGGCTACATCATGGTCCAGATGGCCTTGAATGATGAAACCTGGCACACGGTACGGAGTACGGCCAAGGTCACTGGCTTCGTCGGGGGAGGCACCAAACCGGCCTCGGTTCCGGACGAAGAGGCTGAGAGAATTATCCGGCAGATGGAGGAGGGGATCAGCCGACCAAAGCCGAAATATCAGTTCGAAGAAGGCGACGAGGTCAGGGTTATTGAAGGCCCCTTCAACAATTTTCAGGGGGTTGTCGAAGAGGTCAAGCCGGACAAAGAAAAACTGAGGGTGCTCATCACGATTTTTGGTCGGTCCACGCCCGTAGAACTCGACTTCATCCAGGTAAATAAGATCTAAGGACGTGCTTGCCCTTTTCCCACCTGGTGGGAAGGAGGTATTAGGTGTACGCGAGGGGGATGCCCCTATCTTGCCAAAGCACTATGGTGATGGGCGGCGGGCCCATCGCAGGGCGAGTTTTGCGAACGAGGACCGAGGAAGAAGACATCACGGCGAGCAGCGGCAGAAGACGGTAGCAACAGAGGAATATCATGGCTAAGAAGATCATTGGCAGCATTAAACTGCAAGTAAAGGGTGGACAGGCTAATCCCTCACCGCCGATAGGGCCCGCACTGGGTCAGCACGGCGTCAATATCGCCGAGTTCTGCAAGGCGTTCAATGCGAGGACTCAGGACCAGATGGGTACGGTTATTCCTGTCGTCATCACGCTCTATGCGGATCGGTCTTTTTCATTTATCACCAAGACGCCGCCAGCATCAGTCCTTTTGAAGCAGGCCGCCAAGATCGCCAAGGGGTCCGGTGAGCCCAACCGGGAAAAGGTCGGGGAGGTGAACAGGAAGCAGGTGGAGGAGATCGCCAAGCTCAAGTTTGAGGATCTCAACGCCTATGACCTGGACAAGGCCGTCAGCATCATAGAAGGGACCGCCAGGAGTATGGGTATTACCGTGAAAGAATAGGTTTTTGAAGGGGGCTCCAAGAGATGACCCGAAGAGGGAAGAAATATCGTGAGGTTGCGGAAAAGACCGAGAGGGTGAAGCGCTATAGCTTTGGTGAAGCAATCCAAGTTGCGCTTTCATCGTCCTATGCGAAGTTCGACGAGACCGTGGACATGGCGGTGCGCCTCGGCGTTGATCCCAGGCGTGCCGATCAGATGGTGCGGGGTACGGTCGTGCTGCCCCATGGGGTCGGCAAAGAGATTCGGGTGCTGGTCTTCTGTAAAGGTGAGAAGGAGAAGGAGGCACTCGACGCAGGTGCCGATTATGCCGGTTCAGATGAGTACGTGACCAAAGTCCAGCAAGGGTGGCTCGATTTCGATAAGACCATCGCGACACCGGATATGATGGGTACGGTCGGAAAACTGGGCCGCGTCCTAGGCCCGCGGGGCATGATGCCCAATGCCAAGCTTGGCACCGTCACCTTTGATGTGGCCAAGGCGGTAAAGGATATCAAGGCTGGGAAGATCGACTTTCGGGTCGAGAAATCGGGCATCGTGCATGCGCCGATGGGTAAGGTTTCATTCGGGCCTGACAAGCTCAAGGAGAATATGGCGGCGTTTATGGATACCATTGTCAGGTTGAAACCCGCTGCCAGCAAGGGGACATACCTGAGGAGTATCGCCATTTCCACGACGATGGGGCCGGGCATCAAGATCGATCCGGCGGATGCCAAAGATTTGTCCAGCCCCTAGGTACGGCCTACGACCCGGCGTCTTTCCGACCGTGATGACGATGAAGATCTTTTGGTGAAAGCAGGGGAGGTGAGTCATTCTTGAATAAAGAGGAAAAAGTGCTCTTTGTGAAGACGATGAACGAGCGGTTGCAGAAGGCCAAAGCAACGTTCCTCGTGGATTATAAGGGTCTTGATGTGGAGGCCATGAACAGCCTGAGGGGGAAGCTTAGAGGAGTCGACACGGAGTTTCAGGTCGTCAAAAACAGGCTGCTCAAGTTGGCCTGTCGAGAAACGGAAAGCGCTCCACTGAGCGAGCACCTGGTCGGGCCCTCTGCCTTACTGATCTCCTACGGAGATGCCGTGGCTCCTGCCAAGGTCATTGTCGAACAAGGCAAGGCATCGGACCATCTCACCGTCAAAGCGGGACAGATATCCGGTAAGCTGATCGAATCCGATGGGATCAAGCGATTGGCGGGCCTGCCAAGCCGCGAGGTGTTGTTGGGTCAGGCCCTGTCTGCAATGCAGGCGGTTCCCGGTTCTTTGGCGAGGCTTTTGAACAACATCGCGGTCGGCTTGTTGAACGTTCTCAAGGCGATCGAAACCCAAAAGGGTGAAGGGAAAAGTCCTGGGGAGTGAAGAAACACGAGACTGTTGATCGAGATCAAGGAGGTTAGGATATAAAATGGCAGCTAAGATTACGAAGGAAGACGTCGTTGAGTACATCTCGAACATGACCGTTTTGGAGTTATCCGATTTCGTGAAGGAATTGGAGGATAAGTTCGGTGTCAGCGCCGCGGCCCCGGTCGCGATGGCTGCGGCTCCCGTGGAACAGGGCCAGGAAGAGGCGGCCGAGAAAACCGAGTTCGATGTGGTTCTGACGAGTGTCGGTGACAAGAAGATCCAAGTCATCAAGGTCGTCCGGGCGATCACCGGTTTGGGACTTAAGGAGGCCAAGGCCTTGGTTGACGGCGTCCCCGGCAAGATCAAGGAGGCGGTGCCGAAGGACGAAGCGGAAGGTATTAAGACGCAAATAGAAGAGGCTGGCGCCACGGTCGAGATCAAATAGAACATCCTTGAATGAGTGCTCCGGGTAGCCTTTTGATAAATTCAACACAAGGAGATCCTATGGAATCAAAGGATGGTTTTAGCCGTCGGGTAAGGAGAAGCTTCGGCAAGATCGACAAGATTATCGATATCCCGAATCTGATCGAGATCCAGAAGAAGTCCTATGAACGCTTTCTGCAGAAAGACGTCGCCCCGGAAGAGCGTCAGGAGATCGGGCTCCAAGGGGCCTTCAGAAGTGTCTTTCCCATCAGTGATTTCAGCGGGACGTCGTCGCTGGAGTTTGTGAGGTACGCCTTCGAAGAGCTCAAGTACGACGAGCAGGAATGCCTGAACAAGGGGATGACCTATGAGGCACCCCTGAAACTGACCGTCCGACTTTTAGTCTTTGATACGGACGAAACCGACGGCACCAAGAGTATCCGGGATATCAAGGAGCAGGAGATCTACTTCGGGACCCTGCCGATGATGACCGATCGCGGGACCTTTATCGTCAATGGTACCGAAAGAGTCATCGTGAGCCAACTCCACCGATCGCCGGGCGTCTTCTTCGACCATGACAAGGGCAAGACGCATTCGAGCGGTAAACTATTGTACTCTGCCCGCATCATACCGCTGCGGGGGTCGTGGCTGGACTTCGAGTTCGACCCGAAAGATCTTTTGCACGTTCGCATAGACCGGCGCAGGAAATTCCCGGTGACGACCTTTTTGAAGGCCCTCGGGTACTCCGTGAATGAAGTCTTACGCGAGTTCTATGTGACCGAAGAGATCACCATCGGCAAAGATCAGTGTTTTCGTCCCGCCAAGATCGAGAATCTCTACCAGAGTCGAGTCAGCAAGGAGATCGTTCACCCGAAAACAAACAAGGTCCTCGCCAAGGTCGGGGACAAATATACCAAAAGACTCCAGAAGGCGCTGGATTCCGCGGGTATCACCCAAATCCCGATTCCCTTTGAGGCACTTGAAGGACGAGTCCTCGCCGATGATTTGATCGATACCTCGACAGGGGAACTTCTCGCTTATGGGAATCAACCCCTGACCCCCGAGATCGTGCAAGGCATCAGTGAAAAGGGTATCACAACGATCGAGTGTTTGGTGCTGGATGCGCCGGGTGTCAGTTCGACGATCAGAGACACCATGCTGCTCGACAAGGTCGAAAGCAGTGATGAGGGAATCCTGGAGCTCTATCGGAAGATGCGCCCCAGCAGCCCGGCGACCCAGGAGGTGGCCAACAATTTTTTTATGAACCTCTTTTTCAACCTCTCGACATACGATCTTTCTCCCGTCGGAAGGCTGAAACTCAACTACCGACTCGGTTTTGATCGGCCATTGGAGGAGCGGACCCTCAGCAAAGAGGACATCATCGCAACAGTAAAGGAACTCATCCGCCTCAAGAGCGCCGAGGCCTCCGTTGATGATATTGATAATCTCGGCAACCGCAGGGTGAGGGCGGTGGGTGAACTCCTGGAGAACCAATATCGGATCGGGCTTGTCAGGATGGAGCGGGCGATCAAGGAAAGGATGAGTCTTCAGGAAGTTGAAACACTGATGCCGCATGATCTGATAAACTCGAAACCCGTATCCGCTGTGGTCAAGGAGTTCTTTGGGACTAGCCAACTCTCACAATTTATGGATCAGACGAATCCTTTGTCGGAGATCACCCATAAGCGCAGGCTGAGTGCGCTTGGCCCCGGCGGACTGACCCGTGAGAGGGCCGGCTTTGAGGTCCGGGATGTCCATCCAACCCATTACGGGAGGATCTGCCCGATTGAGACCCCTGAAGGTCCCAACATCGGCCTTATCGTTTCGCTGAGCACCTATGCCCGCGTCAATGATTTTGGATTCATTGAGACCCCCTATCGAGAGGCGGACAACGGAAGGGTCTCGAAGCACATCGAGTACCTCTCAGCCCTTGACGAGAAGGATTATCCGATCGCCCAGGCGAATGCCCCGTTGGACAAAAAAGGGGCCTTTGTGAGGGAAGATGCGGCAGTGCGAATCGAGGGTGAGGCGAGTAAGGCCTCCGTTCAGGAAGTGAGGTATATGGACGTCTCTCCGGACCAACTTGTCAGTGTCTCCGCCTCTCTGATTCCCTTCCTAGAGCACGATGATGCCAATAGGGCCCTCATGGGTTCAAACATGCAACGCCAGGCCGTTCCGCTCCTTAAGGCGAAGGCGCCCCTGATCGGTACCGGGATTGAACGGGTTGTGGCCAAGGATTCCGGGGTCTCCATCGTTGCCAAAAGGGACGGGGTCGTTGAGGATGTGGACGCCTCGCGTATACTGATCAGGGCCCTGGGGGGCGCAGAAGAGGATGAGGTCGAAATCTATAAGCTCGTCAAATACAAGAAATCGAATCAGAATACCTGCTACAACCAGAAGCCGATTGTCAAACGAGGAGATGTTGTGAAGGCGGGCCAGATTATCGCCGATGGGCCAGCAACGGAGCTTGGCGAGCTCGCTCTCGGCCAGAATCTCATGGTCGCATTCATGTCTTGGGGGGGGTACAACTTCGAGGACTCGATCGTCATCAGCGAAAGGGTCGTTAAGGAGGATACCTACACTTCGATTCACATAGAGGAATTCGAGGTCTTCTCGCGGGATACAAAACTGGGCAAGGAGGAGATCACCAGGGATATACCGAACGTGGGTGAGGATGCGCTGCAGAATCTCGATGAGAGTGGCGTCGTCAGGGTAGGAGCTGAGGTGAAACCGGGAGATATCCTGGTCGGAAAGATTACGCCGAAGGGTGAGACGCAACTATCTCCTGAGGAGAAACTGCTAAGAGCCATATTTGGTGACAAGGCTGGCGATGTGAAGGATACCTCACTGCGAGTTCCCCCAGGCGTTGAGGGGATTGCCATCGATGCCAAGGTGTTCTCTCGCCGAGGTGTCGAAAAAGACCAGCGAAGTCTACGCATTGAAGAGGAAGATAGGGCCCGCCTGGAAAAGGACAAGCATGATGAAATCAAGATCATCGCGGCAAGCGCTCGCAAGAAGCTGAAGGACATCCTGGTCGATCAGAAACTGAAAAGTAACTTGAGAGACAAAGTCAGTGGTAAGATCCTTTGCAGCACGCGACGGACGATCAGCGCAGAAGACGTCGATCAGATTCCGATCGAGGCATGGTTGAGCGCTGATCTTAAGGCCCCCATGGATTTGATTGAGCGAATGGAATCGGTGGTGGAGACCTACACCCGTCGGGTGACAGACGTCGAGAAACATTTGGACGAAAAGATCGAGCGCCTGAGTCTCGGCGATGAACTGGCCCCCGGGGTCATCAAGATGGTCAAGGTCTACGTTGCGGTCAAACGCAAGCTGTCGGTCGGTGACAAGATGGCGGGACGGCACGGGAACAAAGGCGTCCTTAGCAGGATCTTACCCATTGAAGACATGCCATACTTTGCTGATGGGACGCCTGTCGATATCGTCTTGAACCCGTTGGGAGTCCCGTCGCGAATGAATGTGGGCCAGGTCCTCGAAACACATCTCGGGTGGGCATCACACGAACTTGGTAAACAGGTGGGGGCCATGGTGGATGAGGTCAGGGTTCAGGCCAAGAAGATTGACGCCCTAAGGAAAAAGCTGCGCGAGACGTTCACGACGTCCGAGTACAATCAAAATTTCAAGGACCTGACGGATAACCAGCTCTTGAGCAGTGCGAACTCCCTGCGAGAGGGTGTCCATATGGCTTCCCCGGTCTTCGACGGCGCGCGGGAAGATGAAATCAAGGCCTGTTTAGAGAAAGCGGGACTGCCTGTCAGTGGGCAGGCGACCCTCTATGATGGCAGAACGGGAGTCCCTTTTGACCGCCAGGTGACCGTTGGGATTATGTATATGATGAAACTGCATCATCTGGTAGACGATAAACTGCACGCCCGCTCAATCGGACCTTACTCCTTGGTGACACAGCAGCCGTTGGGCGGCAAGGCACAATTTGGCGGTCAGCGGCTCGGTGAAATGGAAGTCTGGGCCATGGAGGCGTACGGTGCGGCCTACTCCCTCCAGGAATTTCTAACCGTTAAATCCGATGATGTGGCGGGGCGAACACGGATGTACGAACGGATCGTCAAGGGTAACAACATCCTGGAGGCTGGTCTACCGGAGTCCTTTAAGGTCCTTATCAAGGAGCTGCAGAGCCTTGGATTGGAGGCGCAGCTTTTTGAAGATAGCCAAGCCTAATGGTTTGATCGAGCCGTTTCATTCAACGAGCGGCCAATGAATATCTCATAGGTTGTAAGGAGGGGATCGTGGAGGAATTATACAATTTCTTTACAAAGCCCAAAGACCCATCCAGCTACAATGCGGTGAAGATTTCCATTTCTTCACCTGAGAAGATCAGGGAGAGATCCTTCGGTGAAGTCAAGAAGCCTGAGACCATCAATTACCGAACGTTCAAACCCGAAAGAGACGGCCTCTTTTGTTCAAAGATATTCGGCCCGATCAAAGACTACGAATGCAACTGCGGTAAGTACAAACGCATGAAGCACCGGGGTATCGTGTGCGAGAAATGTGGAGTTGAGGTCATCCAGTCCAAGGTGCGACGCGAAAGGATGGGCCACATCGAGTTGGCTTCACCGGTCGCCCACATCTGGTTCTTGAAATGTCTTCCGTCAAAGATCGGTAATCTGATTGACTTGACATTGAAGGATCTGGAGCGGGTTCTCTACTTCGAAAGCTTCATTGTCATCGATCCTCAGGATACGCCTCTGACAGCAGGCGCCCTTCTGACCGATGAGCAACTACACCGTGCGCGAGAAGAGTATGGTGATCGATTCACGGTCGGCATCGGAGCCGAGGCCATTCAGAAGATGTTGAGTGAGCTGGATCTTGACGAGCTCTCCTCCAGCCTGCGTCTCGAGATGATGAGTACGAGGTCGGAGGCAAAGCGCAAGAAGCTAGCCAAGCGACTGAAGGTCATTGATGCATTCAAGGAGTCCAAGAACCGTCCTGAATGGACTATTCTCAATGTGATTCCCGTCTTACCGCCTGACCTCAGGCCGCTGGTTCCGCTGGACGGAGGAAGGTTCGCCACGTCCGATTTGAATGACCTCTATCGAAGGGTGATCAATCGAAACAACAGGCTCAAGAGACTGCTGGAGCTCAACGCCCCTGATATTATCGTCAGAAATGAAAAGCGCATGCTCCAGGAAGCGGTGGATGTCCTATTTGACAACGGGAGACGGGGCAAGGTGGTCACGGGCGCCAATAAACGCCCTTTTAAGTCGCTGAGCGACATGCTCAAGGGTAAGCAGGGTAGATTTCGGCAAAACCTGCTGGGCAAACGTGTGGACTACTCGGGGCGTTCGGTCATCGTGGTCGGCCCCGATCTCAGATTACATCAATGCGGCCTGCCCAAGAAGATGGCCTTGGAGCTGTTCAAACCTTTTATTTACAATAAACTGGACGAAAAGGGCCTCGCGACGACGATCAAATCGGGCAAGAAAATGGTGGAACGGGAGACGCCTGAAGTGTGGGATGCCCTCGACGAGGTGGTCAGAGAGTACTGTATCCTGCTGAACCGAGCACCTACATTGCATCGCTTGGGTATCCAGGCATTTGAGCCCATTCTGATCGAAGGAAAGGCGATTCAACTCCACCCCTTGGTCTGTACCGCCTTCAACGCGGATTTTGATGGTGATCAAATGGCGGTTCACGTCCCCCTCTCGATCGAAGCTCAGATCGAAGCCCGTGTCCTGATGATGTCCACCAACAATATCCTATCCCCCGCGAACGGAGATCCGATTATCGTGCCCAGCCAGGACATCGTCCTGGGTATCTACTACATGACCAGGGAACGACCGCTCTGCAGGGGCGAGGGCAAGATCTTCGCAAATCCGGGAGAAGTCAGGATTGCACACGATCTTGGCGAATTGGACCTGCATGCGTCGATCAAGGTCAGGATGAACGGAAAGATCGAGGAGACCACGACCGGCCGTATCCTGCTCTACGAAATTCTACCCCAGAAGCTCCCCTTTGCGCTCATCAACAAGGTGATGAATAAGAAGGAGTTGCGAACCCTCATCAACGAGTCCTATCGCCGGGAAGGCGTCAAGGCCACGGTCATTTTGACGGATAGACTGAAAGATATCGGCTATCGGTACGCGACCTCTTCAGGGATTTCGATTTCCATGAAGGACATGACGATTCCGTCCCTCAAGGATGACATCCTGCAGAAGGCCGAGAAAGAGGTCAAGAAGATCGATGATCAATACAAAGGCGGCCTGATTACCGACGGGGAGAAATACAATAAGGTCGTCGATATTTGGGCTCAATCGACGGAGTCTATCGCGGCTGAAATGCTGAGCGAAATGGCGGTTGAAGAGGTCCAAGATGATAGCGGCCGCAAGGCCAGAACAAGCAGCTTTAATCCCATCTACATGATGTCGGATTCCGGCTCGCGCGGCAGTAAGGATCAAATGCGACAGTTGGCCGGAATGAGGGGCCTGATGGCCAAACCGTCGGGGGAAATCATTGAGACGCCGATCACCTCCAATTTCCGTGAAGGCTTGACGGTCTTACAGTATTTTATTTCCACGCACGGAGCCCGCAAGGGCTTGGCCGATACGGCCCTGAAGACCGCCAATTCGGGTTATCTGACCCGCAGACTCGTCGACGTTGCGCAGGACACCGTCATAACCGAGGAGGATTGCGGGACGGTCGACGGCATCTGGGTCTCCCCTTTGGTGGAAGGCGGGGAAATCATTCAGCGCGTCGGGGATCGAGTCTTGGGAAGAGTGTCTCTTGAGGATATCTATGATCCGATTACGGGGGATCTCCTCGTGAAAGCCAACGAGCTTATTGACGAGGCCAAGGTCCAGCTGATCGAGAGCGCTGGCTTGGAAAGGATAGGGATTAGATCGGTCTTGACCTGCGAGGTCAGGCGAGGGGTCTGCAAGAAGTGCTACGGTCGCGATCTGGCCCACGGCCATGAAGTCAATATTGGAGAAGCGGTGGGCATCATTGCCGCTCAGTCGATTGGTGAACCGGGGACACAGTTGACCATGAGGACCTTTCATATCGGTGGGACGGCCAGCAAACGGGTTGAACAGACGACGATTCAGTGCCGAAACGCGGGGAAAGTCAGCTTCCAGAATCTCAAGACGGTCAAGAATGTCGATGGTGAATTAGTCGTCATGAACCGCAATGGTGAGCTCGCGGTGCTCGGTAAGGGAAACCGGGAAATCGAACGTTACCCCGTCATCTACGGCGCGGTCCTGAAAGTTCAAGACGGCCAGAAAATCAAGGCCGGTCAAGTGCTCGCTGAGTGGGATCCTTTTACAATCCCGATCCTTACCGAAGTCTCCGGGGTGGTCAAGTTCGGTGACGTTATCGATGGCGTGACGATGCAGGAACGGCGAGATAACGTTACTGGGAAGATCAGCCGGGTTATCGTCGAATCGCGCGATATGGAGATGCGCCCGCGTATCTCCCTGAAAGACAGCCAGGGCGCGACGAGCTCCATTCCCGGCGCCAAGGGGGTAGCACGTTATCACCTGCCCATTGGAGCCATCATCATGGTCAACGAGGGCGATGAGGTTGGCTCCGGGACGGTCTTGGCGAGGATTCCAAGAGAAACCACCAAGACGAAGGATATTACCGGGGGTCTTCCCAGGGTCGCGGAACTGTTTGAGGTGCGAAAGCCGAGGGAAACGGCTATTCTGAGTGAAGTGGACGGCGTGGTCTCCTTCGGTCAGTATGTCAAGGGCCGGCGAAAAGTCACGATCACGCCCGAGGTCGGAGAGCCGGTCGACTATTTTATCTCTAAAGGTAAACATGTCAGTGTGCTGGAGGGCGATTACATCCGAGCCGGGGAACCGTTGATGGATGGGTCCGCTAATCCTCACGACATCCTGAGTATTCGAGGCGTCAAGGAGCTGGCGAAATACCTGGTTGATGAGGTTCAGGAGGTCTACCGTCTCCAGGGCGTGAGTATCAATGATAAGCACATTGAGGTCATCGTCAGGCAGATGCTGAGGCAGGTCACCGTGAGAGATGTTGGTGACTCCCATTTCCTTTTGGGCGAAAATGTGGAGAAATGGCGCTTCGAGGAGGAGAACAGGAAGATCATGGAACAGGGTGGGAAACCGGCTGCGGCATCACCGCTCCTGTTGGGGATCACCAAGGCATCTCTGAGTACCGAGAGTTTCATTTCAGCCGCTTCCTTTCAGGAAACGACGAAGGTTCTATCGGATGCGAGTGTCGCGGGCAAGGTGGACTATCTCAATGGGCTCAAGGAGAATGTGATTATGGGTCGTTTGATCCCGGCGGGCACCGGGCTGAGTGACTACCGTGATCCTGAGGTCGTTGCCGCAAACTGAATTTCGATTCGGGACTTGGCGAAAATAGCTTGACAAATCAGGAAGCCGAAAATAGAAAAGATGATTTTGAAAATTCTAATATCCCTTGCGTCGGAATCCCAGATTCCTCTTTAGCTTAGGAGTAACATCTATGCCGACCATTAACCAGCTCATCCGAAAAGGGCGCCAGAAGGCGAAACGGAAGGTTAAGACCCCTGCGCTGCAGGCATGTCCCCAAAAGAGAGGTGTCTGTGTCAGGGTCTATACGTCCACGCCCAAGAAACCCAATTCAGCCTTGAGGAAGGTTGCACGGGTGCGGCTGACAAACGGCATCGAGGTGACCTCATACATCCCGGGTGTCGGACATAATCTCCAGGAGCACTCCGTCGTGATGATCCGCGGTGGTCGAGTCAAGGATTTGCCGGGCGTGAGATATCATATCATTCGGGGTACCATGGATGCTTCAGGTGTCGATGATCGACGTCAGGGTCGCTCGAAGTACGGCGCCAAAAGGCCCAAGGGCATTTAGAGGAGCGTTTTTCATGCCTAGGAAGCGAGTCGTTCTACGAAGAGACACTATGCCGGATCCGAGGTATAAGAACCAGCTGGTCGCGCGGTTCACGAATAGTCTAATGAAGAAGGGCAAGAAGAGTCTGGCTGAGAACGTGTTGTACGGTGCCTTTGACGTGATCCAGCAAAAGACGAAAGAGGATCCCTTGGGGATTTTTCAGAGGGCGGTCAATAATGTCAAGCCGGTCGTTGAAGTGAAATCGAGACGGGTGGGGGGCTCCACCTACCAGGTGCCGACCGAGGTGAGACCATCCAGAAGTCAAGCTCTCAGCATACGTTGGATCATCTCCTTTGCCAAAGGGAGAGGGGAGAAAAGCATGGCGGCCAAGTTGGCTGGGGAGCTCATCGATGCGGCCAATCGTCGGGGTGCCGCTATCAAGAAGAAAGAGGATACTCACCGGATGGCCGAGGCGAACAAGGCCTTTGCCCATTACCGGTGGTAACCGGCGCTTGGTCGTGTGATTCCGATCATGCTTGATGTGGAAGAGAATTCTACGGGTAGGCGAAACGGGTGCCGTTACCACGGGGGTTTCAAGGAGGGTAGTGATGTCTAAGAAGAAGTTTGAGAGGACGAAGCCGCACGTGAATGT
>CAZAGT010000117.1:0-13433 GCA_964484515.1 uncultured Desulfobacteraceae bacterium | reverse complement strand
CCCCCATGACCGGACGGACCAAGTGAAAAAACGTTTCAAGAATCTAAAATGTTACCGATATTCGAATTTCGGATTTAACGACAATACCGCCGTCCGATGTCATATGCCAAGGGCAATGGGGGATAGCAGGGCATCTTCTGGCAAGCGTCTCAAGGGCGTTACCAGCCCCAGGTGAGATATTGGTGGATGGAGTCGGATGCCTTGCGGCCGGCCCCCATGGCCAGGATCACGGTCGCCTGACCGGTAACGATATCACCCCCGGCCCAGACACCTTTCCTGGTGGTCTTGCCCGTTTCGGGGTCAGCCACGATGTATCCCCATTTGTTGAGTTCCAGCCCGTCCGTGGATTGCGTCAACAACGGATTGGCTCCCGCTCCCACTGCGATCACCGCCAGATCACACTCAAGGTGGAACTCCGATCCGTCGACCGGGACCGGACGTCGTCTTCCGGAGTCATCGGGTTCTCCCAATTCCATTTTGATGCATTCCATGCCGGTCACGTGACCTGAGCTGTCTCCTACAAACCGGGTAGGCGCCGTGAGGAGAAAGAACTCGACCCCCTCCTCCTCGGCGTGATGAATCTCCTCAACGCGGGCAGGCATCTCCTCGCGTGAGCGTCGGTAGACGATACGGACGCGCTCGGCACCCAGCCGCACTGCGGTTCTGGCCGCATCCATGGCCACATTGCCGGCACCAAGCACAACAACATCTCTGCCCTTCGCAATCGGGGTATCATATTCCGGGAAGAGATAGGCCTTCATGAGATTGGCGCGTGTGAGATACTCATTTGCAGAATATATACCGATCAGGTTCTCTCCAGGGATGTTCATGAAGCGCGGCAGTCCGGCACCAACTCCGACGTAGATCGCATCGTAGCCCTCTGCAAAGAGTTCATCGACCGTCACGGTCCTGCCTACGACCACATTGTATGTGAGCTTAACCCCAAGGCGCTCTATGTAGTTCACCTCGGAGTAAACGATCTCCTTGGGCAGCCGAAATTCAGGGATCCCGTAGACCAGAACACCGCCGGGCTTATGGAAGGCCTCGAACACCGTGACGTCATGGCCCTTCAGAATCAGATCGCCCGCGACGGTCAACCCTGAAGGTCCGGAGCCGACCACGGCAACCCGCTTCCCGGTCGGTTCGGCCTTGGGCGGGAGGTCGCCTTTTCCGTGGGCTCTCTCGTAGTCGGCTGCAAAACGCTCCAGGTTCCCAATCGCCACCGGTTTTCCCTTTTTGCCTAGGACACAGAGACCTTCACATTGGATCTCCTGGGGGCAGACCCGTCCGCAGACCGCCGGAAGGCTGTTCCGTTCCCAGATCCTCCGAATTGCCCTGGTGAATTCCCCCTGCTTGACAAACTCGATGAAACCGGGGATGTCCACCGCGACCGGACACCCGGTGATACACGCCGGCTTCTTGCACTGGAGGCATCTCTCCGCTTCTTTAATGGCTGCTTCGGTCGGTAGTCCTAAAGGGACTTCTTCAAAATTGCCTCGACGGACCTCCGGTGCCTGTTCAGGCATGGGCTGTCTAGGTATTTGTTCCTTCTTGGGTGACTTTGCCGTCATTCAAGATCCTCCACCAAATCTATCCCCGTATGCGGCAATCATGATCATATTGCTCATGGGCCTGCCGCTCCACCTCCTGATATGCATGGAGTCGGTGAGCGAGCTCGTCATAGTCTACCTGATGCCCATCAAACTCAGGCCCGTCCACGCAGGCAAACTTCGTCTTCCCCCCCACGCTGACGCGACAGCAGCCGCACATGCCGGTACCGTCCACCATGATAGGGTTCAAGCTCACAATCGTCTTAACGTTGTATTTGGCGGTCATTTGAGATACGAATTTCATCATGGGCACCGGTCCGATTGCCACCGCGAGTTCTACATTCCTCTCTTCCAGCGTCTCTTTGAGAACGTCGGTCACGAAGCCCGCGTGCCCATAGGAGCCGTCATCCGTACAGATACGGAGTTCGTGGGAGGCCGCCTTCATCTTCTCCTCTAGAATCAGGAGTTCCTTGGTTCTAGCGCCGATGATGGCGATGACATGGTTACCCTTTTCCTTCAAGCCTCGCGTAATCGGGTGAAGAACAGCGACCCCGGTCCCGCCGCCGACGCAGACGACCGTGCCGACCTTCTCAAGATGAGTCGGTTTGCCCAAGGGCCCAATCACATCCTGATAATGGTCACCGACCTGAAGGGTCTTGAATAGGGCCGTCGATTTACCCACAACTTGATAGACCACCGTGACGGTGCCTCTTTGGCGGTCCGTGTCCGCCATGGTCAACGGGATACGCTCGCCGGTCTCATTGGCCTTCAGCATCACGAACTGGCCCGGCTTCGCCTTGGAGGCGATGGCCGGGGCGCTAATCTCGTTGAGGACCACCGTGCCGTCGGCCATTTCCTGCCGCTTCAGGATTTCAAACATACGTGCTCTCTCCCGCCTTGTAGTATGATCGTTCTAAGCTCTTTTCTCTGCTCCCGCCCCCGGCCGCCTGCACATGGTTTCCCGGCCCGACGAGAGGCGTCTCGTTTACCATAGCCCCTGGGAGCCGTCAAAAGAAACTTTTCACAAAGAAAATAATCAAGGAGTGCGGGATGTTCAAGGTGTTTGACTACCCGGTAAGGGGCCGGCTATTACGCATAGATATCAGGCCCGGACAAGACGCTCGCCGATAGGTTTGTGGCTTGAGTTCGGAGGTTCAATCCACGGGGAGATTAACCCTTTTCGCCAACCAGCTCCGCCGCTTGCTGCACGAGTTCACCCGCCTCGGGAGGGCACCAGTTTGATCGACCAGAAGACTTCATGCATTTGGTACCCGAATTTGACACGTTAGCTGACTTCGGCGCTTGTTCGCCCGGCCATGGGGGCCTCTTTGCAAAAACGAGAAATTGAGTGCGTAGTCTCGGCCTAAGGCGCTACCCGAGGCGGCCGGAGGGCCGCCGCGGAAAAGGCCGGATTGACAGCCTTGGCTCATTCTCTGAATCTGCTCCGGCCGCCTTGCCCCTCGGCCGTGAGCTCGGGGCCGAACGGCTTGCAAGCTTCTTTAGCGTTCGAGCAGGTAACGTTTCGTTTTTGAAAAGAGGCCCCCATGGCCGGGCGTTAGAGTTGAATAGGCCCCATTTCATGGAGGTTCATACGAGCTACTCAGATCGTACGAATGCGACAAGGGCGAGCCCGACCGCGGCCATGGCCGCACTTACCGTGAAGGCGACCTGGTAGTTCCCGGTCGCATCCCTCAGGATACCGGTCACCCAATGGACGAGAATCGCACCCAAGCCGTAAAAGGGTGTCAGGGCCCCAATCACCGACCCCATCCATTGACGCGGAAACAGCTCCGCCGCGCAGACCCCGTAGATCGGGAATACTGCCCCATAAAAGAAGGCCATGAAGCCGACGATCGAGAGAAATGACGCCCACGACGCACCAAGAAACAGGATCGCAAACAGGGACGCCGTAATAGCGGCGTTCGAGATGACCATGGTCCTTTTGCGCCCGACGGCATCGGATAGGGGCAAGATGATCATGACCCCAATGATCTGCGCTGCACCGTGCATCGTGGCGAGGAGACTCGCCTTTTGAAGGGGCATCTCTAGCTGGTTCCTTGCGTAGTCCACCATGAAGGTGGTGATGCCATAGAGGGCGTATGAGATTGAGAAGTAAGAGAGCCCGAGCAGCCAAAAATTGGCGTTCCTGACCACAAGGGATAGCGAGGTCCTGGATCTCGGATTAGACACACCCCCGGAGGCTTCGGGTGTGGAGACGGTTCTTTTTGATCCCCAGGGTAGCAGACCGCTGTTAGAGGGATCATCCCTCAGCAAGATTCCATTGGCCACCATCATCATCAGGGCGGCCGCGCCCATGAAATACCACGTGTACCGCCAGCTGAAATGATTCACAATCCAGGGGAGGATGAATCCCGAAAGCGCAAACCCCAATCCGTATCCCGGGGAAAGGATGCCCAAGGCCAAGCCCCGGCGGCTGTCGGCAAACCAGCGTTGCACCACGGTGACAATCGACGTCCACATGCCGGTTGCGCCAACCCCGACCATGCCGTAGAAGAGGCAGGCCGTGGTTAGTTTGTCAGCGGTCCCCATCAGGAGCGTTCCTAGGCCGAGAAAGAGGCTACAGGTGGTAATCACACGGCGGGCGCCGAAGCGGTCTGTCAAATAGCCGGTCAGGGGAGTCAAGCTGACGTAGGCAACGAGGTAGGCGTTATAGATCGAGCCGGCGGCGGTTCGGGTAAGACCTAGCGCCTCAATCATCTCCGGAAGGACAACCCCATACCCAAGCCGAATAGAGTAATTGACAAAGAGGCTGAGAAAGCACGTTCCGAGGATCACCCATGCCCAGTGGACAGGCCCTTTGTTCCCCAAGATCACTTCTCCATGTCAGGTGCTGCGCTTGCTTGTGCCTTTGTGGAACGGCTACGGCCACGAAGCCAATTTCGGGTAACACGAGGCTCAGGATTATTCAGCCACACGAATACGTAAGAGACGGTTTCCTATTCGGAAATGAGCCTTTTTCTTTTGAGCCAGGCCGCCCAAGGGCTTTCACCGAGGCGTACATAAGGGTACGTCGCAGGTGAAAACCCGCGGTCATCGACCCTGAGGCTCAGACCCGAAGGGAGAACGCCGCTCAGAAGAAAAAGGGCCATTTCCGAAAGGAGACTAGGTTAGGACCTTGACCATGAGAGGAATCGCCACAAAGGTTCCGAGTGAACTCCCGAGGTTCGTCAATACAACGACCAAAAGGATCCGGGTGATCTTATTCCTCCAAAACCCCTTCAAGGACCCAATATCATCCGCGAGGGCTTCAAAGTCCCTGACCTTCGGTTTGCCCGTGAAGATCTCAACAAGCCCGGCGACCCAACCCGCCGCAACCATAGGATTGAGAGACGTGAGCGGGGAGGCCAGGATCGCCGCCAGAATCGTCAGAGGGTGAGCCAAGGCACAGGCGGCCCCAAGACCCGCCAACGTGGCGTTTGCCAGAATCCACCATTTAATGACGTGCGCGCCCGTAGTCGAGCCAGCCTCTAAGAATCCAATGACGAAGATGCTCAGGATGAGGAGCGGAATGCCCCATTTCAAAATACGTATGATTTTGCCCTGGGGTGGAACCTGATTAAGTGTATCCCTATCGATCGGCTCATTCCAATAGCGCTGAATCCCGGGGACGTGGCCGGCGCCAACCACGGCGACAATCCTGTTGCCCGGTGCATTTCTGATTCTGTCTGCCAGGTACTGATCCCTCTCATCGATCAGGATACGTCTTATTTCAGGGAGCGATTGCCCCATTTCTGAAAGGAGGGCATCAAGGACATCCTTCTTCTTCATCTCTTCGATTTCTTCTTCCGTGATGTCTGCCATATCGCCAATGGATGTGGTTAATTGGAAGAGAAGTTTGAGCTTGGTCCACATCCCCATCAGCCGCCAGGCTCGCGACAGGGTGGTTCGGATATCCCTGTCAGCCAGGTGAATGTGAGCCCCAACCTCCTTTGCGGACTCGATCGCCTGCAGGATCTCTGCTCCCGGTTTTATGCCCAGCTTCTCTCCGATCCTTTTCTGAAAATAGGCCAACATGAGATTTGAAAGGAGCAGAAAGGCCTTCTTCTCCTTTATCACTTTGAGCAGGTCCGTATCCTGCCACCTGTTCTTCTGGGTCATCGATTTATATCGTGACTCGCAAAGCTCGACACACACGGTTTCGGGTCGCGTCTCCGAGATGACGTCCTGTACCAGTTGCGTGCTCTCTCTAGACACATGGGCGGTCCCGATGAGCGTGACCTCCTTGTCCCCGTAGTTCAAACGTTTCGTCTGACCGTCGTTCTTCATGCGACTGACTTTCATGCTCCCTTCCGGAACTGGAGCAGCCCGCGCTTCCGCGCAGGGCACCCCTCAAGAAGATAGTCGGAACTCCGCCGAAGCCACCCGGCTTTCCATCCTCCGTAGCAGGCTACTGCGGAGGACGGGGGCCCTATGGGCTAGGCCGCGGTCACCTATCGCCATTCCTCCCCGTGCTTCCGCACCGAGCATCCCGCCCAAGGCGGGCAAGTCTGCCTTGGGCGGGTAAACCTGGCGAAGGCAAGTGAGTCTACCCCAGGGACCCCCATGTCCTGTGGCTTCGTCTCGGGGCGATGAGATCGTGTTTACATATAGGAGCGAATAGAGACATTCAAGCAATTTGTTCTCGTCTGAACTCTCAGCAGGGGCTCACATCCCGGGAAAAATTGCGCACTTGATAGAGGATGCCTCTTTAGCAAGCTGCATATAGGTGCTGATCTCAACGGCAAAAGAACTCCTTGGTGAGGGGGTATTCCAAGCAGCTTCAACTTGACTCTACCTCTTTGCCCAAGTAACCTCCACTCGAACCAGGACGTCTGAAATGGGAGTTTGGGATGCGAAGGCGGATCGGATTCGCACTGCTTTTCTGGGTATCTTTCTACCTGGTCTCTCACGGGCCGGCCTTCGGGAATCCGGAAGACGTCGTTGCAGAGACCAACCTTAGTCGAAGTCCGGTGACATTAAGAAGCGAACCGCGGGACCTTTCTCAGGTGGATGTCAAAGCCATGTTGAAGGGTAACGGCTTCTACGCTTCCTGTTGGAACTACAATGGGGATTTCTGTAATCCGGAGGGGTCCTTCGAGAATGACCTGATCGACAACCAGGATGGGACTGTGACGGATCTGGCCACCGGGCTGATGTGGCAGAAAGGAGGCTCGAGCCAGCCCCTGACCTGGATCGAGGCCAAGACCTACGCCCAACACGTGAACGAAAAGGGCTTTGCGGATCATTCCGATTGGCGTGTGCCAACCCTCGAGGAACTCGCCTCGCTACTGGAAAATGAATGGAATGGCAGCCAACTCTTTATCGATCCCATCTTTGAACCGACCCAGAAGTACTGTTGGAGTCTGGACACGAAAGGGACAACCCGGGCCTGGAAGGCCAATTTTCGCCTCGGCTTCCCGCTCGACTTCCCCATGAGCTCCAAGAACTCCGTCCGCCTGGTTCGATCCCTTCCCTGAAAGCCGCCCTTTATACTCGCTCCCGTGCGTCACCCCGAGAGGGTGATCGGTTCACCTGTTCCCGATGAGGATATCGTGGGCTTTTGGACCACAGTTGAAGAGGAGATCCCAAGCAGAGAGATTGGGAAGGAAGGGTCCCCAGAGCTGAGGGTAGACCGGCGAGGGCGGATTGAAAAAATGTAGCTCTATGCCTTCCGCACTAAACACGTCCGCATTCAAGAATTTCCTCGCCGAGCGTTGGGCCAAGAACTGAGTGGCCCCGGTCTTTTTGCATATCTCTGTTAATAGACGATCACCTGAGGCTTCAATGCTTAATTCAGATAACCTCACGAATGGCGCACGGATTCGAAGCAACTCCTTGAGGCGCTGAATGATCGCCATGTTGAGATCAATGAGCTGCTCATACCTCGACGAAAACACGTCTTCCAGAAAGTCACGTTGCTCCCGGTAATAGGGGGCCTTGCCATAGGCCATCTCAAAGCTGGCCAAGGACTTGGTCGTCCAGCGTCCTTCGTGACAGATGCGGACGGCGTCAATCTTTTGTAGACCCAACCCTTTCTTCCATACGGGCACAGTCATCCACAGGGGCCCTTGGTGGTTCTTAAAACGATTTCGGGTTACCCAGGTGGTTCCGCGGGGAAATTGAACTTCATCCAGGATGACGAAGGCATCTGAAAGGTGGGCCTTGTAGAAGAAGGCGGGGTAAGGACAGAAATAGGGCTGGTATGCTGAGACGATCATGCAGGCGCCCTGTCAGGCCAGAGGTGTCGCGACTCCTCACGCGTCGAGAGCCTCGGAGGCATACACCATTGAGAATCCTGAACTCGGTAGTGTCTCCACGAAACGGGCGATCGCCCGTATTGTTTCCGGAAATGGATGACCTATCCCTATGGCCCGCCCATATCGATGGGCACGGTTTCGTAGCGTGAGGAGTTGGCGGAAGATAGCAGCATAATCCTGGCGAACATCTAGGAAAAGATTGCGACACGCGGTGTCGACGTGGAGCCGTTGGGCGACCTGATAGCCCTCCGAATGTCTCGTGGTTAGACTGTCGATGAAAAACAGCTGCCTCTCCCTGACGACCTGCAGCACCCGGTTCATCTCGTCGCGACGAGCCGTGAACCTGGAACCCATGTGGTTGTTGACACCGACAGCAAAAGGGACATCTTCAAAGTTCTTCGACATGACCGTGGCGATCCGAGTGGCCCGATCACCCACGTAAAGGGCCCCCGGTCCCGGGTCGATCCGCGCATCACAGGGTTCCATGGGTTGATGAAGCATGACTTCGTGGCCCCTATCGTAGATCTCGTGAGCCAAGTCATTAGAAGCCCAAAGTTGCGGCAGGACCGAAAAGGTCAAAGGAACGCCTAACTCCAAGAATTGTCTGGCCCTGTCGGGACTATTGCCGATGTCATCGATAATCAAGGCGATACGAGGGTTCCCTTCACTCGCATCGGCCTCGCCTACGTCTGCAATAGCCTGCAACAGATGGCGGCCCCCGAAGAACCAACTGGCTAGTAAGCAGCAATATTTCCTTAGAAATCTCCTCCTGGTCATCCCCTGCCGATCGCCTGCCATGGCTCCCCTTCTCCGTCAAGAGGTGTTCTGCTCAGGATCTCGTCCTTTCTACAATGGGTTGAGGTAGGAGTCAAGAGAAAATACCATATGTAGTAGGATTTTGCCCGTGTATGAACGGGCTCGCGTGCGATCAGGCCGCAGATGTTGGGATCAACGGTCGGGGACAAGCTGACAAATCGTTATGTCTGCCCCCAGCGCTTAAGGAGGTAAGGTTTGGTCATCTCAAAGGTCGCGCAGTCTTCCTCGATGGCCTCTTCGGCTTGAAGGGTCGACATCCTTTTGGTCTTTTTTACAAAAGAGAAGGTTCTACCGAAATAGAGTGGAATCAGGGAGTCCATCATGACATCCAGTTCGCAGACGGCATCGCGGTAGCCAACGGCCATATCGTAGAGCACCCTCGCCCAAAGATCGGTTGGGAAGCTAAAGACACGTGGCTTCATGCCTCGTAATTCCCGGAGTTTCTTGAACACGTCCTCGGAGAGGACCGCTTCCAGGGTCGTTTGGTATTGATCGAAACCATCAGAGAATTTCCGGAAGAGGTTGTCCGCGTCGACCTCTACCTTCGGGGGCATCTCCACCTCTCCCAGGCCAAAGCCAAAGATCGCTGTCGGTTTACTATACTTTACTTGGGTCCAGTGATCCCCGAAGCGGGGCATCAAGGCAAAAATGGTCCCCACGACCTGTCTGAACATGGGACCAAGGGCGGCGCCGGGATCCTTCGGGCGGTGAATTTTCGGTCTGCCCATAAAAGACTGGCAGATCTGGCCACCGTGATTGAGAGCCAAGGTCGTCATCCAGATGTCAATCCCAAAATTCGCGATGGCCTCATCCCATATACCGCTCTCAAGATACCAGCGGCCCAACTCTCCGTTAAATCCGAAGTCTCCGCCGATCGGCTGACGTACTCTTCTTCCGTAGAGGGCCCTTGAAAGAGGATAGGCGATCCCATTGGTAATCGTACCGTCGTACTTGTGTCTCACATAAAGGGGGGCCACGTAAGCGTAATCGGTTAAGAGGGGCTCACCAAGGCGCTTGATCCATTCCGGAGTTATGCTTTTCAGATCGGCGTCTACCACCACAACGGCCTGAGCCTCTAGTTCGGCTACCTTCTTGAAAAGATTCTTGAAGTTATTACCCTTCCCTTTGACTCCCGACGGTGTCGAAATATAGATCTTGGGGACCTGCGTCGGCGTATTCAGAAATGCTCCCTTCGTGTCGTCCGGCGAGTCGTTGTCGCAGTTAATGATCACGGAACTCTGTCCAGAAAAATACTTGACCAGCCCCTCGCTCGCCCTCTCAACGGGATAGGAGATAGAATCAGCCTCCTTGTAGGAAGGGATGCAGACCACCAGATCGGCCTTCGTTATCCTATCAGGGTTCACCTCATTCTCAAGCATCTCGGGTAATACCTCCCTTATGGTACACGTTCATGATCCAGGGCCGCACTGGCCGATCAGCTCCAACGTCTTTTCTCCACTTCGACGACTTCGATCAAATCGAAGAAGATGCGCGGGAGCTTGCTGGCTACGCGTTCCCAAGATACGGTCGTGGGTGTCTCATAAACGCTCTGGCGTGTCTTGCTCTCTACCGCTAGGATAGCGTCTGCTAGGCCATTTGCGAGAAAAGGTTTGAACTCGCTGTAGGAATTCACGAACCTCAAGAACCTTTCCGTCAGTCGGTTGGGTGATGAAATCAACTCCCCGGCCTTCAGGATCGAATTTCGAAATACGTTCCTAACGATATACTCCTCCGCATCTCTGTCATATCTCAAATTACTGAAATCGGAATCATCCGAGTACTTCTTGATTTGATCTTCGGCCACGGCACTATACGTTATCGCCACATCACGAAAGAACGTGTCTGAGATCTCCAGGCCTTCCTCGATCACAAGGGCGTTCATCAATGTGGTGACAATATCGACGGCCATGCGATAGAGCCCCTTGCTTTGATCCTTCTCCGAGACGGGCTGGTGTTTGTGGTCGAAGGGCTCATCCGAAAACATCACTTGGGCGGTCGATGCCGCCTTGCGGTAGACCTCGATCAGAGTGAAGATCTCCACACCCCAATCCGTAGCAAAACGCAACCGCTTCAACAGATCCACATGAAAGGCCACTTCTCCCGAGAGTTGATAATGAAACCCGAGCAAGAAATCGATCAGGCGCAGCATCTTCTCTTCTCTCGATTCGGTGAATTTTCGCTTGAGGGCGAGCAGAAGAGGGTCCAGAAGGAGACGTTTCACCCGACCGTATAATTCCCTCTCCATGATCCGCGCGTAGTAGGCCTTTGAAAAGTCGTAGTTCAGACACACCACGGGGTACAGGAGACGATCGAGCTGGACCCTCTTGAAGGTCCTGATGTCTGCGTCGACGATTCCGATCGAATGGGCCCCGAGCGCAATGGCTATCCCGAAACTGAGAAACATATTCTTGCCCTTGCCCGGTTGCCGGATATTGAATCCGGCCTCTTGCAGCTTGTCGTAAATGCTGCGGAAGCCGGGACCGTCGTTCCACTGGATTAGATAATTTCTGAGGCCGTGTTTACTGATCATCTCTTTCAGAAATAGGGCCTCCTTTTCGGATGCCTGGTCCAACCCAAAAATAACCTGTGATAGATAGGCGACATGACGCAGTTGCCGAAGCAGGTTCTCAAACACCGGTTGATTGGGGGGATCGGCGTATTCACTGGAAAGGCAGGGAACGACCAGGACGGTCTTCTTCCAGCGTGAATGGAGTCTCAGCTGGGTCCGCAGGTGTTTGCGGTCCTGTTTCAGGATATGAAACGTTGTGATTTTGCTCCGGCCCTGTGAGAAGTCTGAAATGGCCTACCTCCTTTCCAAGCCGCAAGGCGCTTAACCTTCATCAAGGAGCCGACCTGATCAGGGGAGTTCCTGTCGAGGTCTGAGCATTTAATCGAGACTAAAATAGCTTCTTCTGTCGTTGGACTTGGCCCTCGGTCATCGTGAGGCCGAAGTGGTGAAAGGCTCTCTCGGTGGTCACTCGACCCCGCGGGGTCCTTTTGATATAGCCTCTTTGAATCAGAAAGGGCTCATATACATCCTCAAGGGTGTCCTTCTCCTCACTAACGGCGGCGGAGAGGGAATCCAATCCGATCGGACCACCGCCGAACTTTTCGATGATCGTGAGGAGGATGTGCCGATCCATCTTATCGAGTCCTTCATCATCCACTTCCAACATGTCGAGCGCCGCTTTGGCGATCTCCAGGGTAATGACTCCGTCGCCCTCCACCTCGGCGTAATCCCTGACGCGGCGTAGGATTCGGTTGGCCACCCGAGGTGTCCCCCGGGATCGCCTCGCGATCTCGTAAGCACCATCCTCCTTTATCGGGAGTTGCAGTAGCGCAGCCGACCTTAGGACGATCTCCTGAAGATCTGCCGGTTTGTAGTAGTCAACCCGCAAGATAACACCAAAACGCTCCCTGAGCGGAGGCGTCAACAGCCCCACCCGCGTAGTCGCTCCTACGAGTGTGAACGGGGGCAGGGGGATTTTCATGGTCCGGGCAGAGGGTCCCTGGCCTATAATCACGTCGAGCTGATAGTCTTCAAGGGCCGGATAGAGCGTTTCTTCTACCACTCTGTTCAGACGATGGACCTCATCGATAAAGAGGACGTCCCGCGCTTCCAGACTCGTGAGGATCGCCGCCAAGTCTCCTGCCCGTTCCAACACCGGCCCGGACGTGCCCTTGATATCCACCCCAAGCTCTGTGGCGATGATATGGGCCAATGATGTTTTGCCGAGGCCGGGGCTTCCGTGAAAAAGGACATGATCCAAGGCATCAGCCCGTGCCCTGGCCGCCTCAATAAAGACCCGTAGGTTTCGCTTCACCTCCGCTTGGCCGACGTACTCGCTCAACGTCCTTGGGCGCAGACTGACGTCGGTGGGAAATTCACACTGATCGGTCTCCGAATCTACGATTCTCGCTGTCATAGGCTATCGCCATTCTTATATCACGTCAGGGACTTCAAGGCCTCTTTGATGACACCCTCAAGATGGACATCTTCCACGGCCGTAAGCGCCTTCCGTACGGCCCCCTTGGCCTGCCGCGGGGAATACCCCAGATTCAGAAGAGCGGAGAGGGCATCCTCAAATACGCCCTGGGCCTCCTCGGTCGTGATGTGCATCCCGGGGGCCTGCCGGTCGGTGCTCATTTCCGTCGCCTTCTCCTTCAACTCGAGAACGATTCGTTCCGCCGTTTTACGGCCAACTCCCGGGATCGCCTGCAGACGCAGGGCATCACCGGCCGCCATGGCCGCGAGCAGTTCCTCCGGGCCGATACCGGAGAGGATGTTGTTCGCCAATTTTGGACCGATTCCCGTAACAGAGGTCAACATCAGAAAGATCTCCTTTTCAAGGAGCGTATGAAAACCGAAAAGGGTGAGGGCGTCCTCCCTTACGTGGGTGTAAATGTGGAGGCTTACACGCTCGGCTTCGCCGGGTAAGGCATAATAGGTCGAGAGCGGGACGTAGACTTCATAGCCGACGCCGCCATTATCGATAATCGCGACCTGGGGCGTCTTCTTCAAGAGTGAGCCGATGAGATGTGCAATCATGGTGCAATTGGATTCTGATTGGGCAAAAAAAAGCTCCTTACGCAGGAGTCAGGACTCGGCCTCGCTGCTTGCCACGGAAGTCTACCCGCCTCAGGAGGGCGGCCAATTTGATCACCGGGAAACTTTTTGAAAACGATCCTTCGTTTTGCCATTTTTAGATTCTTCGATGCGTGTTCGCCCGGCCATGGGGGTCTCTTTTCAAAAAAGAGGAATTGAGTGCGTTGTCTCGGCATAAGGCGCTACCCGAGGCGGCCGGAGGGC
>CAZAGT010000116.1:0-13493 GCA_964484515.1 uncultured Desulfobacteraceae bacterium | reverse complement strand
TCTCTATGGCCACCGCACGAACAGGGCTGCCATCCCCCCCCGGAATCAGGAGCGGAAATGCGCTGAACAAGATCCTGTCAATTTTCAGACAGTCAAGATTCCTTAGGTATTCGACGACGCAGATTCCGTTTGGAAGCAGGGCATCATGGATCGTGCACTCTTCAGGGTGAAGGGGACGTCCCGGTTCCGTAATCAGATAACGGAGCGAATAGTCGGGAGGATAATCGAAGCCGACGGTCTTGGCCCCTTTGGCGACGAGCCAATCGCAGGCCTCCCGCGTTGTGTAGGGGGCCTCCAGCCAGAAGGCTTCCGCATCGATCGACCGTTTACGTGGCCAATCTGTGCGAAGCAGGACCACATCGCCCGCCCGAATATGCCTACCACGGGATTCCAGCATATGCGCCGTGATCGCTTCGTTGGCATCACACGAGCTGAGATCAATCACGGCCGCATCTCCGAACCATTGTTCCAGGGGAAGATGTTCCATGGAAGCGCCTCCCGGTACGAAATGCCGCGGAGCGTCCACGTGGGTGAAACAGTGGCTCCCGAAAGTCAATTCGCTGCTTCGAAACGGAAAGCCTTCCTCGTAATCATGAACCCTCTCCGTTCTGACCGGCCAACGCCAATGATTGGTCGTAATCGGAAAGGTGAGATCGACAAGCCGAGTCACTCGCTACCCCCCTTTCTATCACGGTGGAAGTTGGAGACCTTTACCCATGACGAGCTTAACCCCAGTGTTGCATGAACAACACGACGGAAGGTGTGCAAAGACAATAATAGCAATGTTTTCAGCCATTCTTGGCGTTATTCCAGGATATCAACAACCGTGAGATCTAGCGAAACCCAAAAGACGTCGTATTGTTTACCCTTTGGGAAAGCCGATGATACCGCATCTTCTGCGTTGTCAAGGCTTTGCAGTAGCTTATCCCGACGCATGGGACTGCACCCTTGACGCCTGGAATCTGCAGCATCCTCGACTTTTACAGCGTTAGGGTAAAGACAATAAAAATAATACAGTAAACTCCGCACCTCGTCGCTGAACAGGTCTCCCCTTCACTGCCCCTGTGGGCCCGTCAAACGTGCCCAAGTCGGAAAGATCTCGGGATCGATACCAAACACTGCCCTGCCAATCGTATAGAAGAGCAAGGTGATGACCAAGACGCCGATAAGATTAATGAAAATACCGGCTTTGGCCATCTCGCTGATTCTGATGCGTCCGCTCCCAAACACAATCGCGTTCGGGGGTGTCGCCACCGGCATCATGAATGCGCATGACGCCGCTAGCGTTGCCGGAACCATGAGCATCAAGGGGTTTATCCTCATCGCTACCGCGACCGAGGCCAGAATGGGCAGAATCATCTCAGTCGTCGCCGTATTCGAGGTCAGTTCCGTCAGAAACGTCAGACTGAGGCAGACCATTGCCGTCACCATGAACGGAGCGATGCCGGCCAACCCTGCAAACTGCCTCCCAATCAGGGAGGAGAGCCCCGTGACCTGAAATCCCTTGGCAAGTGCGAATCCTCCACCAAACAGGAGGACGATATTCCATGGAAGGTGCCCAATCAATGGGGCGCTCGCAATTCTCGACGTATCGGCGTCTTCACTTCGGGTGGGAATAAGAAACAGGGCTAGCGCCATCGTCACCGCCACGGTCCCGTCATCGATCAAATTCGGATAGGGCAACCATTGCGACCATCCTGGGACGGTAAAGGCCCCCATGACGAGTTTCCTTCTGAACACCCATAGCAAGGCGGTAAGAACAAAGACCACAAACACCGACTTTTCCTCGAAACGCATGGGTCCCAGGGCCTGATACGCTTTGGCTACGATCGATCGATCCACGGTGAGCGCCTTAGGTACTCGAAAAAAAATCTTCGTGATCATGAGCCAAATCATGACCAACATAAGGAGTGTCACCGGAAACGCCATGATGATCCACTGACCGAACGAAACCGGCTCCGCATTCGGAAAAGTGATCTCAAAAATACGTGCGAAAGAGAGATTGGGAGGTGTGCCCACGAGTGTTGCGATACCTCCCATGGAGCAGCTATACGTTATGGCAAGCATGAGTCCGACCGCAAAGGTGCGGGTCGATTCCTTGTCAAACTCCGCCTCCATCTGAAGTATGACGGCCAGCCCGATGGGAACCATCATGATTGCTGTCGCTGTGTTGGAGATCCACATGGACAAGAATGCCGCTGCCAACATAAAGCCACCCGTGATCCCTGTGGGTCCGCCCCCGATGGCACGGATAATCCAAAGGGCAATCCGCTTGTGGAGCCTCCACTTCTCCATCGTGACGGCGATCATAAAACCGCCAAGAAATAGGAAGATGGTGCTGTTCATGTATATAGGGGCCGTCTCTTTGCCCTTCATAATGCCGAGCAGGGGGTAGAGCACCATTGGGACGAGGGCTGTTACGGATAGGGGAATGGCGTCTGTAATCCACCAGACGGCCATGAGGCTCGCCACTGCAGCCATGCGGGTTACGATCGGATTCCCCGGCTCCAGGTCCAGCAAGAGGATCACGCAGAATAGGAGAGGCCCCAAGAGGAGGCCCATCTTTTGCGTCTTCGTAAGCGTTCTTCCGCTTCTCTCTCTAGCCATTACAACTCCTCGGCGCTACATCTGAACGTGGGCCAAACGCACATTAGCCCAATCTCTCAAAATGCTCAACCGGTCATAGGGCATTAATGGCGTCGATGAGTTCCCGCAGCCTTCCGAAATGCTGTCGATTGAAATCGATGATAAGTCGCGGTAGGTGCTTGATTTCCAGTTCGTCGCTCTCTTCGGGAAGCGATTCCGAAAGGCGGAAGTCGCCTTGAGGCGTGAGTAGGTCGCCAAAACGGCACCGGAGTTCTTGGACCGCCCGGCCGGAAGGGGCGGAGGAGAGACGTATGACCAGTTTATCCCCTACATATCGCAGGCTATGATAGCGGAGGTAAAAGCGATCGATCCTTGCTGCCGCTTCAGCAGCCGAGTCGACACACTCAAACAGGTTTAGGTCCGTGGCGCTTATGTAACCTTGGGCCAAGAGTTCTTCTTCAACCAACGCAAGCCAATGTGACCAATAGGTCCCTCCTGGTTCGTCCACAAGGATGAGCGGCAAAGGATAACGTTTGCCCGTTTGCACAAGGGTCAGGGTTTCCATGGCTTCATCGAGGGTTCCGAAACCTCCCGGAAAGAGCGCGATGGCATCCGCCTCCTTGAGGAAGGCCACCTTGCGGTTGAAGAAATACTTGTACATGATGTTTTTCGGATCCCCATCAACGATCGGATTCGACCGCTGTTCGAAAGGCAGTCGAATATTGACACCGAAGGAGTGCTCAGGTCCCGCTCCCTCGTTGACCGCCTGCATAATCCCGGGGCCCCCGCCCGTGATGACCATGTGGCCGGTCTCAGCCAGCTTACGGCCGAACAGGCTCGCCATCTTGTAAAGCGGCTCGCCGGGACGGGTCCTTGCGGAGCCAAAGACAGAGACTTTTCTCACGTTACGGTAAGGGCCGAAGATCTTGGAGGTAAAGCGCATCTCCTTGAGGGTGGAGTTCATGAGCTTCAGATCCGCGCTGTCCTTGCTCTCCTGCCCCGCCTTGAGCGCAGCCAGGATCATCTCCCTGACGATTTCGGGACCATGAACGCCCCCTACCAATTCAATCAAGTGGTCGATGGCCTCGTCCGCCGGACCGTTTGTTCGCGTGAAGTGAAGCTCGACGGGCGGCATGGACTTCAACGGGTTGTCTTCTTGTTGTCTCATTGTCAAAATCTCATTAGATACTCACTGTAGTCCTTGAGGATCGGTTCGTAGGGCTCCTTGAACAGACTGCTCGATATGAGGAAATCCGCCGTAGATCGATTGCAGGCCGTTGGGATATTATAGAGGACCGACATCCTGAGCAAGGCCTTGATATCCACATCGTGAGGCTGGGCCGACATGGGGTCCCAGAAGAATATCAGGATATCGAGCTCGTTGTTGGAGATCATGGCACCCAGTTGTTGATCCCCCCCCAAGGGCCCGCTTTGCAGACGGTTGACTTCCAAATCGCATACCTCAGCAATAATCCTTCCGGTCGTTCCGGTTGCATAGAGCCTGTGACCCCTCAGGGCACTGGCATTATACTTCACCCACTCCAACAAATCCTTCTTGCGTTCGTCGTGGGCCACCAAAGCGATTTTCTTCGTCTCTTTCATCATGAACTCCATAATCGTAGACCCGTCCTCGCTTCATGTCGAAGCCACCGGCCCCTTCTCAATATTCGGGTAATGACACCTAAACGATTAAGGATATGTGGTCACGTGCCCCTAGTTTCCGTGGGGTTTCCCACGGCGGAATGAACGGTTCGCCCGGGACCGGACCGCGAGGAAGAAGTGAGGGGGAAGCAAAGGTATATGTAATGATCGTACCACTTCAGGTGTTTGAAGGAACACAACCTCCCGCCGACATCGAAAGGTGCAAGCCAACAATGAAGTATAGTAACCCTAATTGTATAAATCGTCAATGCAACTCTTGTTAGATTCTCGTTTCCTTTATGTTCAGATGGCGGTTTCGTTTTCCCTTGCTGAAGGGCTTGGTCATCACCTAAGATGAACACGTTGATCCTTCCGCAAGATCTGGACCAGCCCAACGAAGGCAATGTCTTCAATCAGCTCGATCATAAATATGACCGCCAATCTGATTGCAGGCTCCGGTGAGGTGCTCCCATGACGTTGACGCCCCTGTACGACCCGGAGAAGGAAAGACGGCCCATGAAGGTGGCCGGCTTTATGTCCGGCTCCGGGAGCAACATCGTCAAGCTCTTGGAGCTGTCAAGACGCTTGGAAGCCCGGGAGGGGAAAGCGCCCTTTGAAGTGGTATTCATTTTCAGCGACCGATCGGACGGGTCCTGCCGGGGTGAGGAGATAGCCTGCCAGCATGGGATTCCTTATATCAGCTACGACATCCGAACTTTTCACCGTCTCCGGGGCTTGAAAAGGACGGCGAATTCCACGGAAGGCCTCATGGCTCGGAAGGAGTTCGACCGGGTGGCCCGCAAGATGGTCGCGGCCTTTGAGGTGGATGTCATCGCTTTGGGAGGATACATGAGTTTCATCACCCTTGATCGGTGCGTCAACGTCCATCCTGCGGATCTCTCCATTTTGACGGCCGAGGGGCACCGCAGATATGTGGGTGACCATGCCGTCTTAGATGCCGTCTTAGCCGGGGAGAAGGTCCTGCGGGCCTCAACGCTGTGGACCGATCAAGGCGTCGACACGGGGCCGCTCTTGATGGTTTCCGCGCCCCTTTCGGTCACACTCCCTGAACCGATTGAGGTATTGCGAAAAAACAAAGAGCAGCTCGCCGAGGTCGCCGGTTCGCATCAGCAGAAATTGAAAGAAATCGGCGATTGGCAGATCTTCCCGCGCACGGTGGAGATGATCGCCAGGGGTCGCTTCGCCCTGGACGAAGATAAGCGTGTTCATGTGGACGGTCGGCCGGTGCCTGAAGGGTATCGAGAGTGAAACCGAACTAACAAAAGTATTTGTTGCCAGCATCGCCGCTTGCCGGGGAGGCGGCCAGGTTGATCGACTGGGAGATTTCATGAAATTGGTTCTTGAATTTGACATTTTCGGATTCTTTGGCGCGTGTTCGCCCGGTCATGGCCGCCCGTCCGTCTGATTCAACGGAGCGGGATCTCCTGGTAGGGTAGTCCGAGATCTTGCGCCAGTTGCTTCAAATCCTCCTCGAGCGTCACCTCGACTCCAACAGCGTTTTTCAGTTTGGTCGTCTTGTCGGCTACAACGAAGATCTGGAGCTTTTCAGAGTCAAGCAGTAGCCGGGCCAAGGTTTCGAGCTCCTCCTGGGTAGCGGAGAGATAGGCCTCCTGGATCCTCTCCAAGGTGTCCAGAGGCTCCCTGCGCATGGCATAGCGGCCATAGGTCTCCACCAGGGCCGCTGGAGTATCCACATTGAAGACAAAGCTGTTGAGCGCATCCAAACGCTTCTGCTCCAGGACCTCCTTTGGGACCTTTGCTTGCAGATCCTTCATGATCTTTACCGTCTCCCGAATCGCCCGACTCGTCTGGTCCCCTTTGCAGCCCATGTACCCAAGCAGTATCCCGGCCTTCCACTTGTACGTCTGATAAAACCAGCCTGCGTAGATGAGCCCCAGGTTTTCGCGCAATCGCGTGTACACAAGCGAATTGCTGCCGCCAAGGATATTCATGAGCAGGCTTATTTTCCAATAGTCGGGATCGGAACGGGTGACACTCCGCAGGCTCATCGAGACCTGCGATTGGAGTTGGCCCGGTTTGTGTATCAGGGTAAGGATCGGCGATGTCTCTTCCGGTTCGGAAAGATGTCTCTCCGGAGCACCGCCCTTTGGGAGCGCACCCAGCAGCCGGTCTAGTCCGGCGCGCACCTCTGCTTCAGATATGTCGCCCGCGACCGCGACGACCATATTCGCCGGCACGACGTAGGACTTCAGAAACGTCTCCAGGTCATCGCGATCGATCGTCGGGATCGTTTCCAGCCCCTCGAGGGGGTCACGCCCATAGGGGTGTCCCCTGAATCTCCAAATATTGGCCTCGCGCTCTACCACTTCCTGGGCATTGTCGCTCTGGCGTTGAAGGGCGATGACGGCTTGCCGCTTTACGACGTCCAGCACCGCCGCGTCGAACCTCGGTTGAGTCAAGATTTCCTTCAGAAGCGCGAGCCCCCTGTTCCAGTCCTTTTTCATGACAGAGAGTCTGATAGCCGTGTCTTCCTCCCCTACCAGCAGGGAAAGCCGAATGGCGTTTTCGTCCATGACCAGCGCCAGCTCGGAGGGGCTGTATTTCTCAGCGCCGCCCCGTATCAATGATCCACTGAATACCTGGGCCAGACCGGTCTTGGATTGCGCGACGTCAACCGCGCCCGCCTTCACCAGCAGGGTCAGGTCGATCAAGGGTAACTGATGGTCCGGCAAATAGAACACCTCCGCACCTTGTACCTGGGCGGCCTCCGCCCGCGGGTATTCGATTCTTTCCGGTCTTCGTTCAAAGGAGAGGGGATGCTTCCAACCCCTTGGCGTCGGGTAGATCGAACGGTTCGCGAAACTCTTGGGCCGTATCAGCCTGGCACCACCCGCTCCGGTGACGGTCCGGGTCTCTCGGTACCCCTCCGGCGGCCGCTCAGGTTTGCCGCCAGGAATGACATAGACGCTGGTTCGATACTCCGGCCTCACATAACGCTCAGCCGCACTCTTGATCTCCTCAGCTGATACCTCCTCGATCCTCTGCAGGTACGTCAGCAGGTAGTGCCAGCCGATCTGAACTTCAATCGTAGCCAAGGTCGTGGCCAGATCCTCATTGTTGCGCAGCCTGTCAAGAAAATCACGCTCATTGAGGTTTTTGATCCTTTGGAGCTCACGTGCGGAGATGGGTTCCTTTTTGAGCTTCTCAACTTCTGCGATAAGATTTGATTCCAGATCCTGACACGCCTTCAGATACGCCTCCCGCTTCCGTTGCTCATTCATCCCGTCCCCCTCTGCAATCTCCGGCTCGTTCGGGGAACCGCCCAGGACGATCATGCCGCCATAGCGGTTATCAGGGTTATAGGCCCAGGCCTCAACGGCCAAGCCCCGATCGACCACGTTTTGGTTCATGCGGGCGCCTCTGCCGTGACTCAAGACCATGGTCATTGCATCGAGGGCATAGAAATCGTCGCTCCCCATCGGGGCGCCGTGAAACGCAATCCGGACAAGGGGGGTACGAGCCCCTTTCAAAAATCGGATACTCGTGCGCGGTCCCTGTTGAGACGGTTCCCGGGTAACCTTCTCGGGGGCTCGTCTTCCGGCGGGATAGCGTTCAAAATAGACCGCCGCTAATTCTCGGGCCTCTGCTACCGTGATATCTCCCACGAGCACGCAGACCGCATTGCTCGGGCTATAGTACCTTGCATGAAATTCAGCCGCGTCCGCCGTGCTGTAGTTCTCGATGTCCGATTTCCAACCGATGACCGGGTTCCTGTACGGGTGCGCGGTATAGGCTGCGGCATTCAAGTCCAGCCAGGCCGCCCCGCTCGGATTGTTCACGTAGCGGAAGCCCCACTCACGTTCGATGACCTCTTTTTCCACGAAGAACTCTCGCCAGGCCGGTTCAAACAGTTGTTCACTGACGATCGAAAACCACTGTTCGATCATATCAGAAGGGACCGACGCCATGTACTGGGTTTGGTCCTTGCTGGTGAACGCGTTGATGCCGACGGCCCCGTTACGCCCGAGCTGTATTGAAAAGGCTTGTGGAACGTAGATCTTCAGGACCTCTTCGCGTAAGATCGTCATCTCCTTTTTCTTCTTCTCGATCAGGGTCCTATCCGGATCGCGCTTTTGTTCCTCCTGAGCAATGACCTGGTACGCCGCCTCGATCTGTTTCTGGAGCGCCTGATCCTCTTCTTCATCTAAGGTGCCGAAGTTCTTCGTCCCCTTGAACATCATGTGTTCAAGCATGTGGGCGACTCCCGTCTTGCCGGACTCTTCGAGGGCGGAACCCGCTCGAATGGCGATCCGGCACGCGACCTGGGGCGTAGCCGGGCGCTCCACGATCAAGAATTGCATCCCATTTGCGAGCACGAATTCCTGAACTTCTAACTTGATCGTGGGCGACAAGCCCGCCGCGTGACAAACCTGCCAGGAGGTGGCAAGTAGCAATACGGTTATAAAAAGACGCTTCAACGAACACCTAACGACGAGTTTCATTACAGCTCTCTCCTGTTAATGGTTCCAAATTTCCTGGAGGTGTTTTCGGCTTACTTCTAGGTATTGAAACTGCACCCGGTGGTCATCACAAAACACCTCTAAAGTAATCGTGCCGTCGTAGCCAACACCCTTCAGGGATTCCACGGCGCGATTCCAGTCAATACTGCCTACGCCCAAGGGCATGTGATGGTCTCCGGTCGAGCGGTTGTCCGAGAAATGAACGTGCTCTATCTCCCCTGCCAGCTCCCTGCAGAACGTATCCTGATCATCTCTTCCCATGTGGATATGCCCGAAGTCGAGATGCGCCTTCAGCCCGCGTACAGCTCCCAGAAGCACCTTGAAGGTGGAGACGGTGTCAAAGGGGACTCTGAAATTCTCAAAAGCGACTGTTATTCCATGGCCGCCGGCCATTTCTACAATCGGTTGCAAGGCTTCGGCGTTAAGCTCTACCAGATTCGGTTTCATACGGGGCGGGCATGCGTAGCAGGGATGAATGTTCATGATCCTGGCCCCTAACGACGAAAAGATCTTGGTGCAACGCTCCAACTCCCTCAAACACGCATCCCGCACCGCTTGAATGGGGTACGCATACGGCAGGCAAGGATCCGTATGCCCCAAGACGAGGAGCCCGTGATCCTCCAGAATGGCCCGCGCCCTCTCAGTATCCAGTTCGAGAGCATTCGGACCTTCTATGGTTAAGTCGACGAAGTCGTAGCCCGCCTTTCCAATGGAAATCAGTTCTTCGTAGACAGAGCTTGCCGGATTATTCATGACGCCGATCTTCATCGCTAACGATCTCCTCTAAACGTGTTCCACCTGCAAACGTAAGGCGGCAGCGCAGAGATCAGGGGCCGAAGGGCGTTACAGCCAGTTGACGTCCGCACATCAGAGCGCCGCGACCGCATTGATCTCGATCAGGGCCTCAGGATGAACAAACCCTTTGACTTCAACCAGTGTGCTCGTAGGGTAAGGCTCTTTGAAATGTCTCAACCGGACCTCATGAATCGTCTTGAGGTCGTCCATGTCCTTCACGAACACCGTCACCTGAACGACGTCGTCCAGTGTCCCGCCGAGGTTACGCAACACGTTGCCGATGTTCTTGATACACTGATCGGTCTGCTTTTCGATATCTCCCTTGCCAACCAGCCGGCCGTCCATGTCAAACGGCAATTGACCCGAGACCCAGATCACCCTCTTCGCTTGATCCAGATCGATAGACAATCCGTTGCAGAAAGCCACCTTCATCCCCATGGCGTCCCCGAACGGAATGCTCTTTCTTGGCAACATGCGTTCACCTCTTCCGTTTACACACATCTTCCATCCATCTTGGAATCATCATGTCCCGGTAAATCGCGTATTCCATTGGCTTCTGACCGAGACCTACGCAGAAGACCCAGGGTCAAGGAGGAAAGGCAAAAAACGGTATCCCTCTGAAGGTTTGTCCTCGAACCTCAGACCTCGATCCTCGCGCCTGAAGTTGCTCACTCCTACGATCCTATATCCTGCATGAACCGTTTCGTCCTTTCTTGGCTTGGGTTCTCAATCAACTCTTCTGGGCGCCCGCTTTCGACAATGATACCATCGTCCATGAAGATCATCCGTTTGGCCGCCCGTCTGGCAAACCCCATCTCATGGGTCACCACCAGCATAGTCATTCCTTCCCTGGCAAGG
This sequence comes from uncultured Desulfobacteraceae bacterium, assembly GCA_964484515.1. Classification (GTDB taxonomy): domain Bacteria; phylum Desulfobacterota; class DSM-4660; order Desulfatiglandales; family HGW-15; genus CAZAGT01. The sequence continues at coordinate 3,111 of CAZAGT010000116.1, read as the reverse complement.
CCGGTCATGAGTTCTAAGATGCCGCCGGTCAGCTCAGGATCGAGTGCCGATGTGGGCTCGTCGAACATGACGACCTTCGGCTCCATGGCCAAGGCCCTGGCTACTGCGGCGCGTTGTTGCTGGCCGCCTGAAAGATTATCCGGATAGACGTCGACCTTATCCGAAATACCGACTCGCTGCAGGAGATCAATGGCGATTCTTTTAGCCTCTTCCGGCTCAACCCCTTTTGCCTTGGTCAGCGGCAAGGTGATGTTTCTCATCACGGTAAGATGGGGGAAGAGGTTGAATTGCTGGAAGACCATTCCGATCCGGCGACGCACGTCAAGCAGGTTAACCTTATGAGCGTGGACCGGCAACCCGTCGACAAAGATAGTCCCCGACTGGATCCTTTCCAGGCCATTCAGACATCGGAGCAGTGTGCTCTTTCCTGAACCGCTTGGACCGGCGAAGACAACCGTCTCTCCGGCCTCGACCTCGAAGCTTATCCCCTTCAGCACATGAAGATCTGAGAAGCGTTTATGGATGTCCGTGACCTTCACGATCGCCATCAGGTTCCTCCCTCTGTCCCAGGCAACTTCCTCGTCACTTTCGTCACCTCGCGTCCATCCAGTCGTAACGGCAAGCACCATCCGGTGTCCTATTCGGAAAAGTACCATTTCCGGATGGACACTACCTAAACCTCCTTGCCAGCCGCCCCTCAAGATGACTCGAAAGCTTGAGGACCGGATAGCACAGGAAAAAATAGAACAACGCAAGGATGGCGTAGGTCAAGAGAGGCTGTCCATTCGTCTGCATCTGAATTCGGCCGACCCGCGTCAACTCTGTCAACGCAATAATTGAAACCACCGACGTATCCTTGATGTGCAATACAGCTTGTCCTGCCAGGGGCGGCAGCGACATGCGAGTCGCTTGAGGGATGATCACGTACTGCAGGCGCTGACGAAGGTTGAAGGCGAGCGACTGAGCCGATTCCTTCTGGGTCTTGGGAATCGATTGCAATGATCCTCTCACGATCTCAGATACATAGGCCCCCGTATGAAGCGTCAGGGCGAGGATCGCAGTGGCGAAGGCGGTTAGTCGAATGTCCCAAAATGGTAAGACGTGAAACAGAAAATACAAGACCATCAGGAAAGGCAGCCCTCGCATTCCATCGACATAGGCCTGAAGTACATGGTGAACGACAGGCACCTTTAGGTAGCGTGTCAATCCAACCATGAACCCCATAAGCATGGCCGTGGCGAATCCGAGGGCAGACAAATAGAGGGTGACCGGCAGCCCTCTCTCGACGTAGAGGAGGATCAGGTTTAAGGCGGTCAAGAAAGGACTCTCATTCACCGGATTCATATCATTGCCATTTCCGTAATCGTCGATCGAGGAAAGCCGACCCGTAGATTAAGACAAGGATGAGACAAAGGTACAGGGCCATCACGGGCAGAAATGCTTCCAGGGGTCGAAAGGTCACCGCCTGAAAAGTCGTTGCTGCCTTCGTAAGGTCAAAGGCCCCCATCACGGAGATCAGAGCGCTGTCCTTTACAAGGTAGGAACTCTGGCCGACAAGAGGTGGAAAGATTTGCCGAAACGCCTGCGGTAAGACGACATACCTCATTTTTTGACTATAGGTCATCCCCAAAGAGTCGGCGGCTTCATACTGGGTCCGGTTGATGGACTCGATACCCGCCCGGATGATTTCCCCGGCGTACGCCCCGGAATTGAGTGTCAATGCCATGATGGCCACTAAAAACGGGGGGAACAAGATTCCAAATTCAGGGAGCCCGTAGAAGAGGAAGTAGATCTGCACCAATAGAGGTGTCGCCCGGATAAAGGCCACATATCCCGCGGCGAGGAGCGAAAGGAGCCTCCAGCGTGAAAGCCGGGCTAGGGCCAGAATTACGCCAAACCCCGTAGCGAGCAGAATCCCGATGATTGAAATGAGGACGGTGTTGCGAAGTCCCAGAAGGAGATCCGGCAGAAACTGGAACACGACCTTGAGGCTGAACTCGTAGTCCATCAGGTGTACCGATCAGCATGCCCCCATCTTACGGGTGCAAACCCCAGTTGGGCACCCATGGTCTGCCGATCCATTTCTGATAGATGACATCGTATTCCCCGGTGCGCATGATGGTGGCAAAAAAGAGATCCAGCCAGTTCTTAAGACGGTAACTCGCGAAGTCGGGTCGCAAGGCATAGGCGTAAACGTCAGGCTGCAGATTCCCCTCCAGGACGACGAGTTCAGGATATCTCCCGGCCGCCGCTAGGACGATCAGTTCATCATTCAGCGCTCCGTCCTCCCGTCCGTCCTTGAGAGCCTTAAAGAGGTCGCCATCCAGCTCATAGGTCGTCAACCTTGCCTTGGGGAGTTTCTGCCGCGCGATCTGGGCCCCGACGGACCCTGCTATGGCTCCCACCCTGATCCCAGGTTTGTTGAGTTCCTGCCATTTCGTGAAACCTCGTTGCTGATGGCCGATGGCGAAGGTCCCCGTCAGCAACCATGGGTGTGCAAAGACGATCTTTGTCGCTCGCTCGAGGGTTGCCGACATGCGGGAAGATATCACGTCGATCCGGCCCGTCAGCAGCGCAGGAATCTGTCCGGCCCAGGCCATATCTTCGATCCGGACCCTGACGCCCATATACTCCCCCAGCTTGTGGATAAGGTCGATTTCGAATCCGACCGGATTCCCCTTGCTGTCGGCGTAGGCAAACGGCGGGGCACCAAGGGTTGTGCCGCACACGATGTAGCCGCGCTTCTTGATGCCTTCCAGCAGGTCGGCCGCTAAGGCAGAGCATACGAAGCCCATCAGGAGAGTCACGATCAAAACCGCTTTCAATACCCATCTCTTAGAACTCATGTCTGTCGCCTCCTTCTTTCCTCTCAGCCGGGCTATCGGAGAGCCGAGCCCCTGCCAAATCTCTGAGTGGTTCCTCCCAAGAATTTGCACCTCAATAGGTCCATTCTCATGCGAAAAGAGCCTGAAGCCACATCCTTTGTATCATTTTAGGTTTTTGAAACGACTCAACGTCCGGCCGTGGGGGTCTCTTTTCAAAAACGAAACGTTACCCGCTCGAACGCTGAAGAAGCTGCCAAGCAAGGCGGCCGACGCAGATTGGGCGAAT
>CAZAGT010000115.1:3812-13664 GCA_964484515.1 uncultured Desulfobacteraceae bacterium | reverse complement strand
CCCACACACTCTTGTGAGGGGCCTCACAAAAACCATCGGCCAAAGTAGCAGCAGTCAACTAGATCAAATTGAGTCTATACTCCGTGCGTCCTAAACCGATCTCTTGGGCATGATTGAGTTGAACCGTCTCATCGATGTGCGCATAAGCCAACTCCCGAAACGGCTTACCCGCCTTGGCGGAGATCGTATCGACGGCCGCCTGGTCCGCCGCAACCGGATCACGACTGACTATGATTCCGATGTCTGGAATGACGGGTTTCATCTTCCGGCCGACGCAATCGCAGTCTTTGGTGACATTGATCAGGAAATTGAAGTAGATGAATTTGTCGGGGTGTCTGCGGACAGCGCCAAGGGCATATTCTGCGACACGTCGCTGAAGTTCGGCGCTCTCCGTCGCCCAATTGTATTTTACTGCATTGTGACGGCACATCGTTAAGCATTCACCGCACCCGATGCAATTGTTTGGATCGATGTGGGTCACACTGCCAAATTGTGAGATGGCACCCTCAGGACACCACTCCAAGCATGCGCTACAATTCTTGCATTTGCTCGTATCGACTTGCGGTTTCATCGATGAATGCTGCCGCATCTTACCCTTACGACTCGCGAGCCCCATCCCAAGGTTCTTGATGGTCGCGGCAAGGCCTGTGCCCATATGGCCCGTCACATGGGACACCACAATCATAGCGTTCGCCTTGAGGGCTTCACGCGCAATCGAAACTTCGTCAAAGACCTTCCCATCCACCTTGATTTCAATGTCGTCATCACCGACGAGTCCATCAGCTATGATGACGGGAGCATCGGTCTCGTCAAGTGTGAAACCGTGTCGATGTGCCAGTTCGATGTGGGAAACCGCATCAGCCCTTTTCCCTCTGTAAAGCACCGATGTATCCATCAGGAAGGGCCGGGCCTGATACCTTTTGACCGCCCGAATGATCGGTTCGATGTGTCTCGGTTGAAGATGGGTCACATTTCCCTTTTCGCCAAAATGCATTTTGACGGCAACCAGGTGGTTTGGGGAAATGGTATTCTTGATGCCAACCGACCGCAGGAGCAGTTGGGTTTTTTGATGCAAGAGATCCTGTTCCGTTTGAGTGGTGATTTCCGTAAGAAACACATCGGAAGGCATATTCGTACTTCTCCTGTTCATAAGCTTTTGGCGAACGACCGGCCGCCGAGCACCCAAACCTTATTACATCCTTGCCGTTGTTTTTCAACCCTAATTGAACCAAAACCCAATCAGCAACTTGCGACGGAATGGGAGTATCAGCCATCAGGTCGGGAAAATCGAGACAGGAGATAGAACTCACCTATGCCACGCTCATCAGAGATGATCTAGGATCTCATTCTCGTATGATGCGTTGTCTCCCACGCGACAAAGAGACTCATGATACGTCCACATACTCGTTGCTAAGGCGGTCAGCGGCGGGGCTTACTCCCGCCAATGAAGTGTTCTCACCCCGCGAGAGGTATGAGCGACAGGGGGAGCTTAAATGGGGGATAGGTCCGACCTGCGGAAGAAAAACAAGTGGGTCGGTGGCGGTCCGGAATGTGGCGTTAAATGGGTTGAGATGGGGCTGCTGTTTGAGAAATATACTGCTCCCGTTTCTGGTACGCCTGCCCCGAAATGTCAAAACAGGCTTAATTACCCGGGGCCTCACATGTTTAAATCATCGGGTACAGTCCGAAAGAGAGGAAGGCGTCCAGAAACGGGTTGCAATAAACTAGATCTTGACGTAGATACCGGTCCGCGCGCTCTTGACCTTGCGTTGTTGTTTTAGGCGGTTGATGATGTTCCAGATCTTCTTTTCATCAAAGCCCGTCCTCTTCCGGAGCGTGTTGGTGTTGACCCCCTTCTTGTTCTTCTTGATGATGTCGAAAACGGCATCCCCGGCAGTCTTCTTTGTCGTTCTTCGAGTAGCTTTCCTCTTGACAGGCCTAGTCTTGGCCTTGGCCTTCTTCTTCGGCCGTCCTTTGGCAGGAGCCTTATCGAGCTTGTCGATTTTTTTCGCTATCTGCTCCGTCTTTTGGGTAAGAGCTTTAAGCGCCTTCATTACGGCCTGTAAGTCCTTCTTCAATTGCTTCATTGAATACCTCCTTCAAAAGACATTTTAAGGAAGTAAACTAGAATTTCAACAAAAAGTCAACAATATTTTGCTATGGTAGCAGAAAATAAGCACAAAAATATAATAATGACATCCAGACTTAGTAATTTGCTTTGCTACAGTTGGAATAGCCATAATCTTGGTTGAGCGAAAAGAAACAGTGTCCGTTATTCTTTGCCCGTTGTTGAGATTAAGCCGTTGAACCTTGATTTTATATTCGCGCACGGAGTGAAACATGATCCGTCGCGACTCTTCAAGTGGTACGATGGAAGACTAACATAGTCCATGCAGCTCGAAACGAACAGATCCAACCGTAGGAGACCTTCTCGCCTTTTTCCTCAAATCTCCAATGTGACCCCTTCAACGTTTGACCTTCCCTGTGTCCGTAAGAGACGGAGCCGTCCCGATTTTGGGCATCTCGAGGAGTAGGTTGAAGATGGAAAAGAAGCGGTTGCGCTTTGAAACGAGAGTGGGCATGAGCCCAGCTGTCATTTCATTGACGTCCTAGCGCCGCGTTTTTGCTACCCTGTTTTGCAAGGCATGCAAAATGAAGACTGCAGCGGTTCACAGACGGTTCGGTTGGAAAAAGATCGAGGCCTTTTCGAGTGTGATCTGACATCAAATTTGCCGGGGACAAGGTCTTGACGAGTGGCACGCTACTTGCTTCTTTTAGGGCATGAGGAGATTCTTACGGTCCTTGCAGTGCTCTGGTCAACTCTGAAGCTCTCGCGGCCCTACGACCTCAATCGGGACGTCTGTATCCTGTTCACATATCGCTATTGCACTCCGTGCATACTCGCCTCCGCGCGCATGTCGTGACGCTTCAGGGTCTGCCAGGACCTCAACACAGGAGGTGAAGTCATGTCGTATCAGCAGGAATTCTTTTCCCTCATCGACGAATACACACGTGAGAGCTCCTACCAAGAGCTCCACTGGGAAGGAAGCGTGGGTGATTATTTGGAGCTTGTCGAGCAGCGCCCTGCGATCCTTCGCAATGCGTTTCAGCGGATCTACGACATGATCGTGTCCTACGGAACCGAGGAGTATATAGAGAATAAAGAAAAGATTATTCGATACAAGTTCTTCGCCGACCCAGTAAACCATGGTGAGGATGCCGTGTACGGCCTTGAGCGACCTTTGATGCACCTGGTCAACATCTTCAAGTCGGCCGCCAGGCACTATGGCACGGAACGTCGCGTCCTGTTGCTTCACGGCCCTGTGGGATCCGCCAAGAGCACGATCGCTCGTCTTCTCAAGAAGGGTTTAGAGGCCTATTCCAAGACAGGTGAGGGAGCCCTCTACACCTTTGCCTGGTCTCTTAAAGACCAAAACCACCAGGAGATCATAGAGCCTTGCCCGATGCATGAAGAACCGCTCCACCTGATACCGATGGAGATCCGCGCACCGTTTGTGCGAAAACTTAACAGTGAGCGCAACGGCGAATTGAAATTCCTTATCGAAGGTGAGTTGTGCCCCTTCTGCCGTTTCACCTTCAGTGAGCTCATGCAAAAATATGGTGGCGATCTTAAGAAGGTTTACGAGCACGCCCAGGTTCGGCGACTCATTCTCTCTGAACAGGACCGCATCGGGATCGGCACATTTCAACCGAAAGATGAAAAGAACCAGGACTCTACTGAACTGACGGGAGATATCAACTACCGCAAGATTGCGACCTTCGGATCCGACTCCGATCCGCGAGCGTTCAACTTCGACGGTGAGTTCAACGTCGCAAATCGAGGTCTGATCGAGTTCGTGGAGGTCCTCAAGCTGGATGTCGCTTTTCTTTACGATCTACTTGGGGCTTCCCAAGAACACGTCATCAAACCGAAAAAATTTCCGCAAATAGATATCGACGAGGTCATCATCGGACATACGAACGAGCCCGAGTACAAGAAGCTACAAAACAATGAGTTCATGGAGGCCCTGCGGGACAGGACCGTCAAGATCGATATCCCCTATATCACGCGTCTGTCCGACGAGTATAAGATCTATGAGAAAGATTACCGGGAGGAAAAAGTCGAAGGCAAGCACATGGCGCCGCATACGCTGGAGATGGCCGCCATGTGGGCGGCCTTGACGCGATTGGAGGAACCTAAAAAGGCAAACCTGACGTTGCTCCAGAAACTCAAACTTTACAACGGGAAGACCCTTCCGGGATACACTGAAGAGAACATCAAGGAATTGAAGGATGATGCAGAACGTGAGGGAATGGATGGGATATCCCCTCGCTATGTCCAGGATAAGATCTCCAATGCGCTGGTGTCCGATGAGGGGGATGCCTGCGTAAATCCTTTCATGGTGCTCAACATGCTTGAATCAGGACTTGATCACCACAGCCTCATTACCTCAGAAGATCAGAAGAAGAGATTCAAGGAGCTGTTGACCGTTGTAAAGGAGGAGTATGCCGAGATAACCAAAAATGAGGTTCAACGGGCGATCTGTGCGGACGAAGAGGCGATCACAAGGCTGTGCGCAAATTATATCGACAACATCAAGGCCTACACGCAACGGGAGAGGGTCAAAAACAAGTACACCGGGGAATACGAGGAGCCGAACGAACAGCTCATGCGTTCGATTGAGGAGAAAATAGAGATCCCCGAGAGCCGCAAAGATGATTTCCGCAGGGAGATTATGAACTATATCGGTGCCCTGGCCATTGAAGGAAAGACGTTTGACTATCGGACCAATGAACGGCTTCATCGCGCCCTCGAATTGAAGCTGTTCGAGGACCAGAAAGATACGATTAAATTGACAAGCCTGGTTTCAAAGGTGGTCGATCATGACACCCAGGAAAAGATCGAGGTCGTTAAACATCGGATGATCAAGAATTATGGGTACTGTGAGACCTGCGCAACGGATGTACTCAATTTCGTAGCCTCCATCTTTGCCCGTGGCGACCTGAAGGAAGCCGAGTCCAAGGATTAGGACAGGGGCGATGTATCTTTCCAAGCGGATTGAAACGGATCGGGGCAGATTCAAGAAGATTGTTCGCGGGGCGGTCCGATCGCGAATTCGTAAATACCTGTCGCACGGTGATCTCATTGGGAGAAAGGGTAAAGATCTCGTATCTGTCCCTCTGCCTGAGTTGGAACTCCCGCGGTTCCGCTTCGGCAAGGCGACAGAGGGGATCGGCCAGGGGGACGGCAAGCCGGGCGATCCAGTGGCGTATGATCCTGACGGCGAGGGTCAGGGTCAGGCAGGTTCCGAGCCGGGTGAACATATCCTTGAAGTGGAGATGAGCATAGAGGAATTGGCCGACATTCTGGCCGAAGAATTGGCATTGCCCCACATCGAGCCGCGCGGTCGCAAGAACATCGCCTCTGAAAAGGACAAATATGTGAGTATCGCCAGGATCGGTCCCGAATCCCTGCGTCATTTCAAGCGCACCTTTCGTGAGGCCCTCCGCAGACAGATCATTTCCGGTAGCTATGACCCGAACCGGCCCGAGATCTGGCCAATCAAACGAGACAAGCATTACCGCTCCTGGCGAACCACATTCGAACCGGAGTCGAATGCGGTTATTATTTACATGATGGACGTGTCCGGATCCATGGGAGATCGGGAAAAAGAACTTGTTCGGATGACGTCCTTTTGGATCGATACCTGGCTGATATCACAGTACAAGGGTCTTGAGAGGCGCTTTATTATTCACGACGCCCAGGCCAGAGAAGTCGACCAGGAGACCTTCTTCCACACCAAGGAGAGCGGGGGGACGCGGATCTCATCCGCTTACGAGGTCTGCCAGAAAATGATTGCAGAGACCTTTTCACCGGCAGAATACAACATTTACCCCTTCCACTTTACGGATGGGGACAACTTCCACGATGATGACGAAAAAGCATTACGCCTTCTGGAGGAGATCACCTCGGATAGCAATGTGTTTTGTTATGGTCAAGTCACAGGGATGTACGGCTCCGGGCATTTCTTGAAGGTCATTCAGGATAGGAAGGGGGAAGACGAAAAGCTGCTTAGCGCCGAAATCATTGACAAAGACACCATCTACGATGTGCTTAAGGTCTTCTTAGGTACCGGACGGTAAGCACCTCATGCCCACAAATTCCGCAGGTTCCAAATTTCCCACCGAACTCAAAGAGATAAAGTATGACATTGAGGCCCATGCGCGAGAATTCGGTTTGGACTTTTTCCAGGTAATCTTCGAAGTCCTTGATTACGACGCTCTCAACGAGGTGGCCTCGTACGGCGGTTTCCCATATCGATACCCCCACTGGCGGTTCGGCATGGAGTACGACAGGCTTTCGAAGAGCCACGCCTACGGGTTGTCAAAGATTTATGAAATGGTCATCAACAATAGTCCCTGCTACGCCTATCTTCTCAAGTGCAACAACTTGGTCGACCAGAAGCTCGTCATGGGTCATGTCTATGCACACTGCGATTTCTTTAAAAACAACCTCTACTTCGCCCATACAAACCGTAAGATGGTCGACGAGATGGCGAATCATGGTACCCGTGTGCAGCGATACGTTGATCGTTATGGAAGCGATCGGGTGGAGGCGTTCATTGACTGTTGCCTATCACTCGAAAATCTCGTCGATCCCCATTGGCCTTTCATAAGGCGGCGCGACAAGGAGGTCCCGGAAACGTCAGGGAGCCCGCGTGGAGTTCAGGTCTCCATGGCAGAAGGCAAGGGGTGCAGCTGTCATAGTGACGATAGCACTGCTTGCACCTGTTCGGGCCGAGGTGACCACTCGGGGACATCGAACTGTAAGGGAGAGCAAAACAGGGCCCTGGATCTCTTCCCTGATGAAGACGACGAGCCGGTTTCGGTGAGGCGGCTTCAGAGCAAAGGCTATATGGATACATACATCAATCCGCCCGAGTTTCTCGAGGCCCGGACCAGGGAAATAAGGGCAAAACGGAGGCAGAAGAAAGGATTTCCAGAGAACCCTGAGGCCGATATTCTCCTATTCTTGGTTGAACATGCACCTCTCAAGAATTGGCAGAGGGATGTGCTATCTATTATACGGGAGGAGGCCTACTATTTTCTACCTCAGGCGCAGACCAAGATTATGAATGAAGGCTGGGCCACCTACTGGCATTCCCGCATGATGACGGAAAAGATCTTGGGAGATTCGGAGATCATTGACTACGCGGATCACCATTCCGGGACCCTCGGTGGCTCCCGGCTGCGCCTCAATCCCTACAAACTAGGGGTTGAACTGTTTCGGGATATAGAGGAACGTTGGAACAAAGGTCGCTTTGGCAAAGAATATCACGAATGCGATGACTTGGCGGCCAGGCAAGAGTGGGACCTCGAGTTGGGTCAAGGGAAGGAGAAGATCTTTGAGGTACGGCGAAATTACAACGATTTGACATTTATCGACACTTTCCTGACAGAAGACTTTTGCCGCCGGCACAAGTTGTTCCTTTATGCAAAGCAGGGGGGTACGCCCCATTGGGTCATTCGTAATCGCGATTTCGAGCGCATCAAGCAACTGATTCTCAGCCAGCTTACGAACGTTGGCGCCCCGGTAATCAGGATCTTAGACGGGAATTACGGCAACCGAGGTGAGCTTTTGCTGACACACCAGCATGAGGGGGTCGACCTCAAATGGGATTTCGCCCAGGAGACCCTTGTCAATTTGTACCGCATGTGGAAAAGGCCTGTGCACGTGGAGACTGTCAGGGAGGAAAAGAAGATTCGCCTGAGCTTTGATGGAAAAGAGGCACAGACCAGCGACTTGAATTGAAATAATCTGAGATATTGAGTTGTCTGATTGCGGAGTGCGCCGGCCTATTCCGCCGCAGTGGCCTTCGCTGCGCAGAGCGGATAACAGCCAACGGCGACGTCGATGAACTGGGATGCCGGGGTTTCATAAAGGACACATTTTTCCACCACTTCAGGGCATCCTGTTAGGCAGGGATGGGTCAACGAACGTCTGGACCACGTATCGGAATACGGGTCATTTTTCCCAGATAGGGATCGGGAAGGACGCGTCCGCGAATTTAAGCGAGGCCACGTAATTGTCGATATAGATACTAAGGAAGGTAGGATACCCGATGGGATTGCAGAAAGAGCTTAATCGGAGACTTCAACAAATACCCGGCGACCAAGCGGCTGTAATCAGTGTATCCGACAGTCGGCTCGGGATTGAGCTTCACCTTTCCGCGTGGAATCGCCTCGGATGTCTCTTGGAGGGCATCACGCTGGAGCGTAGGGGTGACGCGCAGCTTTCTCTGGATCCCAGCAGGATTGTGGAGCAGGTAACCTATCTAGAGGAGAGCCTGTCGGTTATCGAAACCGAGATCGAAACCGGTCGGGCGGTCCTCAGGAGCAGTCCCCCTCGGATCTGCGGCAGCAACACAATCTTTTTCGAGGTGGACCTGAATCAACGCCGAGGCCTCACCCTGAGACGCTATAGCTACGATCGCGATCTTGGTGGACGATTCCCGATTGTAACCCCGCTATCAAACGCCACTCTTGAGCGACTCGTCGGCGACCTGATCCAATTGGCAGGCTGAGCACAGATAGGACCGATTACTTCAATGTCCTGCCTGCGACTTCCCTTGCCCCTGCAACGTGGGGACAACCGCTATATCCAGTTTCTCGAACGTCATTGAGGCCTAGCTTCCACCAAGGTAGGCTTTCATCACCCTATCGTCCTTGGCCATCGCGGCGGATGGCCCTTCAAGGACGATTCCGCCCGTTTCCATAACATAGGCATAATCGGCTATCCTCAATGCCATGTTGGCATTTTGTTCCACCAATAGGATGGTCATACCATCCTTCTTCAATCTCATGATGATGTCCTCTACCTGATCTACAAGGATGGGAGCTAGGCCCAGTGAGGGCTCATCAAACAAGATCATCCGGGGATCGGACATCAACGCCCTCGCAATGGCCAGTTGCTGTTGCTCACCGCCACTGAGGGTGCCTGCCATTTGCCTTTTCCGGCTGATCAATGTCGGGAAGGCCTTTCCGATCTCAGCAATCCTGTCCTTGACCACCCGCTTTGATTTTTCCAGATAGGCACCCATCTCCAGGTTCTCCAGTACGGACAGTTCGGCGAAAACCCTGCGACCCTCAGGGCAGTGAGCAATTCCCTTGGCGATAATTCTTTCAGGGGAGAGCCCTTCCATCCGCTCGCCTCTGAACTCCACACTACCTGAATCCGATTTGAGCAGTCCCGAAATAACCTTCAAAAGACTTGACTTTCCTGCCCCGTTGGAACCGAGGAGGGTTACGATCCTTTGCTCCTTGACGTGGAGCGAGATCCCTGACAGAACGGGCACGCGCCCATAGCTCGCTTGAATGTCTTTAAGGTGCAACACCTTAGCGTTTTCCACCTAGGTAAGCCGTAATGACTTCCGGGTTGTCCTTGATTTCCGCGGGTGTTCCTTCAGCGATCTTTCTTCCAAAATCCAGCACCACAATTCGGTCCGATACGCCCATGACGAGTTTCATGTCATGTTCAACCAGCAAGATCGTGATGCCCCTATTTCGCAGACTCTTTATCAGGTCGATCAGTCTGAGGGTTTCGCTACTGTTTAGTCCCGCTGAAGGCTCGTCCAGAAGCAGCATCTTCGGCTGGGCGGCAAGAGATAGCGCTATTCCCAGGATCCGTTGTTCACCATAGGGCAGATTGCTGGCGAGGATATCTTCCCTGTCTTCCAAGTGGACGAGTTTTAGGATCTCCGTGGTCTTAGCGAGCGTATCTCTCTCAACACCGCGATTGCGGCTCGTGTCAAAGATACAATCAAGAAAAGTCACATCCTCTTGGGCGTGGTG
>CAZAGT010000115.1:0-3802 GCA_964484515.1 uncultured Desulfobacteraceae bacterium | reverse complement strand
GTGGTGAGCCGTCCGGATATTGTCCCTGACGGTAAGGCCTGCGAAAAGGGATGTGATTTGGAAGGTCCTCACAAGTCCTTTGGCAGCGATCTGGTTTGGTCTCAGCTTTGCCAGGTCGGTGCCCTCAAAGGTGACCGTTCCTCCGGTCTTCTCCAAAAAACCGGTGACGGCGTTGAACGTGGTCGTCTTTCCAGCACCGTTTGGACCGATGAGGCTCACGATCTCGTTTTCGGCCACCGTGAAGTCCACCGAATCAACGGCGGTCAGGCCCCCAAATCTTGCTGTCAGGTTCTTGACTTTTAGGAGTTCTTTCTGCATTTCATTCGACTTCGCCAGGTTTACCCGCCTTGGGCGGGATGCCCCGCGCGGAAGCGGCGTGCATGGCATTCATCCTTGTGCTGACAGACTATCGAATAACCTAAAACGACTCATGAAAGGCCTTGCAGCGTAGTAGAGGATCCCTCTTGGCATAAAGATAACAATGAAGACGACAGTCAATGCGTAGACGGCCATCCGAGCGTCCCCGAATGCGCGTAACCATTCAGGTATCAGGGTAAATAGGACCGCGCCGATGATTGGTCCGACGAACGTTCCTTTACCCCCTCCGATGACCATCATGACGAGATTGACGCTGAAGAAGAAGGCAAAGACGCCGGGATCGATGAAACTCACGTAGTGAGCATACAGCGCCCCGCCAAAACCGGTCATGGACGCGCTGATGACAACGATGACGACCAGAACCTTGTAGCAGTTTATCCCCACCGATTCAGCCAGTTCCTCGTTTTCTCTGATCGATATGATGGATCTTCCCAAAGAGGACCTCACGATGCGATGTTGAAGGGAGGCGCACAGGACGGCAGACATCAAGACGAGGTAATAATAGGGAATCTTCTCCCCAAAATCGATCGTACCGATGGTGGCCAAATGGATGATCGCTGCGGGGATATCGGTCAACCCCATTGGGCCTTTGGTCAGGGCCACCCAGTTCAACCCCACAAGCTTCAGGATTTCAGCAACGCTGATGGTGAGGATTACGAAATAGGCCCCCCTGAGCTTCAGGGCCAGCTTTGCGACAACATAACCGAGAAGGCCAGCAAGCAAGGTGCCAGCGACCATTCCAATCCACATGGGCAGGGCGAGCTCTAAACAGAGGAGGGCGGAGACGTAGGCGCCCACACCGAAGAAGGCCGCGTGCCCCAATGACAGTTGCCCGGCGTACCCCAACAACAGGTTCACGCTAATGGCCCCCACCATATAGATACCGATGAGAATGGTCATGTGGATGACGTAGGCATCCTGAACGACCAAGGGGAAGAGTATGGCTGCGGCAAGCAAGACGACGCTGGTGATCCTGTTGAGAGTCATCGTCTCTGCCCAATCTTTCCAAGAAGACCGGTAGGTCTGAAAATGAGGATGATGATGAGCAGGACGAACCCTACGGCGTCTTGATAGCCGGAAGAGACATAGGCCGCCCCCAGACTCTCAGCCACACCTAGGAGAAGACCCGCCGTTATGGCACCGGCAAAGCTGCCCAGGCCCCCAATGATGACGATGGCAAAGGCCTTTAAGTTGGCCAAGTTTCCGATGTAAGGGTGCACCGTGAAAATAGGCGCCAAAAGGACGCCGGCCGCACCGGCCAATCCTGCTCCCAAGGAGAAAGTGAACGAATAAATGCGCTCAATATTGATGCCCATCAGTGCGGCGGTCTCGGGATCAAGAAAAGTGGCCCGCAACGCCTTTCCCATTTTGGTTTTCTTGAGGAGCAGATGAGTCAGGACAACCAGCGTAAACGCGATGCCGACAATAAGGATTCGTTGCGGGAGAAAATACAAGCCGCCTATGACCAGGGCCGGCATGGCCGAGGGGCTTTCGATGGCCTCAGGAATAGGGGACCAAACCAGCATGGCAGCATTTTGAAAGAATAGGGAAAGCCCGATCATAGCGAGCATCACGGTTTCTATCGAGCGCCCTCGCAACGGTCTTAGGATCGATTTCTCACATAGGAACCCGATAAGCATAACGGCTGCAATGGCGAACACCATGCTCGCGTAAAGAGGAAATAGGCTCCAAGCATGTACATTTCGCCATGGGCGAAATTGACCACATTCATGATACCGAAGATGAGCGTCAGCCCGATCCCTATCAGCGCATAGGCACCGCCGATGATGAGTCCATTGATGATGAATTGGAGAAATAGGATCACTTCTTAGGACTCCTGATCGGTACTCGCTTGGCAACGTGCGAGGAGGTCTGCAGGACCCTCGGAGGATGGTCTCCGTAAGGCGCGCAACCGGTTGGGTTCTCAGAGAGCCCCATGGCCGGGCGTTAAGGCTTTAACGACCTCATTTCATGGAGTTTCATTCGAGTTCACTAATAAGCGGGGACGTGGGGTTTGCCATCCTTGACTTGGATGATCTGGATAGTCGGTGTGCTTTGACCGAACTCGTCAAACTTGAGCGGTCCCGACAATCCTTGGGTGTCTACCCGATGGAAGGCCTTCCTGACCTCGTCTTTTTGGGTTGTGCCCGCGATCTCCAGGGCCGCCTTTATGGCCTTGAGACCGTCGTAGCTGCGGAAACATTCACCAAACCCCTTAAATGGATTGCCGGCCTTCAAATAGGCGTTTACGAACCACGTGACCTCTTGCGGGATTTTGGTGAGCTCTGGAAACCACGGCGCAAAAAAGGTGTCGATCAAGACCCCTTCAGCAGCTTTTGTGCCCGTCAGTTCGACCAGACCCTCCGGTACGATGCCGCCGCCCGTTGTCAGGATTCTTTGTTTCATTCCCAAGATCTTACGCTGCTTTAGGATGAGAGAAATCTGGGCCATGTCCGTGGTGACGATGATCGCATTAGCACGTGAGGCCCTGATCTTGGTGAGCTGGGTCAAGAAGTCGGTCTGTTCTTGATTGATGATCTCCGTGGCAACAACCTTTCCACCTGATCCTCGCACGACCTTACTGAACTCCTCGGCAGCACCTCGACCCCAGTCGTTATTCACAGCCAGCAAGGCCACCCTCGTGAACCCCATCTTGGGGACCAGGACGTCCGCCAGCCCCTGGGCTTCCATCCGACTGGTCGGGCTGATGCGGAACAACCATTTGTTGGGCCTCCTGCCGTCTTGGACGGTCACCTTGACAGAGCTTGCCGTGGTCGCTACGTGAGGGATGCCGTATTTTTTTGTGACGCTCGCACTGACGGCCAGGGTCGGTGAGCTCCCCCAGCAGCCCATAAAGACATCGACCTTCTCCCGCGTGATCAATTTTTCGGCGGCACTGACGGACTGGGCAGGGTCATTCGCCCCGTCTTCAATAAGGAGCTCGACCGGTCGGCCCAAAACGCCTCCCTCCGTGTTGATCTTGGCCTTTGCGATTTTTGCACCGCCGACCATGTAGGAACCCGATGCCGAAATCGGCCCTGTAAGCGGCCAGACAATACCTATTTTGATGGGTTTTTGAGCGCCGAACGCATGACCCGCGAGTGCGGGGATCGCGAAGATGGCCAGAACCATGAATCGGAATATTACCCGCTTATATCTTTTCATGTTGCACCCGTCCTTCATACTCTAGGTCCTTTCCATCGGGAAATACGCCCTTTCCTTCCTAAATCCTCCCTTGCGGGACCCTCCCCGGGTTTCTACATGCCAAGTGGATAAGAAGCCGGAGGTGGAAGCTAGAGGGCGGAGGTCAAAAGGGGGAAGGCACCTAAGATCCTCTGTCTTCATACGAACCTCCATGAAAGGAGGTCCATGATACCTTAACGCCCGGCCATGGGGGTCTCTTTTCAAAAACGAAACGTTACCT
>CAZAGT010000114.1:0-13671 GCA_964484515.1 uncultured Desulfobacteraceae bacterium | reverse complement strand
GCCTTGACCTCATCGCCGACCTCTCGACCGATCAAGGACTGGCCTAACGGGGAAGTCACTGATATTCTGCCTCCTTCTGGATCCGATTCATAAGGCCCGACCAGTTGATAGGCCACCTCTTCATCAGCCCCGACGTCGTAGAGCACAACGGTACGGCCAAAAACGACTCTCTCTTCCGGCTCTCCATTGATATCGATGACCTCGGCCTTGCCGAGGACGCTCTTCAGTTCGTTGATCTTACCGTCAAGGAAGGATTGACGTTCTTTGGCGGCATGATACTCAGCATTCTCGCTGATGTCGCCGTGGCCGCGAGCCTCTTTGATGGCACGGATGTTTTCCGGCCGTTCTACCTCCTCTAAGCGTTTCAGCTGTGACCGAACCTTCTCAAGCCCTTGCTTTGTAAATGGGACTCTGTCCATATATCCTTTCTCCTGCCGGTTGTCCGCAAATCATAGGCGGACTGGGATCGGCGATTCACTTCTTCTCTTCTGATACGTATTGGTCCTCCTCGGAATGGACATGAGGGTGTTGCCCGTACCCGTGGGCATGTACGTGGGTATGCGGGACCTTTTCCTCCGCAAGCGTAATCTGCCCATTCGCCATACCGTACACCTTATCTGCCGTCTGCTCTATGAAATCCGCATTGTGGGAGATAAAGATATAGGCAATACCGATCCTATTCAGGACGTTGATGATCCTCTCCGTGGTCTTGGTGTCTAAGCCGTTGGTCGGCTCATCCAGGAGCAACACCTCGGGATCCATCGCCAGCACCGTGGCAAGGGACGCCAGCTTTTTCTCGCCCCCCGACAGCTTATGAGTAATCCGATCCTCAAAACCATCCAGACCGAGAGAGCTCAGCGTGCGGCGGGCGATGTCCTTGGCCTCGTTTATCGACTTACCCTGGTTTAGTGGCCCGAACGCCACATCTTCCAGGACGGTCGGGCTGAATAACTGATCGTCGGCATCCTGAAACAACAAACCCACCTTTTGCCTGATCGCGGCAAAATCCTTCTCCCCTTGCATCTCTCGGTCGAGGATCTCGATTCTGCCCGCGTTGGGCCTGAGCAGGCCCATGATGATGTGAAAGAGGGTGGTTTTGCCGCTGCCGTTGGGGCCGACGAGACCGACCCGTTCCCCCTCACGGAGCTGAAAGGAGCAATCCTGGAGGATCGGCGAACCCCCGTGGTAAGCAAAATGGACATGTTCCAGGTTGATCAGTGCCATAACGTCGTGCCTGTGACCAGCCGCCTCCGCCCTCCCTTTCAAGGGAGCCATTGCAGCAACCCGATACCGGCCACCGCCGAGGACATCAAGAGTGCCATGACCAGATCCGAGGCATTGAAGGTATATTGCCTCAGGTCGAAAAACCGGCCTTGGAAACCGCGGCAGAGCATTGCGGCTCGAACCCGCTGTGATCGGTCATGGCTCTTCACCAGGATCATCCCTATCAGGTAGGCATAGGTCCTGTAGGTGTGCATATTGGTGGCAGGACGAAAACCCCTGATCTTGATGGCCCGCATCAGCCGCTGGTACTCGCCATAGATAACATGGATGTAGCGGTACGTAAACAGAAACAGATAGGCTATCGTCGACGGCACCCGCAGATATCTCATCGCGCGTCCGATCGTGAAGATCGGCATGGTTGCCACCAGGGCCATAAGGGCGATCATAATGGCGTTCGACTTGAGCGTGATGACGGCCGCGTAGGCAATCCCCTCTCGCGTGACCGTGAGGGGCCCCAATGTAAACAGTGGTGTCCCGCGAAAGGTGAATGGCAGAAAAAGCCATAGAAAGAGGATCAGTCCGTTTACGATGATAAGCCGCCGAAAGACCTTTTTGAGGGGCAGTCGGGCCGCCAGGATCAAAACAAGGGACACACCGACGGCAACTGCCAGCGCGACGAACCGATCACAGACGGCCACCACGATCGAAAAGACGAAGGCGGCAACAATCCTGACCCTGGGGTCCAACCCGTGGATAACGGAACTGCCGCTCGTAAAGATCTCCTCAATCACCGTGTCCTCCGTCTTCGAGCCGCACTTACGAACATAGAAGATACCGAAGAACCTCTATCTATCCAGACCTAAGGGCCTTCAGGTGGAACGTAGAAAGAGGGTTCGAAGTCGTTTTTCCTCAAGCCCGGACGTCGAACGTGAGATTTCTTACGCCTCATCCCTTCGAACCCCTGATGTTTTACTGCCGAGGGATCGTCGACTTCCATTCAGACATTCTTCATTGGGATCAGCGAGAGGTCCGGGCAGGGCTCGCAGGCATTCGCATCTGTGGCACAAGGCAAGCGGGAGTGTTCAAATCCCCTCTACGGTCGGCAACATCTCCTGAGGTTCGCTAAGCAGCAGCTTGCCGTCCTCGATCCATCCCTTCAAAATTTTCGCGATTTCGAGGGCATACACGTATGAAGAGAGCGGCACCGTCGGAACTTCCTGTCCATTGAAACGCATAGTGCCGCTTTTCAGTTCAGCATAGCTCACCTGTTTCAGGCTTCTGGCTTCTCCGGTCGGATAATCATTCCCGTAATCCAGGACCTGCGTAAAGAGCTCTTCGTCGGAAACACCTGCAAAGGCAGCCACCTTTTCGTTTAATACGGGTATCGGCACGCCCACACCCACCGCAAGGGAGCAGCCGTACCCGAGCAGGCTCACGCCCACCACCCACTTCGGATCCATCTCCTTTAGAGGGCCCATAACCATGAGCGTCCCTGCCGGTGACAACGGCACGCCGTTCTTCCCTCTCTTGGGGTGGGGGTTGTGTTGCGTCCCAGGGCCGATAATATGCCCCACGGCCCCGCCTAGAAAGATCCGTGTCCCCATCCCCATGGTGAGATAGTAAGGATCATTGAAAAGAGGGCTCAGCTGGCCGGAGGTCGAGAAGTTGGCATTGCCCGCGCGAGGCTTCAACACACCCATGTATGTATAGATGGTCTTATCCGAGAGGTTGATGGCGCAATTGTAGTTCTGGTAGGCATTCCGTGGGTTGAACAACATGGCATAGGGAAGGTCCGAAAGCCTCACTTTCTTGTCAATCTCACGATTGGGGTAACAGTCCGTCCCGTATGCGGTTGCTTGCAGTCGCACCCGCTTGCCCGCGATTAGATCGTTGATGACGTGTCCCCCGCCATATTTGAATTGCCCCGGGTGCACGCGGTTGAGGGGGTCATCCTCGGTCGGCTCCGTGGCCCCCAAGTAGATATCGACGGCGGCCAAACCGGCATAGGCCGGAACGCCGTTGAGCCAAACCTTAGCGGCTTTTATTGTCGGCTTGGTGTGACCAAAATTGATAAATGCCCCGGAGGAACACATCGGAGCAAAGGTACCCGTTGTGACGACATCGACCTCTTTGGCTGCCTTCGCAGCTCCTTTGCGCTTGACGATATCCGTCATCTCATCAGCGGTGACGACGACCGCTTTGCCGGCCTTGATTCGCTGGTTGATCTCCGCGATGGTCTTTCCGGGTTTCTTCTTGGGCATCTTGTAAGCCTCCATGCTGGGCATAAAGTGAGGAACTATAGATGCTTTCCCCTCACCTGACAAGAAAAACTTGGGATACCGGGTGTAGCCCGCGCATGAGAATCCAAGGCCTGTTCCCTTGACTTCCTTTCGCACTTTCCATTAGCATGCGACCGCGTCACATCGTGACCAAAAACCGGGCGCGAGCACGGAGAATGGATCTACGACATCACACGGGCGAATAGCCCGAATCTGCGATGGTTTGTGAGGTTGGAGGCAGGAGGTCGGAGGCAAAGCCTTATCGAGGCAAGGCCACGGCACCCGTCAGCTTGGGGGCTTCGCAATCTCCAACCCCTGCTTGCTAGGCTTTAGTTAATAGAAGCGTAGGCTGGACCGCTATTCCTTCGCATGAAACTTTACGAAATGAGGTATGTGATACCTTATCGCCCTGCTGAGGCGGATCAATTCCAGCGGCAAGCGGCGGGGCTGTTTTGTGACAACGGTCAAAAAACGACGGACATGGAGCGTTTTAACTCCATTGAGGTTTGAAAAAGATCGATGCCGGACGCTGACGGGTGCTGGGAAACGAAACTCTCTGGAATGAACAAACCGCAATGACGAACGACCCTTTTCAGATTGGCGATATAACCGTTACACAGAGCGATCCATTTTTCGTGATTGCCGGTCCCTGTGTGATAGAGGACGAAGACACGACCCTAACGGTGGCCCGTTATCTCAAGGAGACCGGCGAGGCGCTTGGGATTCCGATTATCTTTAAGACCTCGTATGACAAGGCGAACCGGACGTCGCTCGATTCCTTCCGTGGCCCCGGGGTCGATAAAGGGCTCGAGATCCTTGGACGGGTTAGGGAGGCGACAGGTCTTCCGGTGCTGTCCGACGTCCACGGAACAGACGAAGTGGCCAAGGCGGCGAAGGTCCTGGACGTCATCCAGATCCCGGCCTTTTTGTGTCGCCAGACGGATTTGTTGCTCGCGGCGGCCCGCACCGGCCGCCCCGTCAATCTCAAAAAAGGACAGTTCGTGTCCCCTTGGGACCTAAAAGGAGCCGTAAGTAAACTCACTTCCACCGGCAACAGGAGTATCCTCCTCACCGAGCGGGGAGCCTCATTCGGTTACAACAATCTGGTCGTCGATATGCGCTCGATCCCGGTCATGAAAGGGTTCGGCTTCCCGGTCGTCTTCGACGCCACCCATAGCGTTCAACTCCCCGGGGGTGAAGGCTCTCGCTCCGGAGGCCAGCGAGAATTCGTGGAATATCTTGCTAGGGCTGCCGTGGCGGCCGGGGCAAATGGCGTCTTCATCGAGGTTCATCCTCGACCGGATAGCGCCCTCTGCGATGGTCCCAACTCCCTTGGCTTGGAGGAGATCAAACCGCTGCTCAGTCTCTTGAAAAAAATCCACACCCTGGTAAAGGGCGTCGACTGAGCGGGTTGAGGCTGCTTGTCCCGTCGAAGCTTTGGCGAAGGCGGAAGATCGCGGAAAAGGGCCATTTCTGAACGGAAACAAGGGAGGGCCTGATCATCGAGAAGAGATTTGCCAAGATCAAACTGCTCATCCTTGACGTGGACGGCGTCATGACCGACGGACGGATCATCGTGGACGATCACGGTGCGGAGATCAAGAACTTCGATGTCAAGGACGGTCATGGCCTGGTTTGTCTGAGACGGGCGGGAGTCGAGGTAGCCATTATTTCCGGGCGCAAGTCGAATGCGGTCGATCATCGGGCAAATGAGTTGGGAATCGATCAGGTCTACCAGGGGATCAGGGACAAAGCCTCACTTTTTCAACGATTGTTGCAACAAAAAGACCTGGCGCCGGATCAGGTCTGTTATATGGGCGATGACCTTCCGGATCTCCCATTGTTCGATCAGGTGGGGATCGCCGTCGCGGTCGCGGACGCCGTGCCTGAAATCCGCGCGGCCGCTAGTCTGACGACGAAAAGCAAGGGTGGCCGGGGGGCTGTCCGTGAGATCTGCGATTCGATCCTCAAAGCTCAAAAAAAGACGTCGCGATAGATCACTTTCTGCCGACAAAGGCCTTTACAGATTGCTTCGAGCGTTGGTATAATTATTGCAAAATGAAAAGACACCTCCGAAAACACTGGCCTCTCCTTGGAATTGCCGGCCTCCTGATCGTGGTAGGGATCTACCTCGCGAAGGCCTACCAGCAATTCGGGCAGGGGCGCGTCCTACCTGACCTCTTCTCTAAAGATGGGATTAAACTTGCTGACATCAATTTCAGCCAGACTCGTCCCGATGAATCACTGAAATGGAACCTTGATGCCAAAGAAGTGCACGTATCCAAAGATAGGCAACTCATTCATTTCAAGGATTTTCAACTTCGTCTAGAAAGAGCCGAGAGCCCCTCCATCGCCTTTGAAGGACGCTGCTGTGATTACGATCAAAATGCCGGTGAAGCCTCCCTTTATGGAGACCTGAAGGGATGCACGGATGACGGATATCGAATCGTGACTCAGAAGTTGTTCTACAAAGAAGAAGAAGGCCTACTGACCACGGAGGACCCTGTTGAGATCAGCGGGCCCTTTTTTTCGGTCTCCGGCCGGGGCCTCCATTTTGACCTGGAAAAAGAGACACTCCAAATCCTCTCAGGGGTCACAACCCTGATCGACGCAACATCACTGGCCCTATGAAACGCAACAAACGAGAAATCATCTGTGGCGGTATCCTCTTGGCCCTCTTCTTGGCGGTGCCCTCCGGGCTACTCGCCAAAGACGCGCTGAAGAGAGGTATTCAACCTGCCGCGGAGGAAATTGTCGTCAATTCCGACAGCCTTGAGGTCGATAACAAGCGCAAGATCGTGACCTTTTCCGGAAACGTCAACGCCACCAGAGAAGACTTTACGATAAACTGCGATAAGATGAGTCTTCACTACCATGATACCGGAGAGGCGCAAGGCAAGGCGGATTCAGAGATGAAGATCGACCGGATCGTCGCGACCGGCAAGGTAAAGATCAGTCGGGCGGATGGAGGGTCGGCAACCGCGGATAAGGCCATTTACTATCAAAAAGACGAAAAGGTCGTTCTCACGGGCAAACCTGTCGTCAAGCAAGGCCAGGACCTCGTTCAGGGAGCCAAGATTACCCTCTTTCTGAAGGAAAACCGGAGCATCGTCGAAGGTGGACAGGGCAGCAAGGTCAAGGCGGTAATCTCCCCCCGTAGCTCAGATAGGTAGTTCATTTGGCCGTCAAGCAGGAGACACTCGAGGCCAAGGGCCTGGTTAGAATATTTAATGGAAAGAGAGTCGTTGACCGAATAGATATATCAACCAGCCGCAGGCAGATCGTGGGTCTGCTCGGCCCCAATGGAGCCGGCAAAACGACCACCTTTTATATGGTCATCGGCCTCACGAAACCTGATGAAGGCAAGGTTTATCTCAACGGTGAGGATATCACCGATGATCCCATGTATCTTAGGGCCAGGAGGGGAATCACATACCTGGCTCAGGAGCCTTCGGTTTTTCGCAAGCTCACGGTCGAGCAAAACCTGCTCGCCATCATGGAGGCCATCGGTGTCCCCTCCCAGGAGATCAAGGGTCGGGCAAACAGCCTATTGTCCGAGCTCAACATAGGCCACCTGGCAAAGCAAAAGGCCCTATCCCTTTCGGGGGGCGAAAGAAGGAGGTTGGAAATCACGAGGGCCCTGGTCACGGAGCCCATTTTCATGCTGCTCGATGAGCCGTTTGCCGGTATCGATCCATTGGCCCTCAACGACATCAAGCAGGTGATCAGGCAGTTGCGGCAGAGGGGCATCGGGATCATCATTTCGGATCACAACGTGAGGGAAACTCTGGAGGTCTGCGATACGGCCTATATCATCAGCGCGGGCCGAATTATCGAATCCGGACCTCCTGAAAAGATCGTCCGAAGCGAAATAGCACGTAGTGTCTATCTTGGTGATGACTTTGACATGTAAAAACCTCTCGACGAATAAAAAGGGAATATGGCACTTCAACTGAAACAATCCTTGAGCCTGAATCAGCAGCTGATCATGACACCCCAGCTGCAACAAGCCATCAAGCTTTTGCAGCTATCCCGCCTTGAGCTCCTTGAGACGATCTACAACGAAATGGAGACCAACCCGATGCTGGAGGAACAGCCGGGAGAGGACTCCGACGAGGAACGGAGGGAATCCGAAGAGGCCAAGCCGACTGACACCACTGGCGAGGAGGTGACCGTCAAGGAGAGCATCAGAGAGGACGTGGATTGGGAGAACTATCTTTCCGAGTATAACACCGGTTGGGCGGAATCTCCTTACGAAGACCGTGAAACCCCTTCCTTCGAGAACTTCACGGCCAGCGAAACGAACCTGACCTCTCATCTCTCGTGGCAACTCAGCATGAGTGATCTCACGGACGCCCAGAAGGAAATCGGCGTCCATATCATCGGCAACCTGGACGAAGACGGATATCTCCAGACGTCCGCCGAGGAGATCGCCCTGGCCACTGCCCACACGGAAGAGGAGGTCACGGAGGTCCTCCATGCGATCCAGAAGTTTGATCCGGTCGGTGTCGCAGCCAGAGACACGCGAGAGTGTCTGTTGATCCAGGCGAAGTTCCAAAACCTGGAGGGCACGGTTGTTGAGAGAATCCTCCTGGACCACATGGACAAGCTCGAAAACAGGAAGTACGATCAGATTGCCCGCGGCCTGTCGCTCCCGCTCCAGGAAATCCTCTCCGCCATTTCCGTCATTACGAGCCTGGAGCCGAAACCGGGCCGCCAATTCAATAATGAGAGGACGATTTACATCAGCCCCGACATTTATGTCTTTAAGGTGGCCGATGGCTACGCCATCTTCCTGAATGAAGACGGCTTACCGAAACTGCGAATCAATCACTACTACCGCCAGATCTTATCCAACAAGAATGAAGTCGAAGACGGCGCCAAGGCCTATATTCACGACAAGCTCAAGTCGGCCGCCTGGTTGATTAAGAGTATCCACCAGCGCCAGCGCACGATCTATCGCGTGACGGAGAGTATCGTCCGTTTTCAAAGGGATTTCCTCGATCAAGGAATCACCCATCTCAAGCCCCTCGTGCTGCGCGACGTCGCCGAGGACATTCAAATGCACGAGTCCACCATCAGCCGGGTAACGACGAATAAGTACGTCCACACACCCCAAGGCGTCTTTGAGTTGAAGTTCTTCTTCAACAGTGCCATCAGCGGCGCTGATGGCGAGTCGGTCGCCTCTGAGAGCGTCAAGGAGCATATCCGGAACATCATCAAATCGGAAAAGAAGACCAAGCCTTACAGCGACCAGGATGTCGCCGATATCCTCAAAACGATGAAGATCAACGTCGCACGCCGAACGGTCGCAAAATACCGTGAAACTTTAGGAATTCTGCCTTCAAGAAAAAGAAAGAGGCCCTACTGATCTTTTTCAAGTTTGACTTATGTTTATTTTTTTGTTAGGGACCTTTTTTTCTTTGAGGAGGTATCGAATATGGACATTGCGGTCACGTTTCGGCATATGGAGCCTGCCGATAGCTTACGGACCTATGCCGAAGAGAAGATCTCCAAGATCCAGAAGTACCTTGATTCTCCCTCTGAAGCCCACATCGTGCTCACGGTCGAGAAATTCAGACACCTTGCCGACGTCACCCTGAGCCTCGACGGTACGACCATCAAGGGCGTGGAAGAGACGGAGGATATGTATTCCGCGATTGACCAGGTCATGGACAAGATCGAAAAACAGGTCAAGCGGTACCGCTCGAAAATCAGGGATCGAAGGTCGGAAAACCGCAAAGGCGAAATGGAGGCAGAGGAAGCTGCAGCGCTCAGCCCTGAGGAACCGATTATAGAAATCGAAAAGCTGGTTGCCAAGCCGATGGACCCGGAGGAGGCGGCCATGCAATTGAATATGTCTCAGCAGGACTTCTTGGTCTTCAGGAACTCGCGTTCCAGAGAAATCAATGTCATCTACAAACGGAGAGACGGGAACCTGGGACTGATTGAGCCCTCGAGCTGAGCCTGTAACACGACTCCGGGGATCGTTGGACATGCGACTTTCAGAGATATTGGAAGAAAGCAGTGTAATCTCTGACCTTAAGGCCAGAGACAAAAAGGCCGTCCTGGAAGAGTTGGCCCAAACCATCGTCGACCAAGAACCCGACCTCGACAAAAGCGCGTTGGTCAAGGTGCTGCTGGACAGAGAGCGGCTCGGCAGTACGGGTATCGGTGATGGTGTGGCCATTCCCCACGGGAAGTTCAACGGGCTGAGTCAACCTATGATTTCCTTCGGCAGGAGTCGCAAAGGGCTTGATTTTGAATCCATGGATGGGCAACCTGCCTTTTTGTTCTTTCTGCTCGTGGCGCCGGAAAACTCCACCAGTATCCACCTAAAGGCCCTGGCCCGGATTGCCAAGATCCTCAAAAGCAGCTCCTTTCGAAAGGCGCTCATGGAGGTCCCGACAAAGAAGGAACTCTATCAGACGATCATTCAAAACGACGAGGAGTTTTAATCGACCGATCGTGTCGGGACGGCGTACTGTTAGGATTCTGCAATGATAGGTTTGCTGATAGTCACTCACCGTGATCTGGGCAGGGAGTTCCTGAATGCGGCAGAATTTATCGTCGGAGGCATCGATGCCGCCGACGCCGTATCGATTAATCACTCCTCTGATAGTGAAAAACTTCGCAAGGTTATTGCGGATAAGGTCAAGGTCCTTGATCGCGGGCAAGGGGTCCTCATTTTGACCGACATGTTTGGCGGGACGCCCTCCAACCTCAGTCTCTCCTTTCTGCAAGAGGAGATGGTGGAGGTCCTGACCGGAGTCAACCTTCCGATGGTGATTTCCATCGTCCAAAATCGGACCCAGCATAAACTGAGCGAGCTGGCCGAAAAGGCCCAAAAGGCGGCGAAAATGGGTATCTCGCTGGCCGGCAAGTTGTTGGAATCAGGATGACCGCCCTTTTTAGGATGACGAGTCAAGACCTGCGGACTCACCAGGATCGCATCCTCGAAATCGAAACCCTCTCTTCCCCCTCCCCCTGGGGTCTCAGCGCGTTTGAAGCTGAAACAACGAATCCCTTTTCACGGTTCTGGGGCGTGACTGGGCATGATACCCTTCGCGGATATATCTGCTTTTGGCTTTGTGACCGTGCTTACGAGCTGCTGAACATCGCTGTGCACCCCGAAGCCCGTCGCAACGGCCTAGGGAAGCACCTCATGGAGTGGATGTTTCGACAGGGGATCGCAGAGGGCATCAATAAGATATGGCTGGAGGTTCGACCCTCTAATCGAATCGCGAGGAAGCTTTATTGCAAGATGGGTTTCGGGGAGGTCGCCCGGCGCCCCCGTTACTACCGGGATTCCAATGAGGACGCCATCGTCATGGCATGCGGGCTATCGCCGCAGGCAGGCCATGTCCCCGGCGGAACTGACCAGGCCCGTATATCTACCCTAACGTTGCAAAAGTCGAGGATGCCGCAGATTCAAGGCGCCGAGGGTGCAGCCGTAGAAGTCTACTGCAAACCCTTGGCAACGCAGAAGATGCGGTATCATCGGCTTTCCCGACTCGTTAGGGCGTAGCTGAAAGCGAAGCCCAAAGGGTAAACAACACGGCGTCTTCTGAGTTTCGCTAGATGTCACAGCCGGTGATATCCAGAGTGAATGCGAAAAATAGCGTAGAGCTTCGTTATTCTTGTCTTTCAACACTTTTCGACGTGTTGTTTATGCAACAGTAGGGTTTAGTTAATGCCATAATGAGTTCGCAGAGATAGGGGTATATTTCGAGCATTTTCCAATTAGAGACCTGGTCAAAGGTCCTGAAGACGAGATGCTGAAATGTGACGTTATATCCTTGCGTGGGCTCTTTTAGTCTTATGAGACTGTCAAAAACCCGTTTCTGAGGGGCTGATGGAAAATGTCCAGATGCAAGGCTTTCGAAATCCCGAGGAATGAGGCGTACATAGAAGTATGTCGCAGTGACGAGGGATGAGAGTCATCCCGATGCAATCGGGACAGATGGGCGTCTTCCGACAGCCTCTATAATACTCGTTACGACGAAGGAGGCTAGAATTGGCAATTAAAGCAGCAATCAATGGTTTTGGACGCATCGGGAGAATGGTCCTAAGGGCCGGACTGGCCAATCAGGATATCGAGTTTGTGGCCATCAATGACCTAACAACACCTTCCACGCTGGCCCACCTGTTAAAGTACGACTCGACGCAGGGTGTCCTGGACGCCGACGTCGCGGGTACGGAGCGCTCCATACGGATCGACGGAAACGAGATCCCGGTTTACAGTGAAAAGGAGCCTGCCAAGCTTCCCTGGGCGGAATTGGACGCGGAAGTCATATTTGAGTGTACGGGATTGTTCAGGGATCGACAAGCGGCCGCGGCCCACTTAGAGGCCGGTGCCCGTAAGGTCATCATTTCGGCCCCTGCGAAAGGCCCGGACATCACGATCGTCATGGGGGTCAACCATACGGAATACAACCCGCAACGACATCACGTCGTCTCAAATGCCTCCTGTACAACCAACTGTCTCGCCCCAGTCTGCAAAGTCTTGCTGGATCATTTCGGCATTGAGCGGGGCTTGATGACCACCATCCACGCCTATACGGGTGATCAACGATTACTCGATTTCCCCCACAAGGATCTTAGGAGAGCCAGGGCGGCCGGGCTTAGCATGGTGCCGACCACCACCGGTGCCGCCAGGGCCGTCTCCCTCGTCCTGCCTCAGCTCGAAGGCAAGCTGAATGGGATGGCGATCAGAGTGCCGACACCGAACGTCTCGGTCGTGGACCTGGTCGTCCAGCTCGGCAAATCGGCAACCCCAAACGAAGTCAACACGGCACTCAAGGAGGCCGCCGAAGGTCACCTCAAGGGCATCCTCGCTTTTTGCGATGCTCCGCTCGTTTCGATCGACTTCAATGGATCGACCGTCTCTTCGACCGTCGATGCCCTCTCCACCATGGCCATCGGCGATATGATTAAGGTCCTCGCCTGGTACGATAACGAGTTCGGTTACTCCTGCCGGATGATCGACCTGGCCATGCATATGGCCAGCCGCTGAGGAAGGGGCCTGGGATAGGATTTCGCTTGAAAACCTTGCCGTTTTTGCTAGTATTAAGTATTACGCACAGTGACGAACTTGACGGTTGTTGCGTCTAAATTAAAAACTGTATAACCCTAGTTGAGTCTAGGCAAAATCAGTGAGCTGTCGGCGTGGTGCTCTCCCTGAGCCCCTGCTTATTAGTCGGCTCCTGGCTTATGACTTCTACTAATTCAGATACTTGGCTCAGTTAGGGTATGAAAGGTTTTATATCATGCGGCTTATCGTCATTCTCCTTCATGTGACCGTCTGTATCGCCTTGATCCTGATCGTGCTCCTGCAGCGCGGAAAAGGCTCGGATATGGGTGCGGCCTTCGGCGGATCCAGCCAGGCGATCTTTGGTAGCGCAGGGGCGACGTCTTTTATGCACAAAATCACGGCTGCGGCGGCGATCGTCTTTATGCTGACCTCCCTGACCCTGGCCCTCCTGTTTGGGAGAGGCAGCAGCTCATCGATTATGGAGGGCGTCTCTCAGCCGCAAGCGCCGGCGGCGCAGGAGGCTCAAACCCCCGCCCCTGCCGGCAACCAGGAATAACGACCAAATCTCCCGTGCCGAAGTGGTGGAATCTGGTAGACACGCTATCTTGAGGGGGTAGTGGGTTAACGCCCGTGCGGGTTCAAGTCCCGCCTTCGGCACCATTTATATTATATATCTCAGATACTTATAAAGCGCAAGGCGACCGAAAGCGGGGGTCAAACGGGGGTCAATTTATTGATCCTCTTTCTTTTTTGAAAAGGAGCTCAATTCAACAACCTGCCCCTTTCCTTTCTCCGTTCTCTTGGTCTTCCGGTAGATATCCTTCACGTCATCCAGCTCAAGCTTGAAATATCGTTCGAAGGCCGCATTCGTTGAATGCATACTGGCCTTCTTGATTTGCTCAGGGCTAAAATGCTCTCTGAGCGCCCGTGCCGATGAGTGTCTCGTCCCGCCATAGAGGTCAACACCTTCGATTCCCAAATTCTTACAAGCGAGTTTCCACCATTTGTAGAGGTAATCCTTGCCGAATCTGCCGCTCTGGCTGATATGGACGCCTTTCCTCTTGCCATGCCGGAAGAAATAGGGTTCATCCGGCAAATGCCGGGGTGTCGATAATGGTTGAATGAGATACGGGT
>CAZAGT010000113.1:0-13689 GCA_964484515.1 uncultured Desulfobacteraceae bacterium | reverse complement strand
ATGAAAATCAATAAGATAATATAAAATTTGCTGGCCTAATAGGATAACTCTATTCCTCTATGAAACTGTCGAAAAACCGGTTTCTGAGAGGCTGATGGAAAATGTCCAGATGCAAGGCTTCCGAAATCCTGAGGAATGAGGCGTACATAGAAGTACGCCGCAGTGACGAGGGATGAGGGTAACGCAGCCCTTCGGCTTCGCTCAGGGCCGTGAGCCTGTCGAACGGCAGATGGGCGTTTTCCGACAGTCTCTATTTCGAACAGAAGAAGATCGCCTGAAGGACATGAAGTGATGCGATACGTCGTCGCCATTCTACTATCGGTGGCCTCCCCCATGCTTTTCGGCTGCCACTACATGGAGGTCCTGGTTGTCGACACGCCGAAATACACCATCTCGGGCTTCGTTCGTGAGGCTCAAGATGTGGAAGACCTCCTCGACAAGGCGAGCGCGAAGGGGATAGCGGACGCGAACGTCGTGATTAGGTGCCCTGGGACCGAAAAAGCGGTGATGCAAAACAGGGTGGGATCCACTGACAAAAAAGGCTTCTATGAGCTTGAAGGATATTGGGATCTCGAAGGGTGCAGTATCATTTTTGAGCACCAGGATTACGAGCCGGCTTCGATTGTGATTGACAAACGTTACCTGGTGAACTTTAATGGAAATTTGTCCGTCTATGAAGTAGATGTTCGGCTGGAGCCGAAGTGACGCACATCGCGCTTGCGCGCAGGGCATCCGAGTGAGGGGACGAACAGTCACCCTCTCGACCGCCCAAGCTCCCATGTTCTTTTTTTTCACCCTCCGAAAGACCTCTAACGCAAGGGCGTCCCCTAAAAAGCTGAAAACCTCAGAATAGGTCACCACTGATATGTTCGTCTCAGGCTACCGTGCGCCTTACCTCTTCTGATGACCTCCCTTAGAACAGGCACCCCTCCTATTCTTAACAACGACCCATTCTTGACAACCATTGCTCTCCTTCGTAGAGTGGTTTTCCTTCAGACGGAGAAGAGGATGATATCGCATCCACGGTTCCTGGTGAACGGGGCTGTTATCAATGATACTCCCCTAATCCATTCGCTTTCCGAATTCAACGCGAGGTGAAGAAATGAAACTTGCGCGGTTTGCCCATCAAGACGACATTCAACTTGGAATCGTAAGTGGCGACGGCATAGAGGTCATCCAAGGTTCTTTTTTCGAGGAGTACCGGCCTACAGGAATTCTTTATCCGCTGAACGACGTTCGGCTGCTCCCACCCGTGACCCCCACCAAGATCATCTGCGTCGCTCACAACTACCGGGGCCTCATTCAGGAAATCGGGGAGGAATTCCCGGCCGAGCCCGTCTTCTTCTTGAAGCCGCCCTCATCTCTGATCGGCCCCGGAGACTCCATCGTCTTTCCCGAAGGCGCCGAGCGGGTCATCTTCGAAGGTGAACTGGCGCTTATCATCAAGGACGCGATGAAAGGTGTGCCGGAAAATGAAGCCCTTGATCATGTCTTGGGATACACCTGCTTCAATGACGTAACCGAGCGAGCCATGATAGAGCGAAGCCAAATCGATCTCACACCGGCCAAGGGCTTCGATACCTTCGGCCCGATCGGACCTTGCGTGGTGACCGACCTGAATCCGAACACTCTGGATTTGAGGACCTACCTGAATGGTAAGCTCATGCAAGAGGACAACACGGCAAACTGCATCTTCAGAGTTGAATATATCCTGCACTATCTTTCACGGATCATGACCCTATGTCCAGGCGATATCGTCAGCACCGGCACGCCGCAGGGCATCGCTGCCATGCATCCGGGGGATGTCGTCGTTGTGGAAATCGAAGGGATCGGGCGGCTGAAGAATCCGATCATAACCTCATCGGAAACACAGGACGCCCTAACGGATC
Source organism: uncultured Desulfobacteraceae bacterium (assembly GCA_964484515.1). Taxonomy (GTDB): domain Bacteria; phylum Desulfobacterota; class DSM-4660; order Desulfatiglandales; family HGW-15; genus CAZAGT01. Next base: position 11,800 of record CAZAGT010000113.1, on the reverse strand, counting down.
ACTGATACTCCCCGATCGTGTCCTGGCTCATTCCGGGCATGAGAGACGGAGGTGCAAACCCCATGGTCAGAATGATTTCGTCACGTATTCTCGGTGTAATAATTCTCTCTCTCTCCGTGGGCTGCCAAACGACCTATTACGCAGTCTGGGAACAACTCGGAAAAGAAAAGCGGCATCTGCTCAAGGATCAGGTCGAAAAGGCGCGCTCCGACCAAGCGGAAGCGTCGGAGCAGTTCAAGGATGTGCTGACGAGAATACAGGAGATGTACGGTTTCGAAGGGGGTGACCTCGAGGATTTCTACAACAAGCTTAAATCAGACTACGAAGAATGCGAGAGACGAGCCGATAAGGTAACCACCAGAATCGAAAAGGTTGATCAGATCGCGGGCGACCTTTTTGTGGAATGGGAAAGTGAGATCGAGGATATATCCAACAGCAAACTACGGTCACAAAGCAAGAAATCCCTCGCTCTCACCAAGAGGCGTTACGCCCGACTGCGAGTGGCCATGAGAGAGGCCGAATCAAACTTGGAACCGGTTCTGACCCACCTCAACGACTATGTCCTCTACCTGAAACACAATCTCAACGCACAGTCCGTCGGCGCCCTTAAGGAAGAAGCCGGTGATATTGAAGGTGAAGTTGACAGGTTGATTAGAGATATGAGCAAATCCATCAAAGAAGCCGAAGAGTTTCTAAAGACGTTTGAATCTGAGAACGTCTCTGGATTAATAGACTCAAGGTCCTTCGCATCCCTCATCTGTGGTTGGCTGTTATGAACAACATGAAAGCGCTGGTCTTCAAGTCCCCCGGAAAAATCGAACTCGAGGAGATCCCACAGCCAAAACCGTCCCGGGACGAATCGCTCATCAACATTCGCGCCGTTGGCATCTGCGGCTCGGATTTCGAGGGGTTCTTGGGTAAGACCGGAAGGAGGATACCTCCCCTCGTCATGGGGCATGAGATGGCGGGGGTTGTGGAGATAGCCGCGAAAGGCAGTGCGTTTAAGGCGGGTGATACGGTTGTCGTCCAACCCAGGCTCTTTTGTGATGCCTGTAGCTATTGCCGGCAAGGGCTGACGAACCTATGCTCCAACGCTGAAATCCTAGGCGTCATGAGAAAAGACGGCGGCATGGCAGAGTACGTCGCGGTGCCGGAACGCTGCCTGTTTCCAATCGGCGCCGCTGTCGATTTTGGGGACGCGGCGATGGTCGAACCGCTGGCCGTGGCCTATCGAAGCGTGCAACAACTTCCGGAAGACACGGTCCAAAAGGCGAAGCACACATTGCTGGTTGGTGCCGGTCCCATCGGCCTCCTGATCCTCCAAATGCTCAGAATCAGAGGGATCAGAAACATGATCGTGACGGATTTGTCGGACCACCGTCTTCGAATCGCCCAGGAACTGGGGGCCGATGTTACCGTCAATCCGGCGAGAGAGGACGTCCGCTCTCGGGTCAAGGAGATTACGGCAGGCGTAATGGCCGATATCGCCATCGAAGCGGTGGGGTTTCAGGATGCCGTTTCTCAGTCGCTTGGCGCCCTGAAAAACCGAGGTATGATCGTTTGGGTTGGTATGGCGCAGCGTATGATCGAAGTGAACATGCACCACATCGTCGGTGCAGAATTGAATATCAGAGGTTCCTTCATCTATTCGGTGGCCGACTTCGGCGCAAGTCTCAAACTGATCGAATCCCGTGAAATCAACCTGAGCCCGATCATCTCAATGGGGGAAAAACTGACAGCGGGACCGGAGGTCTTTGAACGTCTTAAAGACAACCGGGAGGGGCGCATCGTAAAGGCCATCCTTTACAACACCTAGGCACCGTTTAGCATGCACTTTCATGGAAACGTGCCAAGGGAACCGAGGCCGACCTGAGAGGCGGTTAGGAAATGGAATATCGAATTTCAAATAACGAATGATGAATGTCGATCTACAAGAAGTGCAAGGAGGTCCCCGCCTGAATATTTGGCGATCTCCTGACGCATTAAATCAGTTGCCTGGATAACTTTGTAATTCGAAATTCCCTGTTCGACATTCGACATTCAGTTTCTGGCTGAGTGGAAGAAGGGCGCTACGAAACAGCGCGAACCTTCATTTTCCCGTCGAACGATACAGCCTGACAACCTCCGAATTGTCTTGTCCACTGAAACCGTCCGCCACCAGTTTGCGGAAGAGTTCGGTCACGATTGACGTGATCGGCAAGGCGGCGTTGGTTGCGCGGGCGAGGTCGTGAATCATCTCAAGATCTTTGAGCATGTTCCCTATCGGGCCGGTGAGCGAAAAATCCGAGGTAGCCATTTTGGGCATATACTCCTGCAACAGCCGTGAGTCAGCCCGCCCACCTTCAAGCGCTTGCGAAATGCTGCCTGCGTCCACCCCGGCCCGTTCGGCCAGATTGCAGGCCTCGGCGACGACGACGAAACCGCAAGCGACCAACAGTTGGTTGATCATCTTCGTGGTCTGACCAGCACCGATACCACCCATCAAGGTACAGCGTCCCGCCAAGGCATCCCAGATGGGCTGGGCGCGTCTGAAATCTTCCTTCGAGCCTCCCACCATGATCGCCATGCTCCCCGCAAGTGCGGCGGGCGCACCGCCCGATATCGGTGCGTCAAGCCATGCCATACCGCATTGTTCCTTGAGCCTTGCCGCCATCACTTGGGTATGTTTCGCATCCGTGGTGGACATATCGATAAACATCTTTTCAGCTGATCCCGCCGCGGCGACCCCGTCGTCTCCGAACATTATGGCTTCTACCGCGGACCCGTCGGTGACACAGGTCATCACGACATCACTCGCTCGCGCGAGTTCAATCGGCCTAGCGACTCCCTCTGCACCCGCTTCGATCAGGGGACGAAGCTTTTCCGGGTTCCGGTTCCAAACGTTGAGACCAAAGCCGCAGTCAAGCAGTCGCCTCATAATGGCGCTGCCTAGAATACCCGCACCGGCAAATCCGATTCTGATTTCTCTGTCTGACAAGGATTGATCCCTCCTCTTCACAATTTCTAGGACAGGATTAACAGAATCTACATGATAGTCAACCCTACCGTTGCATAAACAACAGGTCGAAAGGTGTGGAAAGAAAAGAATAACAATGGCCTACGCCGTTTCTTATCTTCACTCTGGACATCACCGGCTGTGACATCGAGCGAAAACCAAAAGACAACCTGTTGTTTACCCTCCGGGAAAGCCGATGATACCGCATCTTCTGCGTTGCCGAGGGTTTGCAGTAGGCTATCCCGACGCGTCGGGACTGCACCCTCGGCGCCTTGAATCTGCAGCATCCTCGACTTTTGCAACGTCAGGGTCAAGAAATAAGGCTCGTGGGTGCCAGGCGGTCACGATCTCGAAAGGAAGTCCATTATCCGATGATGAGCCGGCGTCGTCATGAAGCGGTTGCCAAGGACGATTCAGGTTTGGTACCGTAAACGCGGGAGAGATCGGCGATGGCAAGGACGATTCTGAAGGTTGTCCTTTTCGTTTTGACCCCTGGCGGCCGCGTACTCGAATGACAAGGTCGTTGCAACGAACAATGATCCGGTTCAGTCACCGGGAGAAGCTCCTTTCGTGGAATAGACTGCGGAAAGGCCATCCCGATATCGTCGTGACGGATGAACGCCACTAGCAAAGCTGTCGAAAAACCTATTTCCCTGAGGCTGATGGAAAATGTCCATATGCAAGGCTTCCGAAATCCCGAGGAATGAGGCGTACATAGAAGTACGCCGCAGTGACGAGGGATGAGGGTAACGCAGCCCTTCGGCTTCGCTCAGGGCCGTGAGCCTGTCGAACGGCAGATGGGCGTTTTCCGACAGCCTCAGCAAGTTGCTGGAGCTAGGGCTAACCCTTGAATGAGGAGGGTTTCATGAAACCGAAACCTTTGGAAGGACTGCGGATGCTTGACCTCACGCGGATCTATGCCGGTCCGTACTGCTCGATGCTCTTTGCCGACCTGGGAGCGGAAGTCATCAAGATCGAACCGCCCGGTGGTGAAGTGATCCGTGACAACCCGCCGATCGTCGCCAAAGGCGCAGGCGGACCCGACGATCGAAGCCGTAGCGGCTACTTCCTGACCCTTAATCGCAACAAATTTGGAATCACATTGAACCTCAAACACCCGAAGGCGGTGGCCATCTTTAAGGACCTCACAAAGATCGCGGATGTGGTCCTGGAAAACTACTCCCCCGGGGTGATGAAACGTCTCGGGATCGATTACCCGGTTCTCAAGGAAATCAACCCGCGCATCATCGTGGCCGGTATCAGTGGCTTCGGTCAGTGGGGACCTTACTCGGAGCGCATGGCCTTTGATCATATCTCGCAGGCCATGAGCGGCATGATGTCGATCACCGGGCATCCGAATAACCCGCCCACAAAGGTCGGGACCTCCCTCGGTGACGTCAACGCTGCGGTCCATGCCGCCTTCGCCATTATGGCCGCCCTTTGGTACCGCGAAAGGACCGGCGTGGGGCAACTCGTCGACGTCTCTATGCAGGAGGCCATGGTTTCGATCCTTGAAGGAGCCGTCGTGCGCTGGACCATTGCCGGGGAACTCCTGACGCCGATCGGATCCCACAACCCACATGATGCGCCCATGGCGGCTTTTCAGTGTAAGGATGGGTACATCATCATAGCCACTGTTGGAGATGAGCACTGGCGCCGCTTCTGTAAAGCGATCGGCAAGCCGGAGTGGGCCGAGAATCCTGATTACCGTACCAAACGCCAGCGCTGGGAGAAAAAGTACGTTCTGGCGGAAGAGATCGAAAAGATCACCACGAAATACACCGTTAAGGAAATAGGCGCCATGATGGACCGGGAGCGGGTCGCCAACTCGCCGATCCTCAATATTGCCGAGGTCGTCGATGACCCTCATTTGAATGCCCGGGGGTATTTTGTCGAGGTAGAGCACCCCATCATCGGCAAGGTCAAGATCCCCGGGATCCCCTTCAAGCTCTCCGAGACACCCGGCGGCGTGGATCACCCTTCCCCGCTCGTCGGCGAGCACAACGAAATGATACTGAGCAAGTACCTAGGCATGAGCGCGGAGGAGGTTGCCCGGCTCGCCGAGGAAGGCGTGACTTGAAAGAATGAACGGTTCTCAGAATGTGTCCGAGAACGGAACCATTGCGCGACCGCCCACATCCTTCCGGGAATACCTAACCTCCTTCGGGCCGGGGATTGTCGTTGTCCTGACGTGGCTCGGAGCCGGCGACATCGTAGAGGTGGGCGTGGCCGGCGGCAACTACGGCTACGCGCTGATGTGGGTCGTCGTCGTGGCCATCCTGATGCGGTTCCTCTTCGTCTCATTGATCGCCAAATACCAGCTCTGCAACCAGTACGGCGAAGGTGTCTTAGACGGACTGGCCCGGCTTCACACCGCCTACCCCCTGATCCTCACGCTGGCAGCGGTGGTGATGGGGCACATATACGGCAGCTACATGACCGTTGGAATCGGCGAGGCGTGCGTCAACCTGACGGGTCGCGGTCAAACCTGGCAATGGGCTCTGGGCTGTAGCGCCATTGCATTGGCGATCGTATTTCGGCCGGTTTACCGCCGTGTCGAATGGATATTTAAGGTCTTCTTGGCTTTACTGTCGATCTCGTTTCTGGGAACGGCCATTTGGGTCGGACCGAGTCTCACCGGCATTTTGAAGGGAACCTGCGCCTTTAAGCTGCCGCCGCAGTCCGGCCCCTTCGGATCACTGCTGATCGCTATCGGTATGATCGGGGCGGTCGGCGGATCGCTCATGAATCTGGTCTACCCCTACTTCATCGAGGCCAAGGGATGGCGTGGACCCGAATACCGGCGTGTCCAACTGTACGACTTCTTGTTGGCGATCGTCGTCATGATCATTCTCGATTTGGCAATCTGGACGCTGGGCGCCGAATTGCTCCATCCCGCCCGCCTGACGATCGAGCACATGTCAGACCTACCGCGGCTGTTGAGTCAGGTGCTCGGCGAGGGCGGCTGGGTGTTGTTTTACCTCGGTATCTTCGCCGCCGTCTTCACCTCTTTGATCGGGCATGCCCTGGGGCTGGCCTGCCTTGGCAGCCACGGCTATCTGAGATGGAAGGGCGGGGTGGGCGCCAAACTGGATGATTACCGTACTCGGCCCCTCTATCTCTGGATCGCCTCTTGGTGCTTGGTATCGCCTTTGATCTGGACGGCTCCCGGGATGCCCGGATTTGTGAGTCTCACTCTGGTTGCCAACAGCGCCCAAGTTGTACTGATCCCATTGTTGGCCGGCGGGCTCTGGTGGATTACGGCCCGCGCGCCATACATCGGCCCGACGTATCGCAACCGCTGGTGGGAGAACCTCGTCATGCTCGTCCTGTTTGCGCTCGCCATCTGGGGGGCCGTCGGTGCGGTTCGCTCCGTTGCCGGCATCATCTTCGGTAACGCGTAGGGCGTTTTTTTTCTCATTGCTTTCAAAAAGGATCTTATTACTAATGGGATCATAATTCACTAGACATTATGCAAGTACATACGAGCATTCAGGATGCCGAAAAAATGACTTTACGAGGGACGGAAGTTTTTGCAACTTTCGAAGTTGACCAAGCAACATACGTTTTAGGTGGTCGGGACCGAAGACCTTTTTGCGGCCAATTCCGTGGTTTTTGACATTGTTCCAAACCTGTTCAACAGGGTTGAGTTCAGGCGAGTAGCCAGGGAGCGTGTAGATTTCCAACTTGCCGTCGAATGAATTGATACAATCCTTCACTTTCTTTGACCGGTGTATTGGATGGCCGTCCCAGATCAAGAATACAGGGTTTTCAGCGTTATGCATCAGGCGTTTAAGAAAATCGCATGTGTGCTCAGCCGATATGCTGCCTTTTACCACTGTAAAGCGCAGTGTCCCGCGCATATCGATGGCGCCGATCATGTTCAGACTGAACCGTGCACCAGTAACGTCGACAACCGGTGTTTGGCCCTTTGGTGCCCACGTGGTACCAGAATGAAAATCAGAACGGATGCCGCTTTCATCCTGAAAGTATATGGTGGCACCTATCTTTTTCGCTCTTTTCTTAATCGCTGGAAACACCGACTTTTTCCATTGCTCGATCAATTCCGGGTTCTTCTGATATGCACGAAACAATGGCTTCTGACAGCTCAACCCAAGTTGGCGAAGCAGCCGCCCGACGGATGCAACGCTCAGCTTTATGCCAAATTGTCTTTTGATAATGATTCCAACCATTGCTCTGGTCCAAAGCGCAAAGGGGAACTTCATTTGAACAGGATCTTTATCGACAATGGTGCGATAAATCCAAGCAATCTGCGCTCCTTCGAGCTTTGTGGGCCGACCAGTTCTGGCACCGGTTTTCAAACCGTGCCAACCGCCGGACCGATACCGAGCAAGCCAGTTGTAAATGCAGGCTCGAGAGAAACCCAAAGCCTTTATGACTTTTTCGGGGCTTTCTCCATCCTGGACCCGTTGTACGGCACGGATACGAATTTCTTCCAATGTCTTCGGGCTGAGCTTTCTTCCATCCAGCGTTTTCATGGCTCAGCCGTATAGCATAAGTCATCGGAAATGTCTAAACACTTTTGATCTTATTAGTAATTGTTGACGTACGGGCGAAGGGACAATTTATATAGCCTATTTGTCGATTTCATAGTTTCACCGCCCGCTTCGCTCGAGGCAGGGAGAACGCAGAGACACCATTTCTTTCATGTGCCGCTGAGAGGGCGGCATATGAAAATCAGTAATCACTCCGTGATGTAGGCTCTACCACACGGGCAAAGGTTCATATGCAGAGATATTCATTCAATGCGACTTTTCCCGAAGGGCTGTTGTATTTCACTTTCTGGCCTCTCAGTAGAAACTGAATTAGTCTTATAAAAATCTATCTCCCAAGGCCACGGGATCTCCTTATTCAGCATGTCCTCGTCGGTATAGTCAATATTATTGCCCTTGAACGTTCTAAGTCCACAGAAAAAACGGGCACTTATGAAATAATCCCATTTATCGTTGCCATTTTTCTCAACATAGACGCCGTAGGGCACCCCGTGCTCGTCTTTGCCGTCGAAAAGCCAATGAAGAAATCGCCTCTTTTCCTCATACGACATCTCCTTCAGCCTCTCCTCCGATCCGAAATAGGCCTGAAAGTGAGATTTCATCATTCTGACTTCCCATTCGAACTGCTCAATGGTGGGCATTGAGGCTAGCCTTCGCTTGTCGCTTTCGATCTCCCCTATAATTTGCCTCCTCGCTTTATAGAGGCCCTCTTCCTGTCTCTTGATCGTCTCTTTCCTCAAAGTGCCTTCCACAGCCAGATCAACCAACTTCTCTAGCCGTCTCTCTATCTTCCTGAGTCCTTTCTCCTTCTTTTTGACAGCCTCTTCCAACGACTGGATCTGTCTTTCGTCAGGCATCGAATCCTTGACGGCCTCTTGGAAACCTGGGTCATCCCATGCGTTTTCAAAAAGGGTCTTAAAGACGGCGTTTTCGATGAGGTGGCAGGGTAAGGAGGTGAAAGCTTTGCACGGGCAATCCCTTCTCCAGGGGTGCAAGTAATAGGTGTATTTGTCCTGTTGGGTTTGCCCGTAGAGTGCCCTTCCGCACTTACCGCACCGTATGAACCCCTTAAGGGCATATTTCTTCACGTCCCTCCTATTGCTCCATCTGTTGAGTGCCAGCCTATCTTTTACAGCCCGAATCTTGCCCTCATCCAGAATACGGGGCACATTGAAGGTGATGGGCTCCTTTCCTTTGAACTTTACTACCCACTCATCCCCACATCGTTCAGTCAACACCGTGATCAGATTCGTATAGCCGAGAGGGAGTCCATATCGAGTCCTCAGAATCTCCGAAATATCCAACAAGGACTTGCCATCCAGATACTCATCAGCCGCCCACCTGATCGCCTCAACCTTCTCCTCGTCCAAACTCCATTCGCCTGTTTCCTTGTCGTAGATACGCCCGAAGGGAGTCCGTCCCGCTGCTGGGATATTCTTTTTTGCCAACGCCACCCTGTTTTCCAAGGACTGCTCGCCAATGATTTCTCTTTCGAGTTCCGCTATGCCGGACAACATGGTGAACATCGCACGACCATATGGGGTGCTGAAATCCACCTGATCCTTGATCGAACACAGCTTCACGCCGCACTCATTAAGCTCGTTGACGATATTCAGGAGGTCTCTGGCACTTCGCCCCAACCTTGACAGCCTATGGATGACCACCACGTCAAAGCTCTTTTCCCTCGCCTCGCTCAGGAGTCTCTGCAAGTCGGGGCGCCTCTTGACCGATCCGCCAGAAATCCCCTCATCGGCAAAAATCTCAACCAGTGTCCATTCGTGAGCCTCAATATACCGCTTGATACCATCCCTTTGCGTTGTAAGACTCTCTCCCTTTTCAGCCTGTGCCTTCGATGACACCCTCACATACCCGACTGCCCGTTTCACTTCTCTCTCCTTTCTTCTGAGGTGCCTGGTTTTCACTCTGAAAAATCACAAAAGATTTTGTGATCGGGACCCCGTAGTCGGAGCGATCCCGGGACCCTCCAGATAAACCGAGGGGGCCCCGAGCGACTCACTTCACCTTGACGTTTATGAGCTGGATTGTCCCTTTCTTAGCGTTTGATCGATACTTGAATCCGTTGTTCTTCCTCCTAAAGCTGATGTGACCCCTGATCCGACCCACTGTTCTGAAGTCTTCCGTCCCTAATCGCTTCCTGTGAGCCTCCACCATCTTCAGCAACGAATCGTAAGTGACGGGCTTGAGGGTCGCTTTGTCAATGAAGAATGTGGCTTTAGTGATCTTGCTCCGAGGGACCGCCGTGAGATGATCTTTCAGTTCCTTGAAGCTTCCATACTGTGTCTTGATGCTTTGGGTCACTCCATTGTCTTTCGCCATGCTTGTTGCTCCCATCAGTAAATGCTCACCGTTATGACCTTGCCCCTTCTGTGTTCAGCCCAAGTCGCCCTAATACGGTCTGCAACTGGACCAATCCCCAGCTACCGCCCTGTCTCGTCTTTATGCCGAGCCTGTTCAGTTCCGCCACAATTCCCCTCTGCGTCATCCCTCTCGCAATGAACCCCTCAATCACTGCCCTCAGTCCTTCCGCAAACTCCAGAGCTTTCGCCTGCCTGACGCTGTTGTCCATTCGCAGATTGGGATTGCCCAGCTTCACCCCTCTGGCTTTGGCGTTTGCGAGGCCCATCTTTGTTCTCTGCGAGATCAGGTCTCGCTCCAGTTCACCCAGCAGACTGAAGATCGTCACCATCACCTTTGCCGAAATATCCAGCTTGCCGTTCAAAACGATGTTCTGCTTGATCGCCACGAAATTGACCTTCTTCTTTATCAAACACTCCACGAGCAAGACGACCTCGCTGATAGATCGACCCAATCGCGACAGCTCCGACACAATCAGCGTGTCATCCTTTTTGAGCTTTCCCATCAGCTCCTCGATCCTTCGTTTCCGCTGACTCTTCCTGCTTGAGATCTCCACTTCAAGCCATTCATCCACTACCCGATCATGTCTCCGACAGTGTTCCTCAATCTCAAGACGCTGATTCTCCAAGTCCTGATGTGCAGTGCTGACCCTGAGATAGGCATATACCGTCAAAAGCTTTCACCTCCTTTAAACCAATTTTGACTAAAGTATATAACGGACGTTTGTTTATAGTCAATACTAAATATTTCGTACCCATAAGACTAATTTTAAAGGCTCTAAAATAAATATTCTGTAATCACCTATGTGTTGAGCGAGGTTGTTGATTGTAGGCAAGGAATGGCAGCGAATAGGCTAGGTTTCAGATGTATGTGACAGTCAAAATCTGCTTTGCAGCTTTTAGATTTAGATTGCTTGGTTCTGGCAGCGAAAGTCTTGCCGCATAAGGCATTGGCGCGTTTCGTAAACTCGAAGACCTAAATCAAAATCGCCACCATCGCCACCAGACCATTTCATTTTTTAGAAGACATGACAAATTACGTGCGGAATGAAGGTCGTCGATTGTCCTCATGGTTTCGACAGTCAGAGGGCAGGAATATGTACGAGATGAAACAAGACACGGGGCCTGAGCAGAGAGACCCCGTGTCTGAGGTGAAAGGCAGGGAATGCCTGTCCCTGCCCAGTTGAAGGGGAGAGATCAGGCTGGAAACTGGAGAACAGCTCTGATCTCTTATGACAACGGCTCCTAAGCCGGTTATCATCATTTCGGTCGCTGCCGGCCATTTCTAAAATACCTCAACTCCGACGCCTGCAGCCCTACAACGTAAAGCTGGTGCAGGTAGTCAGAGCCGATCTCATTCAAGTTCTCGATGCGCGGGACAGCGTTTCCGAGACCTCTAAATTTCTTGATGAGATCGTCAATGAAGTCGCCGTCGGTCTCATCAGGGTCGGTTACTTCACCTTCCTCCAAAAAGGCTCTGAGCCCGACTCTCCCATGGATTGACTTCAGAAGCTGGATAAGCTGTTGCACGGGATAGCCTGACGATCTCAACTGCTCCACTTTCCCTCTTATGAAAACGATGCCTTCAGCGATACCAGCAAGACACCCATTAATTTCTTCAACAGCCTCGAAGAATCCCTTTTCGGATTCCTTATAGTTACCGACGCCGACGAATGTCCGAGCAAGCGACAGCTCCTCTTGAGCCTCAGCGAGTTTCCCCTCTAAAGTTTTCCGCGTGAACTCCAGCTCCTCGATCTGTTGGGCAAGCGTGAAGATGTTCTGCCTTTGAACGCTTAGGGACTTAGGCATCCTCTGCTTGCCGAGATTCGCCTCGAGTAACCGCGCGTTCGATTCCTTCAACCCCTGCATCTCCGACTGCTTATCCTCAATCGCAGTGTTGACGATCTCTAGTTTGG
>CAZAGT010000112.1:0-13708 GCA_964484515.1 uncultured Desulfobacteraceae bacterium | reverse complement strand
GTTATCGGCGAGGGTGAAATCGTGCTCGCCGATTTGGTCGCCACCTTGGCAAAGGGCAGCAGCCTCGAGCACGTCCCCGGCCTGGCCTATCGGCAAGGGGAGGACGTACGCATCAATCCGCCGCCACCGCCGATTAAGAACCTCGATGACCTCCCCCAGCCGGCCCGGCATCTCCTGCCGATGCAGTCCTACCGGATGACGAGAAGCCGCACAAAGGCCGAACACGCCTTTACCGTCAGCGTTGCCCGCGGCTGCCCGTTTGACTGTGCCTTCTGCTGCCGGATCTTCGGCCGCCGGGTTCGGTATCACTCGGTCGAACGGCTGCTCGAAGAGGTGGGGCTGCTAGTGGATGATTATGGGGCCAAAGAAATCAACTTCGAGGCGGATACGTTGACCCTGGACCAAGGTTTTGTCCATGCCCTCTGTGAGGGATTGATCGACTCGGGCCTCGCAAAACGGATGGTTTGGACCTGTGAGAGCCGCGTGGACACAGTAAATGCCGAGATGCTCAGGGCGATGAAGGCGGCCGGGTGTTGGCAGATCAGCTACGGCGTGGAGACCGGATCTCAACGCCTGCTTGACCTGATCCAAAAGGGGATTCGTATCGATCGCATTGAAAAGACCTTCTCCCTCACCAAGGGGGTCGGTATCAGTATCAGGGGTTTCTTCATGCTCGGGCTGCCGACGGAGACCCGAGCGGATAGTCTGAAGACCATCGCATTGGCCAAGCGGCTGGATGCGCGCTGGTCTCAGTTCACCCTCTTTACCCCCTTTCCCGGGACGACGTTGTACGACATGGCGATCAGGGAAGGGGGACTCAGATCCGATAACTGGTCTGATTTCAAGACCCACGGCGGCTGGACAAAGGGTGGTTTGGCCTATGTCCCTCGCGGCAGGTCCATGGAGGAGATGAAGCGGATGCAGAAGAGGGCCTATCGGGCTGTCTACATGCGACCGAGGGTCTTCATTCGTTTTCTGAGAGACGTGGATTCTCCTCTTGACATCATCGAGTACGCCCTTGGGCTGTGGGTCCTGGTAAAGACCGCACTGCCCGAGAAAGAGAGAGTGAGAATCCCCCGAATCCACAGGGAGGATCTCAAACGGCTCGCCGAAGGGGTCTACGTCGACTCACCGGTCTATTTTGCGCGTAACCCATTGGTGAGGGCTCTCAACTGGCGCAAGCTCGACCGGGTCGCGTCACTCCTCTTGGGGGCCGAAAGTGAACGAATACTGGACTTCTGCTGCGGGAACGGCATTATGCTCCCCTTCCTTTCCGGCCGTTATCGCACGGTGGTTGGATTCGATCTCCATACGAGGGCTGCTCAAAGAATGAGGACGGTGCAGCATCTCGAAGGGGTCTCGTTGACGAGGGCCGACGGCATGAAGTTGCCGTTCCGGGACGAGTCGTTTGACGGCATCTTGGCCCTTTCCGCGCTCGAGCACTTTGAGGACCTCGATGGGATTGTCAAGGAGATGGCGCGCGTAATCAGACCCGGCGCGTTTGTCCTCTACCTGTCACCCACTGAGAATCGTTTCTATCGACTGGGCCGCTGGCTCCTGGGATATGTGAAGCCGGCGGATCATTCCCATTCCGGAGCGGAAGTCGAAGCGACCCTCCGGAAGTACTTCGACTCTGAAATCATGCGATCCCTGCCATGGTTCTTACCTCCCTTCCTGAGCGTTTACCGCCTGGGAAGAATGAGGAAACCTGCCGGTTCCGTTCACGTGATGGAACGGGAGAAGACCCGGCAAGAAAGGTCAGGTCAGCGCAGGCTGTTGGGCTTCACCTAATGCGCTATGGAATCATTCCAACCCTCAGAAACGATCTCGGCCCCGCACGGGCGTCGCATGATTCTCGTTATCCTCTTCCTGGCCGTCCTTTTACGCCTCCTCCATTTCAGCCTAAGCGAAGATAACCCGCTTCTCCATTATCCCGTGTTGGACGAGGCCTACTACGTCGAAATGGGCCGGAGTCTGGCCGCCGGGACGTACTGGCAGGGTGAGGACGAGGCGTTTTTCATGGACCCCCTGTATGGATGGCTCCTGGGGGCGATCTTCTCGATTTTCGGCGAGAATCTGTATGTCGTTCGTCTCTTTCAGATCCTGCTGGATTCCCTCAGCGTACTCTTGCTGTATGCGATCGGAACTCGGATCTGGAGTCGTTCGGTGGGGATCGTCGCCGCTCTCATCTACGCAGGGTACAAGATCGCGTTCTTTTACACCCTGCTGATCCTAAAGACGACCACCGCGGTGACCCTAACGCTGTTCTTCTTGCTCATGTTGCTGAAGATCAGGGATTCGGAGCGTTCCCTGCCATGGTTCTTGTTCGGCCTGCTGGGAGCGGCCATGGTCTATCTCCGCGCGAACTTCCTCTGCCTCATGCCCTTCACGTTCGTCTTTCATGGGATTATCGACCGGCCTAGAACCCTACTGTTTCTGAAACGCAGTGCCTTTTTTCTGCTCGGCTTTTTTTTGCTGAGCTCCCTGGGAACCCTTCGCAACTATATGGTGAGCGGAGAGATCGTCTGGCTGAACTCGCAATCGGGGAGACTCCTCTATGCATCAAACAACCCTGAAAATCTGACCGGTCGTTATCAGGTGCCCGCCTTTGCGCGTCCTCATCCGGAACACTCGGAGGAGGATTTTCGAAGGGAGGCTGAGCGACGGGTGGGTAGATCCCTCGGTGCGAAGGAATCCTCCCGCTACTGGTGGCGGGAGACGCTTCGTCTCCTAGGGCGGAACCCGGCGATGATCCCGGTTTTGATGGAGAATAAATTGCGCGGCACGATTGGAGATCATGAGATCCCCGTGAATCATTCCTACGACGTGGCCGCCCAATTCTCAGCCATTACCCAATGGCCCTTACCGACCTTTGCGTTTGTCTTTGCCCTCGGGGTTCCAGGCCTTGTGATCGGATGTCGTCAGAGGCGTGAAACGTATTGGCTGGTCATGCCCATGCTCTGCACCCTGGTAACCCTATTCGTCTTCTATACCTCGTCGCGCTTTCGGATGCCGGCCGTGCCCTTCCTCATCCTCGGCAGTGGAATCGGCTTCGTGACCCTGGCGAATTGGATTCAGAGGGGAAGGCTCGTCAAATCGCTCGCCCTGGCGGCGGTCGTGATCCTCCTGTTCCTGGTTTCGATGCGGGCCTCGGAGCCAAGGATTACAGGAACGGACAAGTTTTTTCTGGCGAAGGCCTACTGGAGTCAAAGGGAGTTCGAGAAGGCTGCAATCGTAGCCGCGGAGGCAGCGCAGGCCTTTCCCAGCCAACCACGATTTCCCACCCTGCTCGGCATGATCGCCCTGTCGCAGAATCGCTTCGAGGACGCCATCGCCTACAACCGAAAAGCCCTTGCAATCGACCCCCACCACGCGGACGCTCAGCACAACCTGGGGCTTGCATATCTTTTATCGGGCCACCCTCAGGCGGCCGTCGAGGCCATCGAAAAGGCGGTCGCCATGGGTACGGACAAAGACCACCTCTTCAGCCTTGCCCGGGCGTATGAGGCCGTCGGGGACGCCGCCCGAGCGAAGAACACGTACAGGGCATACCTCCAAGCATCAAAGCCAACCGCTCCCCACCGGCCGTTCGTTGTGGAGCGGTTGGCCGAGCTATCAGGGGAGGGGCGTAAACCTCCATCAGAGCCGCAGAGTTCTAGGGAATGAGCGACCGTTTGAAGCGCCGGGTGCTGATGGGGGGGCTTTTGGCGGTCTTTGCGACGTTGTCCCTGACGAGCATGAGATCGAAATCGGCGACGTGGGATGAAACGCACTACCTTGGTCTAGGCGTCTATCTCTTTGAGAATCTTCGCTGGGACATCCCTTCCCTTTCCCTGCATCCGCCGTTGGCCTACTATCTGAACAGTCTCCCCCTCCTGTTTCTTGACCTTGAGCGAAGCTGTTTTCGGGAGGGACGTGCCGGCGATGTGCTGGCGGGAGTTCGTCGCGGTCAATGTCTCTTGCAGCAGAGCAAGCCGCCCGGAGATCGTCTCCTTTTCTGGGCCCGGCTGCCGAGCGTGGTCTTGGCTCTCTTGCTTGGTGCCTTTGTCTACCACTGGGGATGTAGACTCTACGGGAGCAAGGGGGCACTTCTGAGTCTGGGGTTGTTCTGTTTCAGCCCCAATGTGCTAGCGCATTCGCGGCTTGTGACCCCCGATATCGCCCTCACCACCTTTGGTTTTATTGCGGCATATTTTCTTTGGGACAGCACAAAACGACCATCCCTGGCGAAGACGGTCTTGTGCGGGTTCTTTGCCGGGCTCACCTTTCTAAGCAAATACGCCGGCCTGATATGGATGCCGATCATGCTTTTTACAACGGCTCTGGCGGCCCTGTTTGATCCCCAGCGACCCCTCCGGCAGGAAGGGTTCAGATTTAACGTGGCGCCCTTAGGTAACCTGTTGATCGTAACCATCATTGCGGTCTTGGTTGTTCTTGTCGGGTATGGGTTCAAGATTTCCAATTATTATGGCGGAATTCAGATCCAAAGGGCTCTGGTAGGAGAGGGTTTTCCCGCTTTCCTTGGCGGGAATGTATCGCCGCGGGGGGGATGGTGGTATTACTATATCTATGCCTTGCTCATCAAGGTCCCGATACCGGTTCTGGTCTTCCTTTTCCTTGTCTTGATCTCATGGAGAAGAATCTCCGCCCTCGATTGGTTCAGCACCCTCTGCCTTCTGGTCCCACCTCTGACCTTTCTGGCGGCCTTTTCATGGTTTTCGGAAGTGAACGTGGGCTTGCGCTACGTCCTGCCGATATTCCCGTTCGTGATGCTCATCTGCGGTCGGTTGGCCGTCTTCTGGAACAAAGAAAAGTCCATCCAATATCTTCTCATGGTTCTGCTCGTGGGATGGTACGTATATGAGGCCCTCGCCGTCCACCCTCATTACCTGGCCTATTTCAATCAGTTCGTGGGAGGCCCTCAATCGGGGTATCGGTATTTGGTTGACTCCAATTTGGATTGGGGCCAGGATCTCAAAGGGTTGAAGTCCTATATGGATCGAAATGGGATCGAAACGATCAGACTGAGCTACTTCGGAACTGCAGATCCCTCCCAGTACGACATACCTTATGAGGCGTTGCCGAGTTTCGTCATCCCTGATCCCCCCACCCAATGCCAAGAGTTGAGAAAGGGAGATATCTTGGCGATCAGCGTCACCAACCTCTATCCTCTTTACGTTGACCTGGCTGGATTAGCTGAGTATCTGCGTGAGACTCGACCAAAAGACTATATCGGCTATTCGATCCATATTTACGAGCTTGACAGGCCTTTCAGACTCCCGCATGAGAGCTAGAACGTCGTCCAGCCTGCGTGAATCCGGCGATATCAGGCCCGGTTAACCCATATCGAAGGTCACGAAGAGTACCGCAGAAACCGTAGCGAGATCTTCAAGCGGGTATTTCAAGAAATCACGATGGATGTGATTCTTGATTCTCTCATACGAATTGCTATCCAGTTTCTTTTCGAGTACCTCCACCGAGAATCCATTACGTTGAAATGAGCGGATGTGATCCGAAATGCGATGCCGCGTGAGATCCCCCGGATTCAGGAATCGACGCCAGGTGGTATCTGAGAATTGGAGAAAATGAAAGGGATACTTGTTGAAATGATCACGGTAGTCAACCGAGTGAATCATGCAGGCAGTCTGCTTCAAGTACTTTCTTAGAGCCCGCAGAAGTTCATCAAGGTCATACACATGTTCTAAGACCGCATGTGAAAAGACGATGTCTACAAGATCAGTGATCCTCTCTAGCCTTGAAACCCGAACAAGCCGGTCTTTTTGAAGGCTTGAAAATCGCTTCAGTATGTCGCCGTGGCATATTTCATCATCATCTCTTTTATTGAACGGCACGTATGGCTCGTAGCCGATATATTTCTGCGCACCGCGGCCTATGATTTCGTATCCTGAACTATTGGTCGCCCCAATCCCAAGTTCGAGTATCGTCTTCCCTTCTGGGCGAATACCCTTTTGATGCAAAAAACTCCAGTATAGGTCCACGATTGGCACGGGTGATACGCCCCCCTGATTCACCCGGTAATAAGGGATATGCCTTCCATACCGTAGCAGGAATCCCTCGCTGAAAATAAACCGCCGTACTAATCTAAGGAAGACATATTCTAAGTTAGATAGCCGCATTCGTGTCGCTGTCGCCTCCTGCGACGTCGGTGCTCGTACGGCCCAAAATTTTCTTGGAAGACAGGATTAAGATCAATCCGAAAAGAAGGATCCAGGAGGCGGCCGTTATCGCGAGGCCGATGATGACGGGTCTTGGTCTGCAGGTCAGTTCTATCGTGCGGTGCCCAGCCTTGACGGGGATGGCACGTCCAATATAGTTTGCACGAAGAATTTCGGTCCCTTCGTCGTCGACACGCGCGGTCCAGCTCGGATGATAACTGCCACTAATGACTACAAATCCATCCGAGGGGGCAGATACACTTAGCGTGATCTCGTTCTCTTTATATGCCAGGATCTCGATCCTTGACTCTAATGGAGTTTGAGATTCGGGAACCGCGAAATCGAAGGGCGGTGGCGATTCCAAAAGTACTTTTTCGCCGAAATCCTCGTTAGTGAATTGGGCAATGGCTTGATGGGCCTTTTCGGGAGTGTCAACAAGATCATATTTATTCACAAAGAATACCCTGGGAAGGACATTCAAGTTTTGGTAAATCGCAATTTCACCGTCATAAACAAGTCTCCACGCAGGGAGGTTGATCCTTGCATGCGGCGGGATTAGGGCGTATTTCGTGTTAAGAAAGTCGAGAAGCGGCGAGTCCAATCGGCTGAAGAAGATCCAGCGATTGAACTTGTCAGGCAGAGAACCAGGTGTATAACCATGCTGGGTTAGATGGAGGAACTCCCCGTATCGCCGAGGATAGAAAGATCCGTATCCACCAATGTCTTCGAGGTTATAGACGGCAAGCGCGTTGTGCAAAAAGTTGCCAACGGTGACGACGCGGAATTTTGTGCTATCTTTTTGGAGAAAACGGATAGCAGGGGTAGTGGGGTACTTGAGATCCATCGGTGATGTTGTGTTATAAAAAAGGCCGAAAGAGATCAGGTCGTAGGTAAGCAGGGAAATGGCGAGGGTGCCCAACAGGTGCTTGTGAAGCCGTTTTCCCGCAAAGAGAATCGCAACGACTATGTTGAGTGAGAGCAGCACCATGAAAAGGGGTTTTAAAATCACCGGATAAAAAAGGCTGTAGTGCTCTTTTAGTCTTGGCAGAAGCTCGGTCAATCGATCACCGAAAGCCGAGCCGGCCGCCCAGTGAATGCCGGAGTCGGTTTGAACGGCGATAGCGGCTATGGCGACGATAAGCGTCAGCAGAGTCCAAAGCGACACAACTGCATAACGCCGAGGACCGCTTTCTTTCATAATGATATCCGTTCCGAAGGCAGCCAGCGTAGACATGGAAAAGCCAAATAGATAGAGTACCCTAGTCGGAGTCGAGAGGTTGAGCCCTGGAATGAATCTGGCAAACGGATAGTAGATTATGGAGCCCATGGCCATCAGAAGGGTAAGAACGGCTGTAGCGACAAAAAAACATACGTATTTCCGTCTTGTGCAATAGGGAATACATGCAACAGCGAGAAAAAGGACGAGAATGCCCGGATAGATGCACAGTTCATTGTAATTATTGTAAGGCTGATGGCCATGAACGGAAGGGGTAAAGGTCATGTCAAGAACGGGGCTACCAAAAAAATCTGGAAAGATCAACGTGATCAAGTACTTCGCCGGTAACTGCCCCGTGAGCTTGTAGAGTTCAGAGAACGGGATCGGATCTCTCTGGCTGGCCTGATAGACGGATAGATGGGCGGTGAAGAAACTGAGGGAGACAATGGAGGCGATCAAGAAGGCGAGACCGGTGCCGAGTAACATATAGCGAAACTTCGTATTGAGTTGGTGTGATTGCTGGTCTTCTGCGGTCAGGAAACGATAAATGGTGTAGAAGGCCA
This sequence comes from uncultured Desulfobacteraceae bacterium, assembly GCA_964484515.1. Taxonomy (GTDB): domain Bacteria; phylum Desulfobacterota; class DSM-4660; order Desulfatiglandales; family HGW-15; genus CAZAGT01. The sequence continues at coordinate 5,753 of CAZAGT010000112.1, read as the reverse complement.
GGAAGATGAACTGATAAATAAGGATATGCGCAAGGCTGGCACATATCGAAAGAGCGATGAAAACCACGAGCCAGAGAAAAGAAAGCATGCTGTGTGTCTTAAACCAGCGTTCAAGAAAGAAAAGCGTCCCTACCAACGGAAACGCCAGCATGGGTACGTTTTCAAATTCAAACCATACCATCAGATAGCCGTTAAACATCCACGACACGGCTCCTACGGTGGCGGCCAGATCGCCGAGGCCGATTTCCCTCAGAAAAAGCCACATAAAGATCCCAATGCCCAGGAGGTGAAACCAGAGGAACAGGTCGTGGGTGGACAACGGCTGAAAGATAAAGAGCAGATAGTAGAGTGGATGGTAAGGCGGCGTGTATAATACACCGCAAAAATTTGAACTTTTCCAAAAAGGGAGTACGCCTTCCTGCAAAGATGACTTTAGGTAATGGCTTGTGAGGTAGAAGAGATTAACGGGATCAGAAATCAAGGGATTGTGCGGTTCAGTGTGGGAGTTGAACGTCGACCACGGCATATATTGCAGTAGATTATCGAAAGCATAGAATGTCCTCCCTTCAAAGATGACAGGGTAGAAGAATATAATCGAGATTAAAAGGATGAAGCAGATGGCAAACAATTGTGATTTACGGGTTATCAGGTTGGCTTGGGATATCATATCTCTTGATGTCCGGATTGACGAAAAGGTGGTAGTCGGAACATTATCTTTCAAGCAATAGATCAGTCGTCGCCATTGATAGGCCCTTGTCAGCAGTGCAAAGACGGTACGTTACCGATCGTAGAGTTCTTTGAGAGCGAGAGTGATATACGCAACTTCATCGTCTTTGAGGCTTGGATAAAGGGGTAGCGACAAGGTTCTTTGACCGATTCGGTATGCGACAGGGTAGTCGTCGGGCTGATATCGAAAAGTCTCTTTGAAAAATGTCAGCGTATGCATAGCCCTATAGTGTACCGCGACGCCAATTCCCTTTTGTTGTAAGTGTGATAGAACCTCATCACGCGAGTCCGGGTCCACCCATATCGTGTAGAGATGCCGCGCGCTCTTGCCTCTCGTCTTGGGAATTTGGATGTCGGGGATCTCAAGAAGCTGAGAATCGTACGCCATAGAGATCTCTTGCCGCCGTGCCCAATAGGCATCCAGTCTTTCAATTTGCCTGACGAGCAAGGCGGCGTGAATGTCATCCATGTTACATTTCCACCCCATCATGGCCATGTCCCAATGTTGATATTTCCCGGTGTAACGGGTGGCCGCATCCTTGGTCATGCCATGATTTCGAAGGAGCCTGATCCTCTGTGCAAGCTCGGGGTCATTGGTAGCAACCGCGCCGCCTTCGCCGCAGCTCAAATTCTTGGTGGCGTAAAAGCTGTAACAAGCAAGGTCTCCCAGGGAACCGGGTCTTGATCCCTCCCGTTCACCCTCAATGCAGTGAGCACTGTCTTCAACGATTTTGATGTTGTAGTGATCAGCGATTGGGCGCAGGGCTCGCATGTCGACCATCGAGCCATACAGATGCACGGGGATGATGGCCTTGGTACGGGCTGTGATGGCTTCCTCAACCCTCTCGACATCCATCAAGGCTGTTTCTGGTTCTACATCAACCAGAACGGGAGTAGCTCCCGCTTGCATGATGGCGGTGGCGGTTGCTATGAATGTCATGGGTGTCGTAATGACTTCGTCGCCTGGTCCTATGCCAAGGGCTACCAGGGATAAATGAAGTGCGGCGGTACATGAATTTAAGGCAACCGCATCTTCCGATTCGACGTAGCGGGCGAACTTCTTCTCAAATTCGGAGGTGACGGGGCCAGTGGTTATGAAAACAGATCGCAAGACCATAGATAGGCTATGGATATCCTGTTCCTCCAGATTGTGGCGGAAGAATTCAACTTTCAAAGGAAGATCCTCCGTGGCTGCCTGGAAACGGGTATTGAAGTCATTAATGTAACTCACGCCTCCCGTTCGCGGTCGTAATGGGGATTTCCCTCATCCAAAGCTGCTTTTGCCACCATTCTTGATGGTCTTGATACCACTGGATGGTCTCCTTGAGGCCTTTGCTCCAAGATATTTTCGGCCTCCAGCCCAGGGTTGATGTAATCTTTGAGATATTGGCCGTATGCCTTAATACCTGCCCCGGGCGGTCACCGATATGCAACAGCGAATGGTCAGAGGGCTGCATGATTTCAAGGATGTCCTCTGCAATCGATAGGATTGAACGATGTTCGCCAGAGCCGATGTTAAAGACCTGACCGACGACCTTTTCCGGCGGCGCATGCAAAAGTAGGTCAATCGCTTCACAATTGTCGAGCACGTGAAGAAAATCTCGGGCGGAGGAGCCGTCCCCGTGAACCCGGAGCTCCTCATTCAACAGAGTGCTGGTGATGAATCGTGGAATAACCTTTTCCAAGTGTTGCCTCGGGCCATAGTTATTGAAAGGTCTAACGATAACGGCAGGTATATCATAGGTTGCCCAATAGGAATAAGCGAGACGATCGGCGCCGGCTTTGGCGGCAGCGTAAGGGCTCATCGGATTTAAGGGATGATTTTCATCCATCTTTTCTGTCAGGGCCGTACCATACACCTCTGAACTGGAGATGTGCAAGAATCGCTCAATGCGTCCCTTGAATTTAGCGATCGAGTTTGCCACCGCCTGGGTGCCAAGCACGTCCGTTTTGAAAAAGAGAGTATTATCATAAATGGATCTTGTAACATGCGTCTCAGCTGCGAAATGGACAACCATATCGGCTTGTGAGACCAGGGTAGCCATAAGTTCGCCGTTCGTGACATTGCCATACCAGAAAGCAAAGCGTTCGTCATTTTCTCTCCAAATAGGAACGGGAAGGTTTTCGACATCGCCGGCATACGTAAGGCTATCTAACACTAGCAATCTATAATCCGGATATTTCCCGTAAAGATAACGGGCAAAGGTTGAGCCGATGAAGCCCGCTCCTCCAGTGATCAAAACTGTCTTCATGTCCTTTCTCCCCCCCCAGCCTCTGCAAGGATAGACTGGCTCCGTGAGCCGCAATTGAAAAGAAGGTCGATGGTTGAGAGATGGGATACAAAATCACCATGGAGTTGGTGATAACGGGGATGTTGGTAGTCCTGAAATGTCACGGCTATCCCCGCCTCCTCAAAGAGCTGGAGATCCAGATAGTTTCTCCCCGCCGAACCTTCGTAGAAGTGATCACCCTCAAGGAATTTGATGATATCAATGAGCCTTCGGCCGCTCGAGCCCGAAATTCCGATCTCCGAAGCCAATAGCATCGGTGTTGTAATACCTAGTTGTTCTCGCAGCCAATCGATTAATGCCAAATCGAGATCGATCAGATACGTGTAAGATCGGTTAAGTATGGCAAAAAGACTGTCGGCATAAGTCCCGAAATACTCTGCCTTTTGGTAGCTTTGAGTAATCGTTTTGACGTGCTTTTTCTGCCAATTCTCAGATGAATTGATCGTGACATCTTTTATCAAAGGGAGGCCCCTGCCCTTGAGCAGAACCGGGACCGTGAGCCATAAGACCCCATGGGGTGCCTTGATCCGGTTGCGATTTCGCCAGCCCCCTTTTTCATATTGGACGTCATCGTAAACGACGAACACGTCACAGCGATAAAGCTGTTCAAAAAAGCCTAGCCACGGTAAGTAACCTGGTTGCAGAATTCCTACGGTGCGGCGTGCGTTCTTCCCTTGAGGTCGATTGGCATCCTCCGCCGCGTTCTGTTGCTCGCGTTCTGCTTCATCTGAGACGTGAGAAGAAGTGTTCATATCCTGCCCATGTCCCGAAATCCATGGGTGCGCCCTTTAGGATAACGGCGAAGTTTGAAAATTGATGCATGAGTGCTTGAAACGTGAGTAAGAGATCGTTTTCCCCTGTTGCTGGGTTCAAGAAACGGTCGGAAAAAAATCGAGATACCCCTCTTGGAAAGTATGTGCGTCCGAAAGCCCTTAGTAGGGAGTCGGGGGACCCTGCTGTTATGTCTTTGATCCCCCTGACTTCAAACACGTCCCCTTTGCGGTTTGCGAGATCGAACACCCGGGCGCCAGGAAACAGTGAATCCTTTTCAGGTGGAAGAACGATCAGGCTACTCCAGACGCCTTCTTTGGATTTGTGCGTTGCGTCTAAGAGCTGCCTGAGCGCCGGGACTCCGGAATCCAAGAATTGATCCGGGATGATCAGGACAAATGGGTCGTCATCAATGAAATGCCGACTTTCAAAAATTGCATTTCCGATGCCAATGGGTTTTTCTTGAAATACATACCGAATCTTTGCTCGAGAGAGGATCGACCGCTGATCCGACAAGGCGGGCTCTGATGATGACATCAAAGCGTCAAAATAGCAGCGAATGACCTCTTTCCCCCGCCGAATGACTATCGCAATGTCCTCAATCCCAGAAGAGATCGCTTCTTCGACCGCAATGTGGATCATCGGTCTCCGACGCAAAGGAAACAGCTCTTTGGGGGTCACCAGAGTCAGAGGCAGCAGGCGACTCCCGCAGCCGGCAGCCGGTATGACCGCGCGGATTCTATCAGATTCATTGTTGGTGCCGTTGCTTTTCGTTTTCGGCATCTCGAAGGATCTTCCAGTAGTTATAGTGCCACGATCGATATCTCCAGTCCGGGCATCGGCTACATAGAGGAATACGGTCTCCCTGACCGGAAAGATGCCTTTCCCGAAAGTAGGTGAATTCAGGGCTATGCCAGATCTCCTTGATGCTCGTATCCATCACATTGGCAAATTTCTCCTCAAAAGCGATGTCTTCGCCGCAGAGGGTCACATCGCCCCGGGAGTCAATGTTCAGTCGTTCAAAAAGCCAGGGGCAAGGCACCCGATCCTGTGGGGGCAAATAGGGAGTCGGGTCGGCCGACTTATCCTCGTTGTATCCCCATGTCAGATATTTCCTTACCTGGACTTTATCCACGATCTGCTTCCAATAGGCCTCCGCCTGCCGGACATCGATGTCGGTCTGGTTAATGATACTTGCGATAATGCTGGTGTTTGATCGAAGCTTCTCACGGAGTTCGACGGCGAGGCGTACATTCTGATTCAATCTGGACCAGTCCAGACCAGGCCGAGTTTTCGCGTACGTTTCCTCATTTCCGGCATCGACACTAAACTCAATGACATCCACACCGGCAGCGATAAGGGTCTTGAGGCTTGCAAGAGTGAACTTTGACCCATTCGTAATGAGACCGATCCGCGCGCCGCGTTCCTTGGCATAGATCATGAGATCCACGGCCTGGGGGTGGAGCATCGGTTCCCCGCCACCGGAAAGCCTGAGGTAAGAATGGTACAGTCCGCATTCGTCAGCAATCTTCTTGAACACGAGTTCGGGCATGACAAGGGCATCGGAGTAGGCTGCGCGAATATTCGAATTATTGTAAGGGCAGTTAGGGCACCGAGCATTGCACACGTAGACGAAGGACAATACGACCATCATGGGGAAATCCTTGGCGTCCTCTCTCAGGCTGTAACTTGCTTGGGTATGTATGATGCTATTCTCTGACATAGATCAAGCGGGTTTCCTCCTCTCCTAAGTTTCTTGGATTCCGGCATCGGCGCAGTCGGCCAACACAAAATCCGCGTACCCTGATTGCCAATCGGAGCATCTTTGGCACATGGTCGGCAATTCAGCGAAGCGGCCGCTCTTGTGAAGGTTGCGATACTGCTTCAAGCTGTCAAGCCAGATTTCCTTTATACTACGGTTAGTTACGTCACCGCAATGGACTCGGCAGTGAACGTCTACCGAAC
>CAZAGT010000111.1:0-13764 GCA_964484515.1 uncultured Desulfobacteraceae bacterium | reverse complement strand
GGTATAGGCCGGATTGATAGCCTTGGCCCATTCTCTGAATCTGCTCCGGCCGCCTTGCTTGCAAGCTTCTTCAGCGTTCGAGCGGGTAACGTTTCGTTTCTTGAAAAGAGACCCCCATGGCCGGGCGTTAAGGTACCAAAGATCTCCTTTCCAGAAGTTTCATACGGGGTTTCAGGGGTTACCCCGTTACCGACGGCGAGTTCCTCGGGCCAAGCGTTGTCCGGTCTGATTAGAACGTCACAAGGTCTGAAACACCTACACCTCCGGTCTACAACCTAAATACCGGGTCAGTTACATCAATAACCTAGAGGAGTTGACTATGATCGATTACAAGAACATCCTTTTCTGTACCGATTTTTCCGAAGACGCCAACATCGCCTTTTTGCACGCCCTCGATTTGGCGAAGAAGTACGGTGCCAAGCTTCATATACTCCATGTGCCGCACTCCTCCTATAAGTACGCAAGACATGTCGTGGACGAACATGTCGCCCATGGGGGAGACAACAAGGAGGGCTTCTACAACGAGGAGGTCGAAAAAAGGGCCAAAGAGGCCTTGCAGGCAGAGTACGGTCAGAAGCTCAAGGACCTTGCTGACCACCTCTTCGTGGTGCGGGACGGTGCCCCTGACGTAGAAATCATTCGATATGCCAAGAAAAACGATATCGATGTCATCGTGATGGGGGCCCTGGGAAAATCTGAACTCGACAGGATCGAACACGGCAGTACCGTCGCCAATGTATCCAAATACGCCCATTGCCATGTCATTGCGATCCGGAATCCCGCCAAGCAGTTTACGTTACCGGCCCCCATGGAGTAAACGAAGCTCGCGGGAACCCGGCATGCAGGCAAAGGAGTTGAGAAATCGCCCCCAAGATCCTCATCGTCGACGATGAATTGGATACCCGAACGTATCTGACGACCCTGCTTGAAACCGGCGGATACGTGCCTCTTAGCGCCGCCGACGGCGAGGAGGGCTTGAAACAGGCCCGCGCCCATGGACCGGCCCTCGTCATTTTGGATATCATGATGCCGAGGCTGGGCGGCATCGAAATGCTCCTGGAGCTCAGGAAAGACCCCAACCTCAGGCAGATCCCCGTCATCATGTTGTCGGCCCTATCCGAGAGGGCCTTCCGGGATGCCCATGCTTCCTTGGGCCAACTCGACGCCGGCGGGGATCATCCTCCGGTAGCCTATATCGAAAAGCCGCCTGAGCCCGAGCAACTCCTCGAAATCATCAAGAGCACTTTGAATCCCGTTGTTGCATGAGCTTTAGCGAATGAAGACCGCAAGAAATGACATTGAAGAGAAGCTGGTCTTCTACGAACAGCTCCGGGTCTTGTTCGACGATTTGAATATTGGGGTCTTTACCGTCGATTCCCGGCGACGGGTGACCTCCTTCAGCCAGGCGGTTCAACGGCTGACCGGCTACCAGGAGAAAGATGTCATCGGAAAGCCCTGCTACCAGGTCTTCCACAATGATCTGTGCCGCGGTGAATGCAAGTTCCATGAGGCGGTCGAGGCGGAGCAGACCTCGCTCAGCTTTGATGTGGAGATTTACGATATCAACAAAGAAAAGCGCCTCATAACAAAGGTCGTCACACCTCTCTACGACAAGGCTCACAAGCTGACGGGGTGTATCGAGATCTTTCAGGATCGTTCCGCCTTCGTCGATCTCATCAATCGGATCCGCTACGACGATCACCGGCTCAAGATGATCCTCGATAATCTGGATATCGGTGTATTTACGGTAACGCGCGGCGGCCACATCACGTTTTTCAATACCCTGGCAGAATCGATCTCCGGCTACGACCGCAAGGAGATCCTCGGCAAACCGTGCTCTATCGTCCTGGGTGATGAGACCAGCGACGGGATGCGCCTCCTGCGCCAATCGATCTCAGACGGTAAGCCGCGCTCCGACAACAGGTTGCTCTTGACCACCAAAGACGCTCAATCGCTCCCCATCCAGGCGAGCTGCATGGCCTTGAAGAATGAAGAGGGGCGCATCGTCGGGGGGCTGGCCACCATTCAGGACCTCTCTTTAATCGATCGATTGCACCGCGAGATCAGCAGTCGCTACACCCTTGGGGATATGATCGGTAGGGACCCGGCCATGCAGCGAATCTTTGAAATCGTGTCGGTCGTGGCCCCAAGTGAGGCGACCCTGCTCATCGGGGGCCCCACCGGTACCGGCAAGGACCTCCTGGCCAAGGTGGCGCACAACAGCAGCAAGCGCGCCCAAAAACCCTTCGTCAAAGTCAATTGCGCGGCGCTGCCGGACACGCTCTTAGAATCCGAGATCTTCGGGTACGTCAAAGGGGCCTTTACCGGGGCCGACCGAGACAAACCAGGACGGTTTCAAGAGGCGGACCGAGGGACCATCTTCCTGGATGAAATCGGTGACCTGCCGCTCTCCTTGCAGGCGAAATTACTCAGGGTCCTCGAAGACAAGGAATTCTATCCCCTGGGGAGTCGGAGGACTACCAAGGTAGACGTTCGCATCATCGCGGCGACCAATCGTGATCTTGAAGGTCTAGTGAATGAGAAGAGGTTTCGCGCCGACCTCTTCTATCGTCTCAATGTGATTCGGCTGGATCTGCCTTCTTTGAAGGACCGCAAAGGGGATATCCCTCTTCTGATCGACCACTTCATGAAAAGACTCGTGGTCCTGAGAAAGAGCCGTGCCAGGAAGATCTCGAAGGAGTGCATGGCCATCCTGCTCAACTACGACTATCCCGGCAACGTCAGAGAGCTCGAAAACATCCTGGAACACGCCCTGATCATCTGCCAAGATAGCATCGTGGAACCGAGACACCTCCCCCTGGGCCTCATGGAGCGGCAAAAATCTACGATCCCCGCGGAGGAATCCCCAAGACCCCTGACTGTAACTCGCCGAGAAAGCGAAAGAGAGCGAATCCACGACGTACTGAGGCGACATAATTGGAACAGGGGCAGATCGGCTCGCGAACTCAACATCGATCGTACCACCCTCTGGCGAAAAATGAGAAAATATAATCTCTCCCCATGAGCCTTCCCAAGAAGTTGCGTAACATCGCCGCAACAAATCTGCATCAAATGTTGCATTTGTTGCATTATTATAACTGCCTATTTTTTATTGCAAATATTCATTCATCCCACCAAATTGAGTTGCATTAATGCAACGTTTTTTCTTCTATCTCCCTCTTATCCGGATCGACGGTTTTCATAACATACCGTAATTATTCTTTATTATCGCTTTGGCATGGGCCATGCTTACGGCCCTTTTCGTGTTGTACGGATGATAACCTCAAGGGAGGGGGCAGAGAGATGAGCAAGAAAAAAATCATGGTGGTCGACGATGAGCTCGACATGCGGGTATTCGTCTCTACCCTGCTGGAGACGAGCGGCTACAAGCCCTATGTCGCTACACACGGCCTGGAAGGCATCCAGAAGGCCAAGGAACTCAAACCGGATCTCATCATCATGGATGTGATGATGCCGAAACAGGGAGGCATTCAGATGTATCGGGAGATCAAGACCCATGACGAACTGAAGCATATCCCGGTCATCATCCTCTCCGGCATCGCCAAAAAGACCTTTTTTCATTCTCAGAACGTACTCGATTCATACAAGGGTCAATCTGTTCCTGATCCGGAGGCCTACATCGAGAAGCCGCCCGAATCGGAGGAACTCATCGAATGCATCGAAAACCTCCTATCGCCTGAACGGTCAAAAGAGCCTCCGGCCTGAATCGTTCTTTATTGCTCTGCGCTGTCCCTGCACGGAAATACATGGTCATCGATTGAGGTCAAAAAATGCGTAACAGGATCGGCTTCTTCATTTGTCATTGTGGTGTCAACATCGCCAGTAAGGTTCGCGTTGAAGAGGTGGCGGAATTCGCGCGGGGTCTTGACAACGTGGTCGTGGCCAGGGACTACAAGTTCATGTGCTCGGATCCCGGGCAGGAGATGATCCAGAAAGATATTGAGGTGCTGGGGTTAAACCGGGTGGTCGTAGCCTCCTGCAGTCCCAGGCTCCACGAAAAGACCTTTCAACAGGCCTGCCAGCGAGCAGGCATCAACCCCTACTTCTTCCAGATGGCCTCCGTCCGCGAGCAGGTCTCCTGGGTCACCGAGGATGCGGATAAGGCCACTCGCAAGGCCAAGACCCTGGCGGCGGCGGCCATTAATCGGGTCAACTACCATCAAAGCCTCTCCGATCGAAGGGCCCGTGTCCATCCCGACGTCATGGTCGTGGGAGGTGGTATTGCGGGCATGCAGGCCGCCCTGGATGTCACCGAGGCCGGTCGCAGGGTTTATCTGGTGGAAAGAGCGCCCACCATTGGCGGCCACATGCTCCAATTCGACAAGACCTTTCCGACCCTCGACTGTGCCGCTTGTATCGGAACACCCAAGATGGTCTCGGTGGGTCAGAACTCGAACATCGAATTGATGACCTTTAGCGAAATCGAAGAGGTCTCCGGGTTTGTGGGCAACTACAAGGTCAAGGTGCGCCGCAAGCCACGCTACGTCAGGGAAGATACCTGCACCGGTTGCGGCGAGTGCACCAAGGCCTGCCCCGTGACCAGGCCGAGCGAATGGGATGAGGGGCTGGGCGAGCGAAAGGCGATCTACAGGGCCTTCCCTCAGGCCGTGCCCATCACTTTCGCCATCGAAAAAATGGACCGAGCCCCATGCGTCGTCACGTGCCCTGCGGGAATCAACGTCCAAGGGTATATCCAACTCATCGGGCAGGGCAAGTATCAGGAGGCTGTCCAGTTGATTATGGAGAGACTCCCCTTGCCGGGCGTGCTGGGTCGAGTCTGCCCACACCCTTGTGAGGCCGAATGCCGTCGGTTGGAGCTGGACGAAGCCCTGACCATCCGGGACCTGAAGCGCTTTGCCGCCGATCAGGTAGATCTCGATAAGCTACCGCGACCGGAGATCGAAGACCGCCCCGGGCGCGTGGCCGTGATCGGATCCGGGCCGGCGGGATTGACCGTGGCCTATTACCTCCGGCTTAAGGGCTATCAGGTCACCATCTTTGAGGCGTTGCCCACCCTGGGCGGTATGCTGAGGGTCGGAATACCGGATTACCGCCTGCCCCCAGGCATCCTGGATCAGGAAATCGATCACATCCTCAAGCTGGGCGTTCAGGTCGAGACGAAGAAGTTGGGGACGGATTTCACGCTTGCCGACCTCAAGCAACAAGGCTTTCAGGCGGTCTTTCTCGGGATTGGTGCTCACCGCGGCCTGAAACTGAACATCGAAGGCGAAGATGCCTTCGAGGGCGTCCTCGATGCCGTCGATTTTCTGCGGCAGGTGAACCTCGGTCAACGGCAAAGGCCCGGACGGCAGGTAGTGATCATCGGCGGTGGGAACGTCGCCATTGACGCCGCCCGCACAGCGCTCCGGCTGGGCGCCGAAGAGGTCAACGTCGTCTACCGGCGCAGCCGCGAGGAGATGCCCGCCTATCCTGAGGAGATCGAGGAAGCCTTGGCCGAGGGGATCCAGATCTACTATCTGACCGCCCCCAAACGGATTCTCGGTCAAGACGGCAAACTCAGTGGTTTTGAGTGCCTCAAGACCGAATTGGGACCTTCCGACGAAAGCGGCCGGCGACGGCCGGTCCCCGTGGAGGGCTCTGAATTCGTCATCCCCTGTGACGCAATCATCCCGGCCATCGGTCAACGGACGGAGATCGACTGGGCCGACGACGAAGGCGCGCCGGAATTCAGCCGCCATAATACCCTGGTTGTCAACCCCCATACCATGCAGACCTCCATCCCCCACGCGTTTGCGGCCGGCGATGCGGTTAGCGGTCCGGCCACGGTCATCGAGGCGGTGGCCGCCGGGCACAAGGCCACGGAGGCCATCCATCGCTTTTTGAATGCTGAGGATCTCGAGCTATGGGCCGCGGAACAGGCGGCTCAAGAGCCGCCGGGACGTGACTGGCAAGAGATCCCGCCGGGCGTCACCCGGGCGACCAGGGTCCGAAGTCGTCTTCGCGATCCAATCGCACGAGCCGCGACCTTCGATGAGGTGAATCTGGGTTTTGCGGAAGAAGAGGCTCGGCGTGAGACCCAACGCTGCCTGAACTGCGGAGTGTGCAGTGAATGCATGGCCTGCGTCCAGGTTTGTGAGGCCCAAGCCATTGATCATGAGATGCAACCGGAAGAACTCGAGCTCGCGGTGGGCACCATCATAATCGCCACCGGGTACGATCTCCTGGACCCGACCCCCATGAAGCAATTCGGCTACGGAAGGTACCCGAATGTCCTCACGAGCCTCGAGTTTGAACGGCTCAACAACGCAACCGGACCCACCGACGGTCGAATCCTGATGCGAGATGAGCACGGGGAATTCACGGACCCGCCGAAGAGTGTCGCCATCGTCCACTGCATCGGCAGCCGTGATGACAACTACCACCAGTACTGCTCCCGGGTCTGCTGCATGTACGCCCTCAAGTATGGGCATCTGCTGAAGGACAAGGTCGGGCACGATACGAAGATCTACGACTTCTATATCGACATGCGCTGCTTCGGGAAAGGGTACGAGGAGTTCTATCGCCGGTGCCAGGAGGAGGGCATTACGTTCGTGCGCGGAAAACCGGCCGAGATCACGGATGCAGCCCTCTCACCCGAAGAGCAGGGCAAACTCACCTTGATCGGCGAGGATACCCTGCTGGGGCAGCGATATCGGGTACCGGTCGACATGGTCATCCTCTGCGCGGCCATGGAGGCGCGCGACGATGCGGCCGAGGTGGGAAGGATCTTTGGCGTAAATCAGGGCGCGGACGGCTTTTTCCTGGAGGAGCATCCGAAGCTCGGGCCGCTCAACACCGCCACCGACGGTATTTTCCTGGCCGGGGCCTGTCAGGGGCCGAAGGATATCCCCGACACCGTGGCACAGGCATCTGGCGCCGCGGCCAAGGCGCTCGAGTTGTCGACCCGCGGCGAGGTAAAGATCTCTCCGACGATATCCTGGATCGATCCCGAGGTGTGCGCCGGCTGTCAAACCTGCATCAACCTCTGTGCCTATTCGGCCATTGAGTTCGACGAACGGAGAGGGATCTCGGTCGTCAACGAGGCCCTCTGCAAGGGCTGCGGCAGCTGTTCCGGTTTTTGTCCGAGCGGCGCGGCCCAAATCAAGCACTTCAGCGAGAAGCAAGTCTTTGCGGAACTCGACGGGATCATGGATGCGATCTCGGAGGTCGGGGCCTAATGCGTGAAGATACCTCACTACCGCGAGGGTAGTCGCAGATTTGAAGGGAGCAAACCCATGGCAGAGTTTGAACCAACCATCATCGCATTTGTCTGTAACTGGTGTACCTATACGGCCGCCGACCTGGCGGGAACATCCCGGCTGGTGTATCCACCCAACGTGCGCATGATCCGCATGATGTGCACGGGGATGGTGGATCCCAAATACGTCATCAAGGCGCTCCTGGAGGGGGCCGACGGGGTCCTCATCAGCGGCTGCCATCCCGGAGATTGTCATTACATCAATGGGAATTACAAGGCCCGCCGACGGGTCAAACTGCTGAAAGAGATCCTTCCCAGGTTCGGTTTCGACGAACGCCGGGTCAAGCTGACCTGGATCGGTGCCAGCGAGGGTGTCGATTTCGCCAAGACGATCCAAGAACTGGTGACGGAGATCAAGGCGATCGGCCCGAATCAGGTCAAACAGGAAATGATCCTATAGACCGAGGACGACAAGCGGACGGAAGGGGATCGTCCTGAAACCGCCTTCCGTGGTTTTGTGGAGGATATTCATGGCCAAGACATTCAGACTTGACGTGGAGAATCAGAACCCACTCGATGCCTTGCAGGCCTTCTTCAAAGAGCTTCTTGCAAATGGAGACATCAGCGGCCTGCTTGTCTCCCAGCATCTTCCGATGAAAAATGCGGTGATGCCGACCTTGGTTACCGACCCCGAGAAGATCAACGGCGTCGATCCCCTCGCACCGGTATTTCCGATCAATGCCGCCAAGGTCGTCACCAAACTCACCCGCAAACCGATCGGCGGCCGCATCGCGGTGGTGCTGCGCCCCTGCGAGATCAGGGCCTTTATCGAACTCGTGAAGCTCAAACAGGGCAGGACGGACGAGGTGCTGATGATTGGGATCGACTGCCTCGGGGCTTACAGCAATGTCGATTATCCGCGTTTTGCGGGCGACGACGGCGCCGAGTCGACCCTTCGCTTCTACCGCCGGCTGCAGTCGGGTGAGGGTACCGCCTGCGAGGACTTTGATCTGTCACCGGCATGCAAGGCCTGTGAATATCCCACCGCTGAAAACGCTGACCTGATCATCGGGTTGCTCGGGGCCGACCCGGATGATCACCTCATCCTGAAGGCCAATACCCCCGACGGAGAAAGGCTCTTCGCGAAGCTGGAAGGGCTCCCCGAGGTGGAGGAGCCGGAGGCCCGCAGCGCGGCCCTCAAGACCCTGGTAGCCGACCGAATTGTTTATCGGGACGCTATGTTCGCCAAGACCTCCGAGGCGACCTCGGATGTAAACAAGCTCATGGCCTACCTGGCGAACTGCGTCAACTGCTACAATTGCCGGGTTGCCTGCCCGGTCTGTTACTGCAAAGAGTGTGTCTTCTTGACGGATGTCTTCGACCATGAGCCGGCGCAGTACCTGCGTTGGGCCAAACGAAAAGGGATCCTTAAGATGCCGAGTGATACGGTCTTCTTTCACATCACCCGGTTGGCCCACATGAGCACGGCGTGCATCGGCTGCGGGCAGTGCTCCAACGCTTGTCCCAATAACATTCCGGTCATGGAGATCTTCCGAACCGTCTCGGCCTTTACCCAAAAGGCCTTCGAATACGAGGCCGGTCGCAGCCTGGAGGACGAGCCGCCCCTGGCGGTCTTTCGCGAGGCCGAATTCAGCGAAGTGACCGGCGGCAAAGACTAACTGCCAAGATTGGAGTGATGGAGTCATGGATCGATGGCGTATTGAGTGTTTTGGCCGGTGTAACCGTAGACAACCGGAGGTCCATTCATGAAGAAGATCGGGAAGGCCCTGGTGGTCGGCAGCGGCATCAGTGGCATACGCTCGGCCCTTGATCTGGCGGAGACGGGCTACCAGGTGACCCTTATCGAAAAGGCCCCCAATCTGGGAGGTATCCTTACCCAGTTGGATTACCAGTTCCCCACCGATCATTGCGGAATGTGCAAGATGCTTCCCCTCGTGGAGCGTGACAACGCATCCCAGTTCTGCCTGCGGAAGGGGCTATTCCACGAAAACATCCGCATCATGTTGTCCACTGAGCTGGCCGGGTTAGAGGGGGAACCGGGCCGATTTCAGGCGACCCTGCGGCAGAAACCCACCTTCGTGGATCCGGAGCGGTGCATCGGTTGCGGCGAGTGTGCCCGGATTTGTCCGGTCGAGGTTCCCGATGAATTCAACGCCGGCCTCACCAACCGCAAGGCCGTCTATTTGCCAGTTCCGCACAACATCCCTAACACCTACACCGTGGACACGGCCGCATGCACTCTATGTGGCGAATGCGTCGAGGTTTGCCCCACGAAGGCCATCGACTTCCTGCTCGATGCCCGGCGTGAGTTTCGCATCCTGGTTGTGGACGACGAGCTCATAGTGCGCGATTCCCTCAAGGAGTGGATCGAGGATGAAGGCTTTCAAGTCGATACGGCCGAGTCCGGCACGACGGCCCTGGAGAAGCTCAACGCCCAGACCTTTCACCTCCTCCTCCTGGATATCAAGATGCCCGGCATGGACGGCGTCGAAGTCTTGAAACGGGCCAAAGAGGTTCAGCCCGAGCTGCCGGTGGTCATGATGACCGCTTACGCTACCGTGGAAACCGCGGTTGAAGCCATGAAGATGGGGGCCCTCGATTACCTCATGAAACCCTTTGACCCCGACGGCCTGGTGCCCCTTGTGGTCCAGCTCTATCAGGGTCTGCTGCAAACAGGCGAGAGCCCGATCGAGGTGGGGGCTGTCGTGCTGGCAGCCGGCTTTGAGTCCTATGACCCCGCCGAGGACAAGAATCCTTACGGCTACGGCCAACTGCCCAACGTGGTCACGAGCATCGAGTTCGAACGCCTGCTCAGCGGGACCGGTGGCACCCAGGGACGCTTCGTCCGTCCGAGCGATGGTAAAGAGATCCGAAAGGTCGCCTGGCTTCAGTGCATCGGCTCCCGTGACCAACAGATCAATGCCGACTTCTGCTCCTCCGCCTGCTGCATGTTTGCCATCAAGGAGGCGCTGCTCGCGAAAGAGAAGAGCGGTGGGATAGTGGATACCTCGATCTTCTACATGGATATGCGCACGTTCGGGCGTGATTACCAACGGTACCGCGACCGGGCCGAAAAGGAGTGCGGCGTCCGGTTCCGGCGCAGCCGGGTGCACAGCGTCGAGCAGGCGGCTGAAGAAGGGGATCTGCGTGTCTTTCACGTGGATTTGAACGGCGTCAAACGCGAAGAAGATTTCGACCTCGTGGTGTTGGCCGCCGGCCAGAGGCCCGCCGCGGGGACTGAGGGGCTGGCCGAACGGACCGGCGTGGAGTTGAATCCCTGGGGTTTCTGTAGCGTCGATTCAACGTCTCCAAGCCGTACGAGCCAGGACGGCATCTTCGCCGCCGGATCATTTGCCGGCCTGCGAGACATCGCGGAGTCGGTCATCCACGCCAGCTCGGCATCCCTACAAGCCTCCAAACTCATTCACTCGCGCGGCGGGAGCCTGAGAGATGAATCCGGCCCCGAAGACACGTTTCGCGATGTCTCGCGGGAACTGCCGCGGGTCCTGCTTTCGATCTGCCGCTGCGGCGGCAGCCTGGACGACCGGCTGGATCTCGACGGTCTCGCCGCCTGGCTCAAGGGCCAGGGAGCGGTTGACCAGGTCCGTTTTATCGACCGCGTCTGTACGTCGGAAGGCTGGAACGAACTCGAGGAAATGATCAAAGGGAGCACCGCCAATCGGGTCTTGATCTCAGCCTGCATGCCTTATGTGTACACCGGCAAACTGCGGCGACTCGGAGAGGCGACCGGCCTCAGCCCAACCCTGATCGATGTCGTGGACATCCGCACGCCAGCCTTTCCCGGACGGGACGCAGACAAGCAGGCAATCCGGCAAGACACTCAGACGATCGTTTCGATGGGCCTCAGCAAGCTCAAGGGGATGGATCCCCTGCCGACGCCGACGACCCGGGTCATCCAAAAGGCCCTCGTGGTGGGCGGAGGGATTGCCGGGATGACCGCAGCTCTCTCCATTGCCGATCATGGTTACGAGGTGAGCCTGGTCGAAAAGGGTGGGGAGCTGGGAGGCAATCTGCGCGCGCTCCATCGAACCCTCGATGGGGGGTCCCCGCAAGATCTCATGGCGGCCATGATCGCACGGGTCGAACGATCCCCGAATATCAGAGTCTATTGTAAAGCCAACATCATGCATTCCGTCGGGACTGCCGGGCGTTTTCGCACGATGATTGAAAGGGATGACGGTCGGGGTGAGACCCTCGAGCACGGCGTCGTGGTCCTTGCCACCGGCGGCACCGAGGCCCGCACGAGCCGTTATGGGTACGGCGAAAGTGATGCCGTGGTCACTCAGTTGGAGCTGGAGAAGAAGTTGGCCACGGGCGACCTTGATCCTGCTCGGATGAAGGATGTTGTCATGATCCAATGTGTCGACTCGCGCGAAGAGCCACGCAACTATTGCAGCCGGGTCTGCTGCTCATCGGCACTGAAGAACGCGCTCCATCTGAAACAGGTCAATCCGGAGGTCAATATCTGGATCCTCTACCGTGACATGATGACCTACGGGTTCCTTGAGAGTTATTACACCAGGGCGCGCGCCGAGGGTGTCCTTTTCATCCCTTACGAACCAGAGCGGAAGCCGCAGGTGGATGTAATGGATGGACGGCCCACGATCACCACCACGGATCCGGTCCTGGGCCGCGAGCTGAAGATTCGGCCCGACTTGCTGGTCCTCGGCACCGGCATCGTTCCGCACGAGATCAAGGATCTCGCCGGGCTTTTCGGCGTGGAGGTCACGTCCGATGGATTTTTCCAGGAGGCTGAACCGAAATGGCGCCCGGTGGACGTTCTCAAGGAGGGGATTTTTCTGTGCGGGATTGCACACTCCCCACGTTCCAGCGCGGAGTCCATCGCCACCGCCGAGGCCGCGGCCCAACGAGCGCTGCGGATCCTAAGCGCGGAGCGACTGGCCTCGGGGAGCGTTACTGCCGAAGTGCGGCACAGCCTCTGCTCCCTGTGCGAGCGTTGCATTGAAGCCTGTCCCTACGGGGCCCGCGAACTCGATCAGGAAGAGGACAAAGTGGTCGTCGACGAACTGATGTGCCAGGGCTGCGGTTCCTGTGCCACCGTCTGTCCGAACAGTGCCTCAATCCTGCGAGGGTACCGCGATCAACAGGTGTTCGGCATGATCGACGCCGCCTTGGAGGTGTGAGCAGGTTTCAGGAACGAGGTACGAAGATCGAGGTTCCAGCCCTGTTCTTCGACAACATACAACGAGCAACAAGTATTATGCCTAGGTTCTATTCACATCAGAGCAACGAGTCCTTGCGTACTGCAAGCATCTGATGGAGAGAAGGGGACACCATGATGGCCCAACACTCGGAAACAACAGCGCCTGATTCGGGCTCAAACAGGCTCATGGCCGAGATCCAGGACAAGATCCAGGCCTGCATGCAGTGCGGGACGTGTAGCGGCTCCTGCGCGAATTCCTTCGCCATGGACATCACGCCCCGTCAGATGTGGCGGCTCGTCCAGCTCGGCGAAAAAGATCGCATCTTCCAGAGCCAGACCTTCTTCCTGTGCTCTGGCTGTTACTATTGTACCCTGCGCTGTCCACGCGGGCTCCCCTTGACGGAGACCATCAACGCATTGAAGCGCCTGGCTGCGGCGGAGGGGCGCAAGGGTTTCCGTCAAAGTACGAACATGTACCGGACCTTCATGGATACCGTGCAGCGTTATGGTCGGCTCCGGGAGATGGAGTTCATGAATCGCTACTTTCTGTCTATGAAAAACCCGTTCTTCCCGCTGCGGTTCGCCGCACTGGGGATAAAGCTCATGCTGAAGAGGAAGACCCCCTTGGAGGTGCCGCGGATTCTGGGCGCCGGGCGGTTCGATCGGCTCTTCCGTAAGGTGCAGGACCTGGAGGAGGCGGGGCGATGAAATACATCTACTATCCCGGTTGCAGCCTGGAGGGAAGCGCTCGTGAGTATGACGTTTCGACCCGTGCCGCCATGGGGGCCCTGGGAGCGGAATTGGTGGAGCTGGATGATTGGACCTGTTGCGGGGCCAGCGCTGCGGAGGCAACCAGTGCCCTTATGCCGTTGGTCCTCGGGGGACGCAACCTCGCTTTAGGAGAAAGGTTGGGTGTCGATAGGGATTTTCTGGTCCCTTGCAGTGCCTGTTACCTGAACCTGAAACGGGTCATGGAGAAGATCGGGACCGAAAAGCGCCTGCTGGAACAGATTAATGAAGCCCTTACCGAGGAAAATCTCCAACTCAAGGGGAAAGTCCGGGTTCGTCATCTGCTCGATATCATCAGCAGGGACTTTGATCCGGAGGACATTCGCGAGCGCGTGCAGCACCGGCTCGAAGGGATTCGCGTGGCACCCTACTACGGCTGCCAGTGCCTGCGCCCTTACAGGACCTTCGATGACCCGGAGCGGCCCACCTCCATGGAACCGCTCATCGAGGCCGTAGGAGCCCAGATCCACCCCTGGGGGGTGGGGGGCAAGTGCTGTGGCGCCGGTTTGATGACCTCTAAGAAGGAGGTGGCCCTGGAACTCACCGGCGC